>NZ_JAKKCW010000001.1:0-422462 GCF_021728455.1 Pseudoalteromonas sp. L23 | reverse complement strand
AAAGTCGGTTTTTTTGTGCTTAAATGTATCGTGTAGGAGCAGGTTTACCCTGCGATCTTTTACGAAAGTTGAATATGACGACGGTCGGAGGTTCACTCTCCACAATACACGTCCTGCATCCACTACTTATCTCAAGTGGTAAAATAAAGAGATAAACAAGCCGACGAAAGTCGGTTTTTTTGTGTCTAATATCCATGTAGGAGCAGGTTTACCCTGCGATTTTTTATGAAAGTTGAAGACGACGACGCTCAGAGATTCACTACTGCATGATTAAACTCCCGAAATACTTTTCATTTTTTTTCTGACTGATACCCTAATCGCGTATTTATTTAGAGAAAGCGTTATATGTTTCAATCACTCAGAATTTTATTACTACTTGTTTTTTGTTGTGTTCCTTTAACTGTTGAAGCGCTTACATTAGGTGCTGAGCGCGCAGAAGAGTATTTACCTGTGTTAAAAGGTAAGCGCGTCGGATTAATCGTAAACCAAACATCCCGCATTGAGGACCAACATCTAGTTGATTACTTACTTAATAAAGAAGTGGATGTTAAAAAGGTCTTTGCACCGGAACATGGTTTTCGTGGTAATTATGATGCGGGTGCTAAAGTAGATGATGCAACAGATGTGAAAACTGGGCTACCAATCATTTCGCTTTATGGTAGTAATAAAAAGCCAAGGCCTGAGCAGCTCAAAGATATCGATGTGCTTATTTTTGATATTCAAGATGTGGGGTTACGCTTTTATACTTATATCAGCACTATGCACCTCGCGATGGAGGCTGCAGCCGATGCAAATATTGAATTTTGGGTTTTTGATAGGCCAAACCCAAATATCGCATATGTTGATGGCCCATTATTAGAAAAACCATTTCAATCTTTTGTTGGTATGCATCCCATTCCCGTATTGCATGGCATGACCGTTGGCGAACTTGCGACTATGATTAAAGGAGAAGGGTGGTTAACCTCGCTTAAAGCGCCACAGTTACGTGTATTTCCAATGCGAAATTATAGCGGTACCACCGAATACAGATTGCCGATCCCACCAAGTCCTAACCTGCCAAACCAACAAGCAATCTACTTGTATCCATCTTTGTGCTTTTTTGAAGCGACACCTATTTCTGTTGGTCGTGGAACGGATTTTCCATTTCAAGTTTTTGGCTATCCAGACCCTAAGTTGGGTGAGTTTCAGTTCACTCCCCGACCAGTACTAGGTGCGGCTTCCAATCCTAAATTAAATGGTGTGACTGCGTTTGGGCAGGATTTAAGAAACAGCAATGTACGAGGTTTTGATCTAACTTGGTTTGTTGCTGCATACGCACAGTTCAAACACGAGAATAAAGCGTTTTTTCAGTCCCCCGGTTTTCTCGATAAGCTTGCAGGCACGGACAAAGTCCGCAAAGCCATTGAATCTGGCCAATCGGCATCAGAGCTGAGGAAACTGTGGCAGCAGGATGTACAAGATTTTTTAAAGCAGCGGAAAAAGTATTTATTATACCCGAGGTAGTAGTGGGCTTTTGTTAGAGGTAAACGGCAGCACGAGTCTGCCGTGAGTGGTTTAAGTCTTACTCGCTACGCAATACTTGCATGTTTTCATTGGCCTTATCCACACGTTTTTGCCAATGCAGGTTAGATTGCGCGAGTGCAGTGAATAAAACATCAATAAGGTAGGCTTGAGAAGTACGAGACAGCATGCCTGAATGCTTAAGTGGCTCCCCTTCATTAATGCAATACAGTATCGCATCTGCCATTTCCGCGAGTGAGTGGCTACCATAACGTGAAATGGCAAGACATTTACAGCCATTATCCAGAGCTTGATTAGTCAAGGTTAGCAAGCTCTTGCTGGTTCCTGTATTGCTGATCACAATAAAAAGATCGTCTTTCCCCATCGTTGCAATAAAGCTAGAGGCACTGATTTCATCGACCTGAGCAATTGCCGGAATACCAAGCTTTTGGAGTTTCCAAGTTAAATCTTGGGCCATAGTGAAGGTACTACCAAGTGCACATACGATGACTTTTCGTGCGTTTTTCACCAACTGAATTGCGTTCTCAAACTGTTTTGCTGAGTTAAGTTTTCGAGTTTCGGAAATAACATTTTGCTGTTTTAGTTGTAATTTATCTGCGATTAACTCGATGGAGTCATTACTGGAAATTAACTCATCAATTGCTGCGCTGGTATCTGTTTGCTCGTTGAGCGCATCAACAACGGCAAGTTTAAATGCTGGAAATCCTTTATACCCCAGCTTTTGGGCAAATTTTACGACGCTAGATTGGCTGACACCGGCTTCGCGTGCCAGCTCAACGGAGGAAAGCGCACGGATTTTATCGCCCGAGTTCAAGGTAAAGTCAGCAAGCTTTGCTTCACTATTTGAGAGTGATGGACGAAGTGCTTTTATTTTGACAAATGTAGACATACGATACTCAATCCGAACTAAATTAATCTGTCCATATTATAGGTTCAATTGGAACGTTACGATAGACCAAAAAGGAATATCATTGCACAAAACACACTCATTGTACCAGTATTAGGGTTAAATGTTGACTTAAATTTAATTTAGTCGCAAAGGCTTGGTGTTTTAAACCGCTTAACTTAAGCTAAGTGTTTTGAATTTATAGACTAAACTATATGGCTTGGTACTCGATTTTGCCACCTTTGATTGCGATTGCAGTCGTGTTTTGGCGTAAAGAAGTGATTATCGCTTTGATTTTAGCGTTAGTTTCTTCCGAATTTTTATTGGCTGTACATGGCCAGCAGTCGCTAGTTGCTGGCACATTTGTAGGCAGTATCGAACGTGTTATTGAGGTTGCGACATCGGCAGGTAACAGCCGGATCTTGATTTTTAGCATTGTGATCGGTGCATTGCTCGCCTTCATCCGAGAGTCAGGTGGGGTTGCTGCAACGGTGAATATGCTGCTTAATCGAGGCGTCGCTAAGAGTAAGCGTCAGGTTGGCTTACTGACCATGTTTACTGGCACGGCTGTGTTTATCGAATCAAATATGAGTGTACTAACTTCTGGTATTGTTGCGAGGGGGCTATTTGACAGGTTCAAAATGAGTCGGGCTCGTTTGGCTTATATCATCGATAGTACTAGTGCTCCTGTATGTATTTTGATTTTACTTAATGGCTGGGGAGCTTATGTGCTTGGGCTGCTGAGTAACTACGAACTTGAGCAGTCAGCAGTGAGTATTTTATGGGGTAGTGTCGCGTTTAACTTTTATGCGATTATCGCACTGTTAATTGTTCTCTATACTATTGTCTTTGATAAAGTTCATGGACCGATGAAGGCTGCGGAACAAGAGTTAAAACACCAAACGGCTGAAATAAGTAGTGGGCCGAGTGCTACCAAGTCGCGTTATATGCTGATCCCTTTATTAACGCTGATTGTAAGTATGCTTGGATTTATGTTTTGGACTGGCAATGGTGTATTGGCAAATGGTAGTGGCTCTAAATCAGTACTTTATGCCACACTCTTAGCTTCAACGGTTGCATACTTGCTGCTTTTAACCGGCAAGAGATTTAGTCATCACGAGCTAATGGATGTTGGGTTTAAGGGAATGGGAGAACTGCTGCCATTGGTAAGTATTGTGTTACTCTCTTTGACCTTAGGTGCAAGTCTAAAAGAGTTAGGAACAGGGACTTTTGTTGCGTCTTTAGTTGGTGACTATTTGCCTATTTACTTGATAGTGCCTGTACTCTTTATTACTGGTGCAATCATGTCATTTACGACTGGTACATCATGGGGCACCTTCGCCATATTAATACCTATTGGTGTGCCACTTATTCAATCGCTAGGCTTACCGCCGTCGCTTGTGCTTGGTGCTATCTTAAGTGGCGGAATATTTGGTGATCACTGCTCGCCTATCTCTGATACCAGTGCGGTATCGGCACTGGCATCTGGATGTGACTTACTGACTCATGTTAAAACCCAGTTGCCTTATGCATTGGTGGGCGGGGTATTAGCAATTATCAGCTTCTTTATTGCCAGCCTTATTATGATTTAAGAGTAAGCGCCAGTTAGGGGCAAGCCAAAACTTGGTTTTGCCCCGTACTTTCAATAGCAATAATTTGTCCGTTGTTGGCGGTCGACAGTGCTAGCATAACTGGCGTATTAAAATTGATAACACTAGTTTTTGGCTGTGGCATCACGCTAAGTAGGCTTTGTTTTAACTCGATGAGGGTATGGGTATTACACTCTTCAATTAACCAAGCATCATCGTTAATTGCAACGAGTCGACCGTAACGCTGTTCTTGAACTTGTTGTTGCGCAGCCTCAAATCTAGCATCCAGCACTTTTTTCTGTTCATCTATACGGGCAAGATACTGGCCTTGCTGTAGCTCATGCGTTTCGATGTGTTGAAAATCTCCATAACTGACTAAATGAGCATTTGAGTTATATTCTTTATCAATATCAAAATGTTGATTTTGATACCATAAGGTGAAAAGTAAAGCGACTGAACAAGTAACCGCGCTCCACTGCCAAGTTTCTATACGACCCAAATAATGATGGGCAAAGCTAACTAGTCGCACCTTGATGCGAGTAGCCAAAGTTAACGGTTTTTCCTGCTTGTTAGCTTGGTAAGCCGCTTTTAACTTGGCGTCAAATTTGTCTAAATTACTCATGATCTTCACCCACTTGAGACTTTAGAGTCTCTTTTGCGTATCTAATTCGAGTTTTTACAGTCTCTTGTGTGGCCCCTACAATTTGTGCTATTTCAGCTAAGCTGAACCCTTCTAACTGTAAGCTTAGCGCCTCTTTTTGTAATAAAGGAAGTGTAGCAATTTGCTGGTATAGCCACTGTTCCTCCGATGTTTTTGTGAACTCATTGGAGTTGGTCATACCTACTTTACTATCTGTCAACTCAGAGAGTTTACCTGACGCCCTGATTGAATCGATTAGCAAGTTACGTGCAATGTGAAACAAGTAAGCCTTGGGGTGACCCTGTTGTCGATAAGCGCTTTTCTTTTCGATGACTTTTAGCCATGTTTTTTGACATATATCTTCTGCCGACGCCGCCTGTGTTTGTGTTTTTAGAAAGTGAAATAAATCACCTTGATAGCGCTCAATGACTTGCTCTAGGTATTTTACTTTACCCGTCGTCGCATATTCATAAAGCGGATCTTCTACGTTGCTGGTGGCGCGAGCACGCCACATTTTCAAGCTACTCAGCATAGGCAATCCTAAGTCTCAAGGGTCAACAGACCCTAATATCAATAAGCTAAATTAACCTGAGCTTCGGATAATTAATGCCTTTCTAGCAGCCAGTTTTAGCGCTAACTGCGTTGAATTCACTTCCAATAGCCAGCTATTGGTGCATAAATTCGCCTTGTTATCCCTAAAACTGTCAGGCTAGATAAGGGGATAATTTAATGTGGTATTAAAAACAATGAGTTAGCTCATTCCTTATCCAAACCTCAGGTTAAATTAAGAAGTTTACTTCGTGACTCAGCGACTCAAATTGATTACGTATCAATGGCTGTTATTGTTCCAGTGTAAACTCTAATACAACGCGCTGAGCGTATTGCGGCTGCGGCTTTCCATCAACAATAAGTGGTCTATACTTCCATTTCCTTAGTGCTCTGACAGCAGCCTGATCAAATACTCTTTTAGGCTCCGCATTCGTCACTTTAACATTAATCACTTCGCCTTGTGGAGAAATGGCAAACTCCATTTCTACCCAGCCTTCCACTCCATCTCTAGCAGCCGCGGGCGGATAGTTAGGGTTGCTTCTAACAAGTGGAGTCGCTTGCCCATCGGTGGAGAATTGCAGCGTCATTGTGTTAGTAAACTTACCTAAATCTACGCTAGGTGTCTCGCTACTAATTTGTAGATTATCTCCTGTATCAACGATATTTTCAGTCGGTCTAACTGGGGCCGTTATTGGTTTTGGTGGTTCTGGCATTACCCTTTTTTCTTCGACTGGAGAGTCCTCTCTATCCGTTGCAATAGTAAGATCAAATACTTCTATGTCGACAATGGGGGGAGTGAGTTCCTGAGAAACTAAGTTTTGCATAAAGCCAAAGGTGGCAAAAGTAATAATAACTGCGCCAACAAGCGATAGTGCGAGTTTTGGAATTGCTAAATTAGGCTGTTGAAGAGTGGCTAATGTCGTCATGATTTTATCCCTGTTATATTGTTTTCGTATATAAAACGTTTGGGTAACTGAAACGGGGTGAAAGTTTTTAGATTTTTTTGATATGTATCTTGGTTTGGCTACAGGCCATGGATTACAATGCACGAAAAGCAGAGCACATTATTTAATTTTTCGTGATCATAGGTAGTTATGAAGTTAGTTGAGATCAATAAAGCGCGTTATCGCAAACATTTAAATCAAGTAATTATTGCTTGCGTTGTGGCGCTAGCACTCGGTAGTTTAGGGATTGCTCAGTTATTGATCCAATTATTTCCTGATGTAGATGGTAGCCATTTTCATTGGAATCTAACTGGTGTAGTAGTGACCTGCATCGTCATTGGGCTCGTGCTCAAAAAGCATAAAGCGCATCCCTTTATGACTGAAGTCAGTTATGTGTGGGACTTAAAGCAATCCTTGAACAAAATCACCCGTAAAATGGCGAAGTTAAAACAGGCAGCGCAGCAGGGGGATGTGGACGCGATGACGGCGATTCAGTATAGCTATGCGGGATCTCGTCAGCTATGGCAATTGGATGACAACACCATAACGATGGATGATTTGGCGATGTGGCAAGCAGAGCTGGATTCACTGGCTTGCAAGTATCAAGTTGAAATAAAAGCAGAAAACTATAAAGAAACGATATTGAAACAGTACTAACAAAGCGGCTTGTTTCGGCGTTAAACTTTTTCACAATTTTTAATGTGACACTAATGTGTCAGAACGGTAATATAACAGTCAAATTTTCTATTAAAGGAACACTTTGAACTGTGCTATTGCGTCATCGGTTTCACCAGTTCGGCTGGTTGGTTCTTATCAACTCTCTTTGCTCAATCTTAATTACCATAAATGTTGTAAATACCAACCCTGTTGATTATCAAGGACTGACATTATTTTACGTTTCCGTATCAACGTGGAGCCATATGGCTTTACTCACAGCGTTAGTGAGTATTGTCGCTATGCCTTTAGTATGGTTACAGTCAAATAAAGTGAGATCCGTATGCTTTGCTTTATTTTATGCATTGTTTTTCGTAGCACTTATTGCAAATAGCTTGTGCTTTGAGCTTTACAAGTTTCATATTAACGGTGTTATTATCGATATGCTGCTTGCAGGCCAAGTTATTGAGTTCTCGCCAATTGCATGGGCTCAAGCGGTAGCCATTTTTGTTATGATATTTGCTTTCCAGTTTTACCTGTTAACGTGGTTAAGTAAGCCCCGAGCCGTAATGCAGCTGCGCTTTGGTCGAAAGTTCACTAGCGTAACCATTATTGCCCTGTTGGCGAGCAATACAATTCATGCTTGGGCAAGTGCGACGGTATATCAACCGATCACAGGATTCAGTAAGTATTTACCCCTCTACAAACCTGCAACAGCAAACTCTTTTTTGCGTAAATATGATTTGCTAGATGAGGCTGCATTGGCGCAGCAGAAATCAATGTCTTTAACACAAGGGCAATTTAACTATCCTTTACAACCTATTGAAGTAGAGCCAGTTAAAAAGCCTCTTGATATTGTTTTTGTGGTACTGGATTCATGGCGGTATGATGCTTTCACGGCACAAGTTACTCCCAATATTTGGCGGTTCTCACAACAAGGTGTGGTCTTCAATCAACACTTCTCTACTGGAAATTCTACACGAACAGGGATCACCGGACTGTTTTATGGTTTGCCAGGCACTGCTTGGCAGGATATTTACAACAATCGAGTTACGCCATTATTGATGGATAGAATGCGCGATTTGGGTTATCAATTTGGGGTATTTTCGTCTGCACAACTTGTTCGCCCTGAGTTTAATGAAACCGTGTTTGCTCGCATTAAGGGGCTAAAAACGCATACAAAAGGTGATGACGTATTAGCTAGGGATGAGCAGATCACCAAAAGTTGGGTTAAATGGTATGCTAATAAAGATCCAAACCAGCCGTCTTTCAGTTTTCTCTTTTATGATGCAATCCATGGCTACGCAGTTCCTGAGGGTTACCATGCCGGGTTTGGGCCAATGCACGGCCCCATTAACCATATGTTATTGGACAACGATTATGATAGAGAACCAATTTTAAATCGTTATCTTACCAGTACACACTTTGTAGATAGTCTTGCTGCATCGGTATTAGCGCAGCTTGATATAGAAAATACACTGGTGATTATCACATCAGATCATGGTGAAGAGCTTAATGACAACAAGCTTAATTACTGGGGACACAATAGTAATTTTACTGAGCCGCAGATAAAGGTGCCATTTATTGTTGTAGGACCAAAAAGCGAAAAGTGGCAGTATTGGCAAGCCTCAAATGTGGTAACTAGTCACTTAGACGTCGTGCCGACGTTGATGAATGAGTACTTAGGGGTCAAAAACACACCTGAAGATTATAGTACGGGTTATAACTTAACCGGAACAGTTAAAAAGAGAAACTGGCTATTACTCAGTAGCTACAATAAATATGCGATTGTGAGTAAGCAGCAAATTGTTGAAGTCTCGCCCATGGGAACTTATGAGATGCTCGATGAAACTAACAAGCCATCTGAGCAAAAGCCAAACTTTGAATATATTCAAGAGGCAATGCAGCAGATAAGCCACTTTCAGCAGATAAAAGAGGATTAGGTGTGCTGGTGGACTGTCGTGCTAACTTGAGCGGTATAACTAAGCGCTTAACGAGTAAAATTGAAAGGCGTTTTTCTTGTCTTTTTTAACCGTATACATGGCGACATCGGCACATTCGATTAATTGGCTTAGCTCAACCGCGTCTCTTGGGTAGCTTGCAATACCTATGCTCGCACCAACTCGCAGTGGAAGTAATTTCCCTTCTGACGTTTGCCAAATCATCTCGGTGTTTATCGCCCCTAACAGGTTTTCAGCGATGCGCTGCAATTTTTCATTTTTAGCGCAGTGCAAGGCAATCAAAAACTCATCACCTCCCCAACGACAAACCACGTCTTGTTCTCTCACCTGAGCACTAATTTGAGTGGCGATGTGTTTTAACATAGCGTCACCGGCGTTATGCCCATAAATATCATTGATTGGTTTAAACTCATCTAAATCAATAATAAATAAGCTAAACGGAGTTTCGTTATCTAACCACTCGTTGATCTTGATTTCAGTACCATGGCGATTGTAGAGGCCTGTTAGCTTATCGCGGTTAGCCTTTTTATTGAGTTCTTGAAACACAGTTTTTCTAAGCGTGATATCTGATAAAAACACCTGTAAATAGAATTGCCCGCTACTTTCCACTCTAAGCATGATGACACTCAGCCAAACAGGTTGTTCGGTCATGGGGTTAATAAACTCAAACTCTGACTGAGTTGGCTGGTTAAGCTCCAAGGTATGCTCCGTAAAGGTGTAGAGAATATCCGGAGTTTTGCAGTAGCGACCAAAACTTTCGGGAAAATATTCATCAAGGTCAATTGCCATGCCTGCCAGCAAATCACAAGCGGCATCATTAGCTAAGATCACTTCACCTTTGTCTTTTACCAGTAGGGTGGGAGAAGAGGAGCGCTCAAACATCAGCCTAAAGCGCTTCTCAAGTATTTCAATATCAGCTCGCAGTTGGCGCTCTTGCTCGAACATGGAAGCGGTTTTAGCAATAAGTTGATTGGTATTGCTCGCAATATCACCAATTTCACTTGATTCATGCCCCCTAGGCACGACTAAATCCAATGGTGTTCCAGGAATAACCCTAGCAATTTGACTACTTAAGTTACTCAGGGGTTTTGTAACTATAAAATGTGTAACAACGGTGAAGATGACTAAGATTGGGATGATGACAACCAACAAAGTTTGAACACTTGAACGGGCGATATCTCTAGCACTTTGCTCGATAAAAACGGAATTTGGTTGAATATAGATCTCACCAACAATTTCACTCAATAAAAACGGATGATTAAGCGAAATAATGGTCGCATTTTGCGATTTAAATCCTACACTTTGAGCGAGCCACTTATCCTCACTTTTTATTGCGGCCGAAGAGATAACGTCGTTACTGACTAGGCCATTAATAACTTCTACAGCAAGGTCTTTGTCATTGAGATAAGTGGCAATAGAGGAAGAAGACGACACGGTTTGGCCAATTTGCCCAATAATAGTATTAGAACGCCGAAGTTCACGCTCAACAATATGGTCGTGATATAACTTAGCGTAAAGCATTGAAAAAATAAAAGTCGAGACAACAAGCACGAGTGCTAGCCGCACGATCAGCCCATATTTAGTCATTGATTTGATAAATTACCTTCACATCACCCGTCACAAAGTCTGCTGGAACATAGCCGATTGCATTTGGCGTATTTCTGATATTTTCAAGTATAGTCGACGGTGAGGAAAATGACTGTGGGGGAGAAACTTTGCCGCTGAACTTTATTCTTGACCAATAAGCATTGATTTGGCTTTCATTGCGTCCTGTCAGTGCCAAGAAAAAAGGACCTCTTAAAGGGTGTGATTTTTCGTAGTCATAGGTCACGGCCATATCGCCGTTGGGAAAGGCAACGTATTTTCCCATGTACATGTCGATGAGTTGGCGCTGCGATATTGACTCGATGGGGTTGTCTTTGTTAACGATGACGGCAATATCAGCTGTTGCTGAAATTGGGTAAGAAATCAGGAAGAAAACAGCAGTAAGTAACCTTTTCATCAGAACACCCAATTAAAGCTAAGTGTGAAGGTGTTAAAAGAAAGGTCGGGATCACTAAATTGCTCAGTATCGTGAAGGTAAAAAGCGCTGGGCAAATGGTCCGCTGATGTATGCTTCCAATTGAACTTTAGTGCTAACGTCGGGCTCAATTCGCGTCGCCACGTTAGTGAGGTGCTATGCTGATCCAGTTGATAAAAACCAGAGTGCATGGAAGCAGCTTCGTATATTTGTATTAATTCAGGTAATGGGACGAGCGGACCGGGTTCTACACTTGGCTCATTATCGGACTTGGCAACTGAGTAGGTGAAAGACAAAGTGTTTAAATCGAAGCGCTTGCCTAGTGTGATATAAGCTGCTTTTAGGCGGTTGAGCACGCTGGAATTTGAATCCGTCAGCGATAATTCACTTTGTACCAACCACTTCGAATCATCATATCTCATACTGAGCGCGCTATAGGTGAAGCGCTTGTCGATAATATAAAGAGAGTCGATAAGCTCATTTTTGGTTGGCCAAACTTGTAGAGGAACTTGCGCGAGAGCCTCACGTAACTGCTTTTGCTGTTCATGCTCATTAGCTGCTTTTGTTGTTGTATAGTTGGCTCTAAACAGCCAATTTAACGTTTCGTACTGTACCGCTACACCCAAGATAGATTTAAGTTCTACATTCCAAAAAAACTTATAATCGCTGTAGATAGGCGATTCGGAGCGGCCCCAATATGCTTTGATGCTGGCGATGCCCTGATCAAGCGGTGCGCGATACTGCAAGTCAACGCCATCTAGGTTTTGGTGAGGAATAATAGAATAAAACTCGACAGGTGGATGTTCCATATCCATTGAATAGCCAATATCCCGATATTCAGTCATCAAAAATAGGTCTAACCCGGTGCGTCCGGCACGAAATTGCCAGTTCGAATTTAGATTGTAGCGTAGAAAAGCCAGTTTTATTGCATTGTTGACTTGGTCATCGTGTTGCTCTTTTAATAGCAGTTGCCCAACAAACTCTACATTATCATTTGCATGCCACTCTGCCTGTAGGCCCAAAGAAGAAAATGAAAAGTCGAGCTCATCTTTTTCCACACCGTGCGGATGTGAGATGGATTCTCTGATTTTGGCGGTATGGGAGTCTGTTTTAACCGCCTTGAGCGTAGCAAAGCCACTGAAATCAATGTCAGAGCCGTAGCTGAATGTGGTTAAAAATAGTAGGCAGATAAAAACAGAGCGCATGAGTTATAAATGTTTTCGCTTTCCTTTTTATATAGCCTAGTTCGAATTTTGACATTTACCAATGCGATGTCCGCCTTGGCCTTGTATAATGAACTTAGAGACACCATATCCCATGTATGGTAGCATATTGTTATATTATCACATTAGGCAAGATTAAGACGTGGCAGAAGTAAGAGCGAGAGTCGGGCTGAATGTAGGGCAGCATAGTAATATCCCTGCAGAAATAGTTTCTTTTTCAGGGCTAAAAGATGGCCAGGAACATGTTGCGCTGGTATTTAATAGCGCAGACAGTCAGCAGCAAATTCCCCTAATTCGTATGCACTCTGAGTGCTTAACCGGCGATGTCTTTCATTCTTCTCGTTGTGATTGTGGCGAACAGTTAAATGAATGTATTGAGGCGATGCATAATCAAGGCGGCATTTTGTTATATTTGCGCCAAGAAGGTCGTGGCATTGGCTTGTACAATAAAATCGATGCTTATGTATTGCAATCACAAGGGATGAACACCTACGAGGCAAACAACCACCTCGGCTTTGAAGATGACTTAAGAGATTTCTCTGATGCCGTGTTGATGCTTCAGGCGCTCGGATTAAACCACGTTAAGTTAATGACGAATAATCCAAGAAAGCTGAAGGCGTTGAGAAATGCGGGTATTACTGTCGATGAGGTAGTTGGCACTCAGGCGCATGTTAAGGCTGGGGTTTCTGGTAATGAACAGTATCTAAAAACCAAGATCCAACACGGTGCCCACATGCTGGATATCAAAAAGATATCAAAAGCTGATTAGCCGAAGCGTATATGCTTACTACAACAAGCCGACTAGATAAGTGCTTCGGTTGGCTTGCCATATCAAACATACTATTCTCATTACAACTCTCTCAAACTTAAGATGTCCAACATAGGTTATGGTAACCGTCAGTATTTGTTTAAAATATGCTAAAAAGCGCTGACAAATCCGCTTTTCATGCCTTTTCACTCGACGCGGTAATCAGTATAATCAAAGACGTTATAGCTTAAATTAAGTGGACTATGTCGACACCAATTAGAACATTCAAAGCAAGCATGGGCGTGCAGTGGCTAAAAGCCGGGTGGGCAATTTTCAAAACCCAGCCTATGACTTTCATGTTGATGTATATTTTCATGGCGGTAGTAAGTCTATTGCCCCTGTTCACACCTATTTTTCATATCATCGCTGCCTTGTCTGGTCCTTTCTTAAGCGCTGGCTTCTACCTTGCAGTTATCAATAAACAGATCAATAAACCAATAAAGTTAGCTGATATTTTTGAGCCTTTTGCAGCAAAAGGCCGCCGATTACACTTGTTCCGAGTTGGTATTTATCAAATGGCAGGTGCGCTGTTGCTGACTATGGTTGCCGGTGTGCTATTCAGTGATGTGGCGACTGCGCTGGAGAGTGTTGGCCCAAATACCGATCCGAATGAACTTATCGGACTTATCGCGAGCAATATTAGTTTTGCCGAAGTTGCCGTATTTGTGATTGCACAATCGGTCATTATGATGGCCTTCGCTTTTGTCGTGCCACAGGTGTTTTTCCAAGGTGAAAAACGTATTTTTCACGCGATGAAGTGCTCGCTTGCCGCTTTTTATCATAATATGGCCGCGCTGAGTATTTACGGCCTGGTCGTCGCAGCGCTTATCATCGCGTCTATACCGCTGTCGATGATCCCGGCGATTATTATTATGCCGGTTGCCATGATAGGCTTTTTTGTTTCTTTTCAAGCGATGTTTATGCCAATTATCGTTGAAAAGAAGGAAAATGATGAAAATGCTAACATCTCTCAGTCTGACTCAGGACGCTTTGACGCCTGATGGATGAACAAGAAGTTAAAAAGCTAAAAAACTATGCGGTTTGGTTATTGTCGAGACAAGAGTACTCTGAGTCAGGATTGACGCAAAAGCTACTGCAAAAAGGGGCTACAGCGGCAGTCGCAGAGCAATTGGTATCTTGGCTAAAGTCGCTCGATTACGTTAATGACAACCGCTATGCAGAGAGCTTTTTAAACCGTCAGATTGCAAAAGGACTTGGAGAAAAGCGTGTATTAATGGATGCAGGGCAAAAGGGTGTGAGCCGAGAGACTTTGCATACGCTAATCGCTGAGCGCGAAATTGATTGGTACATGCAAGCCGCAAAAACCTATGAAAAAAAGTACGGTCTTTGCGCACAACCGATAGAATATAAAGAAAAAACTAAGCGCGTACGTTACATGAGTTATCGTGGCTTTAGTTTTGATGAAATAGATTTTGCAATTGAAGCTGCAATGACTGCAGCAGAGCAAGAAGAAATAAAGGGTGAATGATCACATGCAGCATATGACTACCGCACAAATCAGGCAAAGCTTCTTAGATTTCTTTGCTAAACAACAGCACCAAGTGGTGCCTTCAAGCTCGTTAATTCCGGGTAATGATGCCACCTTACTGTTCACCAACGCTGGTATGGTGCAGTTTAAAGATGCCTTCTTGGGTGCGGAAAAACGCCCTTATACGCGAGCAACCAGTTCACAGCGCTGTGTTCGTGCTGGTGGTAAACATAATGACCTTGAAAACGTAGGTTATACCGCAAGGCACCACACTTTCTTCGAAATGCTAGGTAACTTTAGCTTTGGTGACTATTTTAAAACCGACGCAATAAAATTTGCTTGGGGTTTCCTTACGGATGTGATCAAGCTGCCAAAAGAAAAGCTACTAGTTACTATTTATCATGAAGACGACGAAGCATTTGATATCTGGTCAAAACAAGTTGGTGTTCCAGAAGACAGGATCATCCGTATTGCGACGGCGGATAACTTTTGGTCAATGGGCGACACGGGTCCTTGCGGTCCTTGCTCTGAAATCTTTTATGACCACGGCGAGCACATTTGGGGGGGACCTCCGGGCTCACCAGAAGAAGACGGCGATCGCTTCATTGAGATCTGGAACTTAGTATTCATGCAGTACAACCGTCATGCAGACGGCACAATGGAGCCGCTGCCAATGCAGTCGGTTGATACCGGCATGGGTCTTGAACGTATCTCGGCTATTATGCAAGGTGTGCACTCAAACTATGAGATTGACCTGTTCCAAGCGCTGATTAAAGCAGCTGCAAAAGTAACAGATGCACAAGATTTAGAAGATAAATCACTACGTGTGGTTGCTGACCACATTCGTTCGTGTGCGTTCCTTATTGCTGACGGCGTCATGCCATCGAATGAAGGTCGTGGTTACGTGCTACGTCGTATCATTCGTCGTGCAGTTCGTCACGGCAATAAACTCGGTGCAAAAGGGGCATTCTTCTATAAGTTAGTTGCTGCACTTGCTGAGCAAATGGGTGAAGCTTACCCAGAATTAGTGAAGCAACAAGCGATTATCGAAAAAGTACTACGTATTGAAGAAGATCAGTTTGGTAAAACACTAGACCGTGGTTTAACTATTCTAGAAGACAGCCTTGCAGGTATTGAAGGCGACGTTATTCCAGGCGATTTAGTGTTCAAACTGTATGACACTTATGGTTTCCCTGCGGACTTAACGGCGGATGTGGCGCGTGAGCGTTTTATGACGATTGACGAGCGTGGCTTCCAAGCATGCATGGAAGAACAGCGTAAAAAAGCACAAGCGGCTGGCAAGTTCGGTGCAGATTACAACGAGCGCTTGAAGTCTGATAAAAATACTGACTTCAAAGGCTATGATGCTGAGCACTATACCGGCACTGTGGTTGAAATCTTTAAAGAAGGTCAACATACCAATACGTTAGAAGATGGTGAACAAGGTGTGGTTATCCTTGACCGCACGCCTTTCTATGCTGAGTCAGGCGGCCAAGTTGGTGATACGGGTGTACTAAAAGTGGCTAACGGCGAGTTTGTGGTTACTGACACGCAAAAGCTAGGTAATGCATTTGCACACCATGGTCATGTGGTTGGCCGTATTGGTGTTAACGATAAAGCCGATGCGCGTATTGACGCTGAGCGTCGCGAGCGAGTGAAGAAAAACCATACTGCAACGCACTTGGTGCACAAAGCACTGCGCGATTTGTTGGGTGACCATGTTACTCAAAAAGGTTCATTGGTACTGCCGGATCGTCTTCGTTTCGACTTTTCACATTTTGAAGGCGTCACTAAAGTGCAGTTGCAGCAAGTAGAAGATGCAGTGAACGCAGAGATCCGCCGCAATTTTGCTCTGCAAACTGAGTTGATGGATATCGATGCTGCCAAAGACAAAGGAGCGATGGCGCTCTTTGGTGAAAAATACGATGATGAAGTTCGAGTCGTTTCAATTGGTGGATACTCAATCGAGCTTTGTGGTGGTACACACGTGAAGCGCGCTGGTGATATTGGTCTCTTCAAGATTGTATCAGAAGGCGGTATCGCAGCGGGTGTTCGTCGTATCGAAGCAGTAACAGGTGCTGATGCTATCGCTTATGTTAATGAGCAAGAGCAAGTGCTTTCTGAAATCGCAGCTTTGGTTAAGGGTGATACCTCATCTGTGCTAGAAAAAGTATCTGCGCTACTTGAAAAGTCAAAAGGCCTTGAAAAGCAAGTTGCTCAACTAAATGACAAACTAGCAAGTGCCGCGGGTGCAACGCTACTTGACTCTGTAACCGAAGTGAATGGGATTAAATTACTCGTAGCGAACGTTGCAGGAACTGAGTCTAAAGCACTGCGAGGCATGGTCGATGACCTGAAGAACAAGATTGGCTCAGGTGTCATCGCGCTAGGTGTAGCAAATGGCGATAAAGTAAGCCTAATCGCTGGCGTAACGAAAGACTTAGTTGGTCAGGTAAAAGCAGGTGAGCTAGTTAATCACATGGCTTCTCAAGTCGGTGGTAAAGGTGGCGGTCGTCCTGATATGGCGCAAGCTGGTGGTTCACAACCAGAAAACCTAGACGCAGCACTAAACAGTGTTCCAACTTGGTTAAATGAAGTAACGCAGTAATCAGCAAGTGGCGCTGATTGTACAAAAGTTTGGCGGCACCTCGGTAGGTTCGGTAGAGCGTATTGAGGCGGTTGCCGAACACGTTATCAAAACACAACAACAAGGCCACCAAGTGGTGGTCGTGTTGTCTGCAATGTCAGGCGAGACAAATCGTCTCATTTCCCTTGCCCAACAAATCGATGCACGTCCGAGTTCTCGTGAGCTAGATGTATTGATCACCACCGGCGAACAAGTTTCTATTGCGTTATTGGCGATGGCCATCATTAAGCGTGGGCATTCTGCCGTGAGCTTACTTGCCGATCAGGTTGGTATTAAAACCGATAACATGTTCTCTAAAGCGCGGATCACAGAAATAGACACGACCCGCTTAAAGCAAGAGCTTGAGCATAACCGAATAACTATTATTGCCGGATTTCAAGGGCGCGATGAAGAAGGCAATATCACCACGTTGGGGCGTGGTGGTACAGATACCTCAGCAGTTGAAATCGCAGGGGCTTTGCAAGCAGACGAATGTCAGATATATACTGATGTCGATGGCGTTTATACTACCGATCCGCGCATAGAGCCAAATGCAAGGCGTTTATCACATATTACTTTTCCTGAGATGTTGGAGCTGGCCAGTGTGGGCGCTAAAGTTTTGCAGATCCGTTCGGTTGAAGCGGCTGGTCGATATAATGTACCACTGCGTGTACTTTCTTCGTTTTCTCCTGACAACGGCACCTTAATTAGCTATGAGGAAGGTAAGATGAAAAATACTAAAGTGGTCTCTGGGGTAGCGAGTGTCAAAGACGAAGCGCTTATCTTAGTTAACAATGTAGATGCAAAACCTAGTAATCTTGCCAATATACTTTCTCTTCTTGGTGAGCATAATATCGAAGTCGATATGATTAACCATTTGAACCACAGTGAGAAAAAAATAGACTATGCTTTTACTGTGCACACAAATGATTGTATTCTGGCGGAAGAAGTTTTAGCGCAACATGCACAAAATTTAGGTGGCGCAACCGTAGAGGTTAATGCTAACGTGGCAAAAATCTCAGCGGTTGGCATCGGGATGAAATCTCATTCAGGTGTTGCTGGTCTCTTTTTTATGGCATTGGCCGAAGAAAATATTCACACTCTATTAGTATCTACATCAGAGATAAAAATCTCGGCACTGGTAGAAGAAAAATATTTAGAGCTAGCTGTACGGGCTTTACATGCCAAATTCGAATTGGAAAGTACTGAGTAAAAGAAGTTTTTGCTTACTTTTCTAGGAACTTTTATTTAAAATGGATTTGACGCGGAATCTTTTAAATTTTGGAATAACAGGAGCAAGAGAATGCTAATACTAACTCGTCGAGTAGGTGAAACCCTGATGATTGGTGATGAAGTGACTGTAACAGTACTAGGTGTTAAAGGTAACCAAGTACGTATTGGTGTAAATGCGCCTAAAGATGTTTCAGTTCACCGTGAAGAAATTTACATGCGAATTCAGGCTGAGAAATCTAGCCCGGGCAATATGTAATTGACCAAATATTGAATTACGATGTTAGTTAACATAGTTTGACTGGCATAAAAAAAACCCCGCCACTGCGGGGTTTCTTATTTCTGGCTTTGCCCAGACAAAAAAGCAATCGCTTCTTCGTTAAGTCCAGATTTACTGATATAGCTCGGTTTGTTTTGGTGAAATACCAAAAAACCTCTACTCGTTTCAACGAGTTTATCTAAGTCGTCAAATGGGTAAGAAAATTCGGCATGTGTCGCTTTGGTGCTAATACCAGTTTTAGTGATTGAAACTTTGACGACATTGCCAGCAGCGCGAGAATACGACTGTCTTATCACCCACCAAGCTTTACGATAATAGAAAGCGACGCATTCAACCACAGCCAATAGAATAAGAAAGTTCCCGACGTAGTGCTCCTGCAACCCGTAAATAGCAAACAGCCCCAATGCAATTAGCAGCACAAGCAAGCCATATTTCGGCTTAACAGCAAGTCCATTGGCTTCAGATTCTTCAAAACACTCTCGATAATAGGCTTTATCTAACTTAAATTGGCTTTGAAAAGATAAATTTTCATTTTGTTCAAGGGAGGGCATAGATGTTCGTTGTGGTAAAAATTTCCCATTATTATACCCATCTATATTGAAAAAGCTGTAACGCGAATAAATTGTTTGCAGTTCCCTTTTGCTATATCCAGCGAAATACGCGCTATACAGTATGACGTTTACGTAAACGTTAACCCTTGGTCAGTCCAATTTACAATTTATCTTGCGTAATCAAAAATCCTTTCTATATTCATTAGGATCTCAGTATTAGTTGGCGCTATTTTGAATATTTTTCATATTTATTACGTTGGTTTTCCATATTTATTAGTGCTTTCCTAGCTAACTAACTGATTATTTGTAAGTTAAGTGTTTTGGTAATACCAATTTACAGCAGGCTTTACAGTGGAACATTTTTTGTTATAAGGTGAATAAATATCTATAAAAAGTGAAGGTTTATACCAGTTCGTTAACATCGAATAGGAAAACCAAACAGCAAGTAAGGGGTAAAAATGGATATTGGAGCGCAGCTACTGCAAGCAGGAAATCTTATGCTGACCGGTATGGTTGGTGTTTTTGTTTTTCTGTCCATTTTGATTTTTGCGATGCGACTGTTGGCCAACTTTGCTGCTCAATTTAAAGAAGTAGAGCCAAGTACCACAAGATCAAAAACAACCAGAGCAACATCGTCACAGGGTGTGCCACAGGCACATATTGCAGCCATTAGCGCTGCCGTTGCAGCCTACAGAAAAAACAATTAATAGGGGTTTTGCATGTCACAGTTAAAGCTAACCGAATTAGTGCTGCGCGATGCGCATCAGTCATTACTCGCCACCAGAATGCGCTTGGAAGATATGCTTCCTATCGCTGAGAAGCTCGACAATATGGGCTACTGGTCTGTTGAATCATGGGGGGGAGCAACCTTCGACTCGTGTATTCGCTATTTAGGCGAAGATCCATGGGAGCGGATCCGTGCACTGAAAGCTGCAATGCCAAAAACCAAACAGCAAATGCTACTGCGTGGTCAGAATCTATTGGGCTATCGTCATTATGCTGATGATGTTGTCGAAAAGTTTGTTGAACGTGCCCACCATAACGGGGTAGATGTATTTAGAATATTCGATGCAATGAACGACGTGCGCAACTTAGAAACGGCTATTAAAGCGGCCATCAAAGTGGGCGCGCATGCGCAGGGCACGATTTCGTACACCGTAAGCCCTGTTCATACGCTGGAAATGTGGCTCACGCAGGCCAAGCAGCTCGAAGACTTAGGCTGTCATTCCATTTGTATCAAGGACATGGCTGGATTACTGAAACCCTATGATGCCGAAAAGTTAATCTCTGGGCTTAAAGCGTCCGTCTCTATTCCTATCGCAATGCAGTGCCATGCAACCACAGGGCTCAGTACTGCAACTTATCAAAAAGCCATAGATGCGGGTATCGATATGCTCGATACGGCGATTTCTTCGATGAGTATGACCTATGGTCATAGCGCAACAGAAACTATCGCGGCGATTGTGGAAGGCACAGAACGTGATACCGGGCTGGACTTACTTGAGCTTGAAGAGGTTGCAGCCTATTTCCGTGAAGTGAGAAAGAAATATGCAGCTTTTGAGGGCAGCTTGAAAGGGGTCGATGGTCGTATTCTATCTGCACAAGTGCCTGGTGGCATGTTAACAAATATGGAAAATCAACTGCGAGAGCAAGGTGCAGGTGACAAGCTTGACGCAGTACTAAAAGAAATTCCAAGTGTGCGTAAAGAACTTGGCTACTTACCGCTGGTAACACCAACCTCACAGATTGTCGGGACGCAAGCGGTATTAAACGTACTTACTGGTGAGCGTTACAAGTCTATAACCAAAGAAACTGCTGGCGTGCTGAAAGGCGAATATGGAGCGACACCAGCGCAAGTCGACCAAGCTTTGCAACAACGCGTGCTTGAAGGCGCAGAGCCTATTACCTGCCGTCCTGCAGACTTAATTGAACCTGAGCTGGATAGTTTACAAAGCGAGTTAGTCGCGACGGCAAAAGAGGAGCAAATTACCTTAGCCGACGAGATTATTGATGATGTGCTTACCTATGCATTATTCCCGCAGATTGGCCTTAAATTCCTGAAAAATCGCAATAATCCAGATGCGTTTGAGCCAAAACCGACGCTTGTTGAAAGCAAAGAGCAAAAAGCTGCAGCGACGCCTGCTAAAGCCAAGTCATCAACTAGTGAGCGTTACAGCGTAAAAGTGGATGGCAAAGTATACGATGTGATGGTTGCGCCGGGTGGAGAGTTACAAGAAGTACAAGTCAAAGACAGTGAGCTTATTCCTCAGTCAACCTCGGTAAGCTCCAGTGAAACTTTGAATGCGCCACTTGCTGGCAACATCTTTAAGCTTATGGTGCGCGCAGGAGATGAGGTGCAAGAAGGCGATGTGGTACTCATCATGGAAGCCATGAAAATGGAAACCGAGGTGCGCGCAACACACAGTGGGCAAGTCGCGGAGCTACTCGTCTCTGAAGGCGACTCCGTCAGTGCTGGCGATGCCATCATGTCTTTAGCATAAGGATGTCGTGATGGAAGGGTTACTTAATTTATGGCAAGCAACAGGACTTGCCAACTTCACCGTGCCTGCACTTTGCATGATGGCTGTGGGCTGCGGACTTTTGTATCTTGCGATCGCCAAAGGCTTTGAGCCGTTGCTATTGGTGCCTATTGGCTTTGGTGCCATACTCACGAATATTCCTGTCGCTGGGCTTGCCGATCCTGGTGGGCTTTTATACTACGTGTATTACATAGGTATAGACAGCGGAGTATTCCCCTTACTGATCTTTATGGGGGTGGGTGCGATGACGGACTTTAGTGCTTTGATAGCTAACCCCAAGATGCTGTTGCTTGGTGCCGCAGCTCAATTTGGGATCTTTGCCACCTTGTTTGGGGCTATATTGCTGAACTATATTCCGGGTTTTGAATTTACCCTGCAAGACGCCTCTGCAATCGCCATTATTGGCGGTGCAGATGGTCCAACTGCGATCTTCCTCGCGTCTAAGCTTGCACCAGAGTTACTAGGGGCAATTGCGGTGGCAGCCTATTCGTATATGGCGTTGGTGCCAATTATTCAACCACCAATCATGAAAGCACTCACGACGCAAGAAGAGCGCCAGATTGCGATGCCACAGCTACGCCATGTATCAAAAACCGAAAAAATCCTATTTCCTCTGGCGGTACTGGGCCTAACGATACTGTTTTTACCTGCTGCAACACCTTTGGTTGGTATGTTCTGTTTGGGTAACTTGATGAAAGAGTGTGGTGTAGTAGACCGCTTGAGTAAAACGGCGCAAAACGAGTTGATTAATATCACCACCATTTTCCTCGGTTTGGCGGTGGGCTCAAAGTTGGCAGCTGATCAATTCTTAACGGTTGAGACGTTGGGGATTTTAGCACTAGGTGCCGTGGCATTTGGAATTGGTACCGCAGCAGGTGTATTAATGGCTAAAACCATGAATAGATTTAGTGATACCCCCATTAATCCGTTAGTTGGCGCTGCTGGGGTATCCGCAGTCCCGATGGCGGCGCGTGTGGTCAATAAGGTTGGCCTTGAAAGCAATCCGCATAATTTCTTGCTGATGCATGCGATGGGCCCCAATGTCGCGGGTGTATTAGGCAGTGCGGTTGCTGCTGGTATTTTGCTTGCACTGGTAGGCTAATTTACACTTCTCCAACCATTTGCGTGGCGATTTTAGGTTGCCGCGCATTTTTATTTCTGGACTTTATATTCTTGAACTTGATAGTCTTTCGTCACTTTTAATTAACACGAACAACTTCAGATGAAGTTTTTAGCTCCTTTCTTATTTTTGTTACCCTGTGTGACAGTTGCAACGGAAACATCGACTTTAGTGGTAACACCGATAGCAGAGCATGTTTATAAACATGAATCTTCGCTACACGTTGAACCTTGGGGGTTAGTGGCAGGCTCTGGGCTGATTGTGGTCGACGGTCAAGATGCTTACATTGTTGATACACCTTGGACCGAGCAAGACACAGAAGCACTGCTATTGTGGGCCGAGGACCGCAAGCTCAATATTAAAGGGGCGGTGGTCACGCATTATCATCAAGATGCAAGCGGTGGCCTAGCGGTATTAAATAAACATCAGATCCCAACCTATGCATCAGCCCAAACTAACCATCTATTAGCCCAAAAACACAGCGCTATCGCGTCACATAATTTGCCGCAAGCCTCAGCAGCAATAAAGTCAGGTGTCGTTGAAACCTATTACCCAGGTGCAGGACACTCGAAAGATAATATTGTCGTGTGGCTGCCACAATCTAAGATTTTATTCGCAGGATGCTTTGTGAAAAGTGTGGTGAGTAAAAATTTAGGTAACTTGGAGGATGCTTCGGTTGATGAGTGGCAAGCGTCTATACACAAGGTATTGAGCCGATATCCGGAAGCAAACATGGTTATTCCAGGGCATGGTAAAGAAGGGGATTTATCTTTGTTGCACCATACCGTTAAGCTAATCAAAATCGAGCAATCAAAAGGTAACTAAAGGACTGACATGAAATTTATTCCATTTCGTAATTTACGCTGTCCGGGTTTAGAAACTGCGCTGTGGTATTGTCGCTTGTTGTTTTTAACGGGCGTAGCCTTGATAGTGCTTGGGGTTATCAAAGAGGGGATTGCAATCTATCATTGGCTAATCGCCATGATAGAAAATGGCGACGCGCCAATAAAAGCAGCCTATATCTATGACTTAGATTTGCTTTCCCACCCAAACTTTCATTTGATCATTGTTGGAGTGGTGAAGATCTACTTCTCCTGTGGCCTCGCGATTAAACTAAAAACAATGTCCCACGAGCAGGCGTTACAAAAATAACGAATACCACGTAAAGGAGTCTCATAGAGGAGTTTCTCAGAGAAATTTCTTAGACCCTTTTACGTGGCAGAGTTACTATTTTAAAAATTAATACTCCAGCTGTCCGCCATTTTGGATAAAGGCGACATATTCGTTCCAAACATCTTCAACACTTCGGCCCAAGATATGTTGAAATGCAGCATCAAATGACCAGGTATAATTACCCATATCTTTCGCCGCTTTATTAAACTTGTAGATAAACTCAGAGTCGTGCTGTTGTTTGACGTAATGCAAGAAAAACCCAGTTGTGGTGTAGCCACTAAGCCAGCGTTTAGCGTTGATGATATCTGGTGAGCGTGACTTATGAAAACCAGCACCGATCCGCACGGCATCAGCTAGACCTTCGGTGTATGCCCAGTTTGCCTTGCCATCACCATAGCTGTCATGAGTCAGCGGCGAGTTATTGTAACCATGGGTGACTTCGTGGAATAAAATGCCGTCGATTTCATCACGGATCACGGCATCGTTGTTATTATTATCGCGATAAATACGTTCTAAGTGCGCGGTGCTAACGACGATAGTCATCTCACCCGAACCGTCTTGCCCCATCTTATAGGCAACGAAATCCTTACCCCAATGATCTTTGGCTCTCAACTCAAACTGCAATTTTCTAAAACGCTGGGATTCACTGGCGTCGCGGTATAGCACTTTTGCTACATCCACACAGCGTTCGGCCATGTGTGCAGCTGGGTTTGGTATGATCCGTTTAAATAATGCTGAGCCTCGTGTTTCAGGATTTACATCAACAAAGTTTACTTCCGGACGTTGCCACGTGTCGTTTGGTGGTGTGCTATCGCTACTGACGGCTAATTCATAATTGGCGCTTTGGAAACCGTATACAGAAACATAAACCGGCGCATTTGAGCTTATATCGCAGCGCTCGTTGGAGCTGGCATCATTGATACTTTGGCAGTCATAACTTGTGGTGGTCGGTTGGCTATTTGCTTTTAGGTATAGATCTGCATCACCGCTGCCAGTCAAGGTTGCTGTGATAGGAGCTGAGCTTGTAAATGGCCCAAAATGTGCCCATTGGCCAGGGGTAACGCTGCCATTTTGGTTAAATGGCAAGGTTGTACCACCGTTTGCCGGAGCACCGATAAATTCGATTTCTGCAAGCTGTAATAAATTGGCACCTTGCGTTGCGGTGACATTTAAGCGCACAAAGCGGTACGCTTGATTGGTACTGACATTGAACTGCTTAGTTTGATGTCTCGAAGCAAAACTTTGATTGTTTTGCGAATCTATAGTAAACCACACTTGACCGTCTTGAGAGCCTTGAAGCGTCCAATTTTTGGGATCTCTTTGTGGCGCATCGTTCGCAGAAGTGAGGGTGTAAGCTGTTAAATTCACCGCTTCGCTAAACGCATAACTTATCCAACCGGAAGCTGAAAAAGTAAGCCATTTGCTGTAGTGGTTATTATCAAATGCGTTGACTTTGCCCTCATAGGGTTGGTTTTCTCCTGAAACGCTGATAGCAGCGGCATTGGCAGTTGTCAGATCGCTGTTTGCGTGCGCCGAGCTTAAGCCTAGGCTCACTAAAGCGGCTGCTATAAAAGAACGTTGGAATCGCGTTTTAGCTATAATGATGTTCATGTTGACCTCTTTTGTATCGTTCCACTTTTTGTGGGTAGATATCTGTTGATGTTGTATCCATGGCTATTTTTATTTTGGCGTCCAAATGAGTTTGGAACGGTTTAATTGTTGTTGCTTTTATGTGCGTTTGTCAAATGGAAATTTACTTTAATTTAACGATAAGGATAGAATTGGTGTTCCTGATTTAGGTTGAATTACGATGCGAAGGCTAGCACTTTCAGGCTTTACAGGGCGTGATGTTAGGGAATGTTATTTATTTTGAACTGTGTTTTGTTGGGGCGTGTTTGATTGATTTTTCGGGACTTTTTTATCTGTAGTCTCCTGGACAGCATTTTGTTTGCGCTGTTTCTTTTTTAATCGCTTTCGCTCTGCTTTAGTTACGTGTTTTGCCACCCATTTGGCAATCTTCTGCATGAGCATTGGAGGGAAGTCATGACCCATCCCATTGACCAGTTTTAGTTTGGATTTGCGAATAGTCGCGGCGGTTTGCTGGCCAGCGGCCGCGGGGAAAATAGGGTCGTCGGTACCATGGATAACAAGTGTAGGCGTTTTTATCTTTGCCAGCGTGTGCTTGCGACATTGGCTTGCGACAATCGCTGCAAGCTGACGCTTAAATCCTTGCGGGTTATGCGCGCGTTCAATACTGTGTTTGGCTTGTTGATGTAGCGTCCCTTCGTCTTGAGGGTAAGCAGGACTGCCGATCAGCTGGTTGAGTTTTATATTGTATTGAATAGCAGATTGGTGGCAGTCTGACTTTGGCCGTGCTTTTGCTAGTTGCAGCATGACTTTTACATTTGCTGCGGTAAACTTGGGATACGCTGAGGTTGACATAATTGAGGTCAAACTTGCCACTTTCTTTTTATGCTTAGCAGCAACGATTTGTGCAATCATCCCGCCCATAGAAGCACCAACAAGGTGGGCGCGTTTAATCTTAAGTCCTGCCATCAAAGCGACAACATCTTCGGCCATATCTTCTAGGGTATAGGGAACAGAAGCGCGAATAGGAAGTTTTTTGCTCAGCATGGTTTTTATCACACTCGGTGAACCTAAATGGTCCAAGTGGCTCGACAATCCCGTGTCGCGATTATCAAAACGGATCACCCGAAAACCTTTATTGACTAGCCCAAAGTACAATTCATCGGGCCAAATCGTCATTTGTGCCCCAAGACCCATTATCAAAATAATAACGGGGGCGTGAGGCACCCCCTCGTCCTGATAATGTATGCTGATCCCGGTTGCAATCTCGATATCGGTCATTGTCGCGAATGTTTAGCTTGACTTGAAAGGACTGCATTTAAGTATAGAGCGTAGGTATGAACTTAACTTTAAAATAGCAGTCAAAAAAGACGAAAATTTATTGCTAAAAGCCATTGCGCTTTAAAACATTTAGGTTAATATTCGCGCTTGTTGATGGTCTGAAATTATGCATCAACACTATCAATTTATATGATTCTTATTTGGAGTAAGTCATGACTAAAAAAAGCAAACTTCAGCATGCTCATCAGCGTGGTGAAATTAAAGACAACGCATTAAAAGCGTTGGTAACCAGCCCGTTGTTTAAGGCGAAAGTTGAAAAAAGCAAAAAAGGCAAAGGTAGTTATCAACGTAGCGTAAAGCACAAAGGCCAAGAGCCTTACCTTAAGGCAGCCTAAGCTTTAAGATAAGGTTTTTTGCTGATACATTTGCTTGTCAGCTTGTGCGATTAAGTCGCTGATATCTGTTATCGGGTGTTGGGAAAATGCTCGCCCGACACTACCTTGAATTGCTACCTCTTGTTTTCCATGACTAAATTGCAAGGTATTGAGCTGTTGTTGCAGCTGTTGTGCTTTTTCTTCTGCAGACTGTGTGTCGTCAAATAAGCACAGGGCTGCAAACTCATCGCCACCTAGGCGTCCTACAATATCTTGTTTTCTGATACTTGATGACAAAAACGTCGCAACATGGGCAAGCGCCTTATCTCCAGCATCGTGACCAAATTGGTCATTAATCAACTTAAACTTATCTAAGTCAATGTAAAATAATGCCAAAACACCACCACGTTTATTAAATTGCTCGACTAGTACGTTGGCTTGTTTGTACCAGCCTCGACGGTTAAAAATGGCGCACAATTGATCATAATTTGCTTCATTTTCAGCTTGTTGCTTTTGCTGTCTGAGCCGTCCAATGCGTTTAGATACCGCAACGGCAAGAAGTAAAGACTCAATGGCAAACGCAAAAATAAGTGCATACCGCTGCATAAATGGGCTATATCCCACTAACAGCACGCGAAATACCATACCGACTAATACTAGGCTCAGTGCCGCAAAAACCAAACTTGCTTCGCCAATTTTACGCTTGGTTTGAAGAGCAGATAGCACAAAGATAGTGGCGACAATAACGAGGGTGATATAGGCCATAATTTGGCTTAATAAGTAAGACACTTGTGCTTGTTGAGTGGGAATTTTAAGTATGCTCAGGATCATCACGATACCCGCGGCACTTTTAAGTAACAACACGAGTTTTGGCCACTGTTTGTCAACAAGTAGGATACTCAACATAAACCAGGTTGCCGAAACCACAGTGAGACCAATACTAAGTAAATATGCGTGTTTGAGTAATGGCTTATACTGAGATGAAACAAAAAGATTTAATTGCCCTTCTTGGAATAATACAAATCCACAAAGGCAGAAGATATAAGCGCCGTAAAGCCTAAATATAGGATCATTGAGGCGACTACCCATGATCAATACATAGCAAATCAAGGTAAAACAAAGGCCATAAAATGCGCCCATGACTAGGCTGGTTTTTTGACTTTCCCAAATAAATTTCCCCATGCTCATCAGCCTAAATCTTGGCGTATGAATTTGCATAGAATTTAAGCTTAAGGTTGCTGTGTAGTTACCTTTTGGAATGATAAATGCGGGCTGTGAGAACTTAACGGGCAGCGGGGAATTGACCCGCCACTGATAGTGATTAAGGCCAACATCTACAAATGAAAAAACGCTGTCTTCATGTAAATTGCAGGCTATCGAGACGGTATTGTTGTCGCGTTCAATTTTGCTATAAGACGTGGTATTGATAGTAAGCAAAATTGAGTCGTCGTGAGCGGTCGTGAGCGAGCAATTGTCATCAAGCGCAAAAATTGAGGGGCTAAACAAAAATACGGCGCCGTAAATAAAAGCGAGTAGGAGCGTAAGCTTCCCACTAAAGTTGCTGTGTATTTTGACGCCATTCAACCTAGACTGCAGCACAACCAAAACCTAAGGTTATTGTTGTAGTTAATGTAACAAACTTGTACGTAACTTAGCCAGTGTAAAATCCCTTTAACCAGAGACTTTTTACATCCTATCGAACAAGAAGCTAAACCAGGCAAAAAACAAGCAAAAGCTACTTAATCCAAATGCTAGGGTTCGTAACCGTAAGTTACTGCCCAGTATGTGCTCGTAGCTGTGCCAATATCTTGCTGCGACAAACACGGCGCTGAGCACAAACCAAAATTGTCCCGTCATTTGCTCAATATGCAAAAGTATCAGTAATGCGATAAATAACACTGGTTGCTGAAACTGGCTGTCATAGCTATTACCTAATAATCTTATGCGCTCGGGGAAGGCGTGTTTCTCAACATAGCGAATATCTTGAAGTGCAATATCACCATTTTTGACTGCGCGAATTCTACTCGTTGCGGTCAGAAGAAATAATAGCAGCGTTAGGCTAAGCAAAAATAAAATCGGAATATGGATCCACATAGTAAAGCTCCTGAGTTTGAAAGAGGTTTTACTTTAACTAGATTGATTGCTAACTTATCGTGTCAATAATGACTAATTTTGGTTTGATATTGCCATGAAGGTGATTTTGCTATGTCCTGAACATGTGTTTGCGAGCGCATTAACTGGTGTGATTGATATTTTGAACGTGGCAAACAAAGTCGCTGGTAAGGCGGTGTTTTGCTGGCAGACGGTTGCGCTTTCAGGGCAAAAGTCGGTGATGAGTAGTCAGGGTTTAGAATTTGTTTGTCATGCTGAATTTAGCGCATTGGCTGGTGCTGATGTCGTTATCTGGCTCGGCAGTCACTTTTCGTCAGAGCCTTTGTTGTGGCAACAATGCCAGCAAGTCAAAGCACAATTAAACAAGCATGGTATTGAATTTCATCCCGCGACTTATCAACTTGCCGGATGTTGCGGTACCGCATTTTTAGCCACAGCAGGATTGTTGGATAAAAAACAATTTACGTGTAGCTGGTGGCTTACGCCTTTTTTTACACGATATTATCCCGTTTTAAAGCCCAACAGCCAAAAGGTAACAGAGCAAAGCGGTATGGTGTATACCGCGGGCGCAGCTCATAGTTACTTGCACTTGATGCTGCGGTTTATTACCGACGTGCTGGGTTCAGAAGTGGCAAAAACAATCGCCGCGTGGCTGGCGATACCAAACGAGCAAGCGAGTCAAAATGAGTTTGTGCAGCTCAGTGGCTTTTTACAACATAGAGATGCGCAATTGCTTAAGGCACAGTATCATATCAGCGATAATCTCGATGTTTCGCATAGCTTACAGAGCCTTGCGAAACATGCTTGTATGTCAGAGCGTACGTTAATTCGACGCTTTAAACAGCACACGAGTATGACGCCTTTTGAGTACGTGCGACTTGCGCGACTCGTTCGCACCAAACAGCTATTGCATAGCACTAATATGAGTGTGGAGCAGATAGCCAATCAGGTTGGCTACCAAGACAGTCAGGCTTTAGCGAAGCAATACAAAAAGCACTATAACCAATCGCTTAATCGAGTGAGAGGGTCGTAATAGTGGGTGTTAACCTTTCTCTTTGTGCAATAAATAACATCGGCTGTTATCGCTATTGTTAACTGCAAAACATGACTACTACAGGAAACCAAACTACGGCAATACTAACTTGGACATGTATTGTATGTTTACTTGTAAAGTTTCTCTGTTGCTTCTTTAAGTCCTGAATGGGGTAAAAATTGATCTGTGATTGTTAGAATCGAGTGCAGATTATTTTTTAATTTATCAAGCTCTATGTTACCTGGCTGAATAGCCGTTTGTAATAAATGAATGGCCATGTCAGCTAATAGAATACGCTGTTTTTCTAGCCATTCCTCATCGCCTTTGGTAGCGGGATTGCCAAGGTAGCTACTTTCTACCAAACTATGCAAATCCCAGCTAGTTTTGATTAACTTATTCCTTTCAATATCATTCACTGCCGACCTTCCGAAATATATAGATATAATGACTCCCACACTGTGCTAGCCTTCTCTTTTTCGTGGGTTAGCTTAATACAAAGCGAGGCCATAATTAATTTGTTAAATAACTAAACAGCTGAGGCTAGCATGAACAAACATAACATACTTTATATGTGAACTAATACGCATAAAGCATTTAATGAAGTAGCCATATTTTGCTCAAAGTCGCCTGTCAGTCAAAGTCCATATCAATTTGTCTAAATGGTAAGGCAAGTGATGAGCAAATACAGTTGGAGGAATATTTTCCTCCATTCAATCAGTTCAACTTGCTTAGCTTGACGCGAGGCAACGGGCACTCGGGGTTTCACCGGGTTCGATGATATTAATATTGACCTCTTTTAAGTCACCGATTATGGGTTTTAACGCCTTATCAAAACGATTTGCTGCGGCTTCGATTTTTTCGGCATAGTCGTCAATGGCATCAAAATTAGCTGCGTGACTTTCAATTACTGCCTCAATCTGCTTGGCCTTCTCTTCTTGTTTTGCCAGTAGCGCTTTATTGATCACAAGTCGATCGTCGTCTTCTTGTATCGCCTCTTTACTAATGGCTTCCATTTCTTTGCTGAGCAGTGCGAGCTTGTCTTCAATATCTTTCATTGGTAACTCAGAAGCTGAGATATCAAGCTCTGCCGCTTTGAGTGCTTTGTATGCGGCCACCTGTTCGGCGTCCATGGTGTGTTTGATTATTGGGTTACAGTCTTGGTAAGCGATAAGCCGGTAGCTGCCTTGTGTTTGCGGCTCGGTTGTATTTGCATTGGAGTAGCCAATGCAGGCACTCAAAGCTAGTGTTACCGAAATAATGAGTATTGATTTTGTGGTTTTCATAAGCACCTCGAAGGAATAAGTCTGATTTACAAAATTAGTCGCGGTGCAGTTTGAAAAGGTTGATTTTAGATGCGCAAGTATTAGTAACAAAATATGAATCGGGCAGTGAGCTTAGAATTAGTTGCTACTTTTATCAGGCGCTTGCCATTGGTGCTGTGCAATTTCTTCGGCGTATTTGGCTTTAACTAATTCAACATAATGATTGAGGTTTTTATCAGGATTTACGGTAAAGGTCAGCTTACTTTTATGTATCGCGGTGATACGGTCCAAGCGAAATTCACGGTAATCACTGCGGAGCTGACAAAATGCGACCAGCGTCCACTTTCCACCCCAATAAACCAATCCGAGAGGCTCGATAATACGCTGGGTTTGTTGCTTTGCAACGTCTTGATATTCAAGTTGTACACACTGCTTAGCCGCAATGGCGAGCCTGAGTGTAGCGCTAAAGGATTGTTGTTGTGGTCCGTGTTTAAAACTCGAAACCAAATAAGGGGAGTGGTCATGCTGTTGTTTGAGGTGAGCGGGTAGCACGGCCTCTATTTTGGCAATGGCTGCTTTTGCATGTGCGCTTAGTTCGGGATCCGTCCATGCTCCAACCATTTTACTGCCAAGTAATAATGCGGTGAGTTCATCATAGCTAAACATCATAGGGGGCAGTGGGTAGTCACCAATAATATAGCCGACACCTGCTTCCCCCTCAATTGGCACGCCAGAACTTTGTAAGTCCTGAATATCGCGATAAATCGTACGCTCAGATACCGTAAAGTGATCGGCCAATGACTTAGCGGTAACCGCTAATCGTCGACCCTTGAGCAGATCCACTAACTGAAAGAGACGTTCTGATTTATGCACGAGTTTTCCTTGTTATTCAAATCTCAGATTGATTAACCGCTACATGGGGTTTGAGAGAGCACATTACTGTGACTAATGGTGACACTCTCGCTGTCTATGTATTGCGTTAATTTTTGGCATACTTCGGTTGTTGGGAATTGTGCCGAAACCGCTTTAGCATGCTCCATCGATTGCCAATAAATAATATCTAAATACTCGTCAGTCTGACTGTCTTTAGTCAACGAACGATATAGTAACCCAGGTTGCTGTTCAACCCACTCGGTAAATGCTGGGTTTACACCCATAATGTCACTCTCTGTAGCACCAAGAGCCAATTTAAATTTTACAATCTCTACGACATTTTGTTGCATGGTCTTTCTCCTTTTTGAGTTTGAAAAGAGTAAATCACGATGTTGTGTCAGGGAGTGTCAGTAGTGTTTAAATATACAGTTTCACCTAGCAAAATAAAGGATCTGTATTAGGATTTAGGGTACTGCAATTGGCAGGATTAACCGTGTAAAGGATAAGGAAATGAAATTAAGTACAAGCATATTTGCAACCAGTTTAGTTGCATCCGCTATCTGCGCTTCCCATGTTTTTGCAAAGGACATAAATGACAGCGATGTCAAAAGGCTGTATGTCTTGGCAAAGCAAGTCGCATCACAAAGTATCAGTGGGTCGTATACTTTTGCTATCAACTGTCATACTAACCCCAGCTTACTGAAACGTGCCGTTGAGCAAGTAAGTTGGCCTGCCGATGAAATTACCTTTGCTATTCAAGGACAATGTCAGGGCCCAATTAAGATCACGAGACCTGGTATCACCATTTCAGGGTCTGATAATACTCAAGATGTTATCTCTGCGGCGCTAAACGGCGTGCAGCCGACCGTATTAGTGGAGTCTGGTTCGGTTAAGCTCAATAACTTAGGGCTTGTCAGCACCGCTCAGCAAAGTAGCGTAACGGTAACGGCGCAGGGAATGGCAAGATTGGATAATGTCGCGACTCAAGTGCAAGGCACTGAGCCTGAATACCACTATATCGTGACAGATAATAGTAATCTTTACTTAAGTAATCTAAACCAAGCCAAAGTGAAAATAGCAGGGGGCGCTTTTGCTGAATTTGTAGCCGGAAATCAGGCGATGACAGCATATGTGTTTGACACCGCCAATGCTAGAAGTACCCAAGGGAACCAGTTCGACGCAGTACAAGTTGCTGGAAATGGCTACTTTTTAGCAGATGGGCAGTCGCATATAAACCTATTAATGATCTGGAGTAAAGGCGCCGCCGAAATCGACCAGCAAAGTAGTGTTGGTGAACTGATGATGGGCGGCCAAACCTTGTTTGCTGCTTATAGAAACTCGACCTTGTCAGGGCCTTACAGCTTCTTTGGGAACGTGGTTTTTGAGTTGGAGCACTCCTCTGCGACAAATTGGGTAACGAAAGAAAGGCCGCACTCACTGTTTTCTGGTAATAATGCCGTCGTGAATGGCGAACTATTTCCAAGTTGGAGTTGGCAAGGACAGGCGCCACAACCTGAGTGACCTGAGCTTCAAAACAATGAGTTAGCGTATTTCTTATTCAAACCTCAGGTTGAGTAATTTATGCTACTACGCCGCTTGGTATTATGCTTTACTACTAAGCGGCAACGATTAACCTAAAGGCAGAAGAATAAGATGGATCATCAACAAGTACACGACTACTTGCTTGCAAAACCCTATACCAGCGTAAGTCAACCTTTTGGTGAAGGCGTTGATGTATATAAAGTGAAAGACAAAATGTTCGCGACGTTGGCGCTTGGTAAAATGGGCAAAGAAGATGACGAGCATCCCCATTGGCGCGTAAATCTCAAATGCGATCCTGATGAAGCGCAAGCGCTGCGAGATATTTTTAGTGCGGTGTTACCGGGTTACCACATGAATAAAAAGCTCTGGAACACGGTGGTGCTCGATGGCTCCATTCCTACAGGAGAACTTGAGCGGATGATGGATAACTCATTTCGCCTTGTAGTCGAAAAAATGCCGAAAAAGCAGCAGGGGATTATCCTTGCGCAGCATCAATAGACGCACAAACGACTTGGTACACGGCGTTCACTTTAGGCTCTGTGAGCGCTTGATTTGCCACAACAAAATGTACGGGGAGCAAAAAGTCTAGCAAACTAGACAAGGCAACTTCTGCTCCTTGATCTGCAATGGCGTTGGTTTCAATAAAACTCACGCCGAGCCCTGCCTTAACTAAAGCCAAGCGGGAGCGCTCATCCGCAGCATTAATATTTACCGAGTTTACTTCGCTTAGCTGTTGATCAAGTTGCTTATCAAAAGGGCAGCCTTTTCCCATACGTATCCACGTCATCTGTGCTAATTCGGCTTTATGTGATGGCACAGGCCAAGATGCAGGATAAGCGGTGGTAACTGCAACTTCTGTGAGCGGTACAGCGCTAAAATGTGCAGGTACTTCGCCATAAATAACCCCACCATCAAGTAGGCCATCACTGAGTTTGTCGACGATGACACCACTTGAGAGTAATTCCAGCGAAAAAGAAAGACTTGGAAAGTGCTGGTTGAGGGTTTTTATTAGTGTGCCAAGTTCGCTCGAGGTGCCAATAGGGTGGTTCAAGCCAAGTCTGAACTCGCCTGTGAGCAGTGTTTTGGCTTGCGATGCGGTGTGCATTAAATCATTTGCACTTGCAAGCGTTAACTTAGCTTTGTCTAGCAAGATCTTACCTTGCTCTGTGAGCTGCATCCCTTTGCTAGAACGATGAAACAATACTGTATTGAGTTCCTCCTCAAGCGCTTTGATATGGGCGCTGATAGCAGGTGGTGTGGTGTACAGTCGTTTCGCTGCTGCCGTTAGGTTTTGGGCCTCTGCAACCGCAACAAACGACCTTAAATGGTAAAACTCCATTGCACTAAACTCAATCACGTATTGAATACCACCAGTTTAAATGAGCTTGCTGCGATTGCCTATTCTGAAATGATGAACATCGCCTTCAAAAAATATGAATTCATTAACGCCTATCAAGTGCGTAACGTAGTTGACCTCGGGTGAGGTTAAATAACCTGAGCTAGCTCATTCCTTATCCAAACCTCAGGTTAAATAATTATCCGCAGCTCAGATTATTTAGGACCCAGAGTATTTAAATAGGAGTTAGAAGATGAAAGTAGAAGTATCACAGTATTTTGCAATGAAGCTGGCTTGCGAAACGGATTGTGCTGATGTTTATCAGGCGATGTTAACGGGGCAGCAGGATTTTGTGTTATTTGATGTCAGGTCGAATGAAGCCTTTGCCAAAAGTCATGCTCAAGGCGCAGTTAATATGCCAAGCGCAGACATAAGCGAACTGACGATGGCTAAGTATGACAAGGTCACACCAATCGTGGTTTATTGTTGGGGTCCTGGGTGTAATGGCGCGACAAAGGCCGCGTATAAGCTTGCAAAAATGGGCTATCAAGTAAAAGAGATGATAGGTGGAATTCATTACTGGGAGGATTTCGAGCGTTATCCCGTTAATCGCCGAGTGTCTCAGGCTCAAAGTTGATGTAGGTGCATTTTTCTTCATCTCATGATTATACTGTTATTCATTCACGGCACATTTATCAATGTGTAAAGTGAGTGAATAACGATAATAACAAGGGAAATATCATGTCGAAACTATTGTACTGCGCCATATTTTGCTCGTCTTTGCTAAGTCAGACATCCTTCGCCACTGACTCGGCCCAACATCAAGTTCAACAAGTTGCACAAAATCTTTTACCTAGAGTTCAGTTAGAAGGCCAAAAATATAAACCTGTAGATTTGCAGACGCGTCTTCAAGAAACGCATTTGCCGGGCTTAAGCCTTGCCGTGATCAAAGATGGTAAAGTGGTGTGGGCTGAGGGTTTTGGCATTGCAGATAAAAAGCAAAATCGAAAAGTGACTACTGAAACGCTGTTTCAGGCAGGGTCAATAAGTAAGCCCGTTGCAGCGCTTGCGGTATTAAAGCTAGCACAAGATGGTAAAGTCGATTTAGATGCTGACGTTAATCAATATCTCACCTCTTGGAAAGTACCAACGAACGAATTTACCAAAGCCAATCCTGTTACTTTGAGACAGTTAATGACTCACACCTCGGGGCTCACTCAACATGGTTTTCCGGGCTACGTGCGTGGTAGTAAAATTCCAACTGACGTTGAAGTCTTAATGGGTAAAGGCAATACCGACTTAGTGACGGTTGACACTTTGCCAGGTAAAGCTTGGCGCTATTCTGGCGGTGGTTACACGGTAATGGAATTGCTCGTGGCAGATGTGACAAAAATGCCATTTGAAGAGTATGTCCAACAGGCAATTTTAACTCCGCTAGGGATGCACAATAGTACCTATGCGCAACCATTACCGAAAACGCTATGGTCAAAAGCCAGTGCTGCGTTTGACGATAAAGGCGAGCAAGTTGAAAGGGACTGGCATGTTTATCCAGAACAAGCCGCGGCTGGCCTTTGGACCACTCCGGTGGATCTCGCTAAATATATTATGGCCGTACAACAAGCGTATGCAGGCAATACCGTGGGGCCCATCACACCAGAGCTGGCGAAGCAAATGCTTGAAGTTCATCATGACGTATGGGGTTTGGGACCAGAGCTTGAACAGCGAGAGCAAGGGCTTGTTTTCACCCATGGTGGTAAAAATAAAGGCTTTAGCAATCGTTTTGAAGCATTTGTGGAAAAAGATGAGGGTATGGTGTTGATGTCCAATGGCGACTCAGCGAGTACCGTATTTGGTGAGCTTCGCATTGCCATCAGCGAACATTACGGCTGGAATTTTATACGCAGTAAAAAGATAACCGCGATTACATTACCTGAGGCACGCGCAAAGCAATTGGAAGGTCTGTATGCTTATGAGAAAGATCATCAGTTTAAAATGAAAATCACCCGAGAGGGGACGCGATTTAACGTCTTAGATATGGCCCGTGACAACCTGATGGCGTTTGTTGCTACAGAGGAAGACACTCTGATTGAGCTTGAAGGGGGGGCGGATGTCACCATTGAAACGAATGATAAAGGTGAGATCAGCGCGGTGATTTGGCGAGGCCTATATCGTTTTGAGCGGATTTAATCGGAAACTTCACGTCAACGAGTAGTCTGTCTCTGGTATTGGTATAAAATACACCTAGCGTTTATGTACCGTTTTGACTGGTTAGATAGCAGCCAAAGAACAGGTGTCCAGCGCGGGGCAGCCCTTCCTGGCAACCTTGCAATCGAGTTGGTATTGAGTAACACGGCGACAGTTTACTCTATTTTCTGGTGCTCTATGGATTGCTGCCTTATGTGCTCAACCAACTGCGGAAAAAAGGTTTGAAATCCAGATTCAAGCTGGTGGTAGTGCTCTTTTATATCCACTTCAGTGCCTGAAAATTGGTTTTGAAAACGAATACGTTGGGCGATGTTATCGAGTGCATGACCCACACCAGCTACGGATTTATAGGTGGCAAACCAATCATTTTGTGTCATTGCGCTAACGACTCGTTGCATGTGCGCAGGCATGATGTGCAAGTTATCGTGCAGCAATGAAAAGCTCTGACGTTTAAAGTCATCAAGCGAGGTGCTGTGATATTGCTGCCAGTGCTTAATCAAAAAGTGGTCATATAACACATCCAGTGCAATGCCTGCAAAGCGGCGACGCGCGAGCGAAAAAAGTTGTTTAGCAGATTTTGTTATCGTGTGGCTATCAGTAAATTTATCGACTTGCATATGTGTTTGTAGACCAAGTTGCACAGGTTTGGGCAGTACTTGTATATTCACGCCTTTTTGAAAGTCACCGAGCAAGTTGCCAAAGTGCGATGCGGCAGTTGGTTTGGCAAAGTACAAATGCGCCAAATAATTCACAGAAACATCCCCCCCAATAATTCACTCTAAAACAGAGTATCGCATTTGTCCGCACATACAAATACCAGCATATATGAATAACCATTTAATTCAGGAAGGAGAAACATAGCTTAGGCTATGCTTGTCTCCATTACTCAGAACATCAGGGGAAGTGTGATGGCGCTAACGGCTGAATTGAAGCAAAAGACCAAGCGATTAGTAGAATCAAAAAATATGCTCAAAGGGATCACGGTTGCCTCTTTTTTAGAGTCAACCATCGTGCCTATTCCGCTTGAAGCTGTGATGGTGCCGCTAATGCAGGCAAGGCGAGAAAAACTATGGCTAATTGCGCTAATGGCGACGGTTGGATGTGTGATTGGTGCCTTATTTGGTTATGCGTTGGGTTACTATTTATTTGATGCAGTGGGGGATTCCGCTATTGAGCTGCTGTCGAGCCAGTCTCAGTTTGAGCAAGTGAAAGCGCAGATGCAAAGTCAGGGATTTTGGTTTGTGTTGACCTTAGGTATTGCGCCAGTACCTTTTCAGATTGCCATGTTAGCAGCTGGCGCCACAAAGTTTTCACTATTACAATTTCTAATTGCAACTTGTATTGCCCGTTCACTACGTTATTTTGGCTTGGCGGCGGTCGTTTACTTTGCTGGTGATCAGGCTGAAAAGCTAATTAAACAACATAAAATAAAAGCCGTTATTCTCACAACGGCAATTGTGCTGCTCGCATGGTGGATAACTAGTCGCTAGTAGGGCCTAGTATTTTCTATACAAAAATTTTGATTCATTTTGTGAGCGTGCAAAAGCGAGTAAATCATCGCTCAGTGTTAGTGGCTCTGACACCAGCATTTGATACTGTTGATAAAAGTTATTAGGGGCTCCGGCGCGCTCAAATAATGCGAGGGCTGCTTTCCCTTGTCGAGCATACCCTCTGTAATCTTTGGACTTATTCAGCAGTTGAATATAAGCAAGGTAAAAAAGCTCAAACTCAGCATGTCTTGCAGAGCCTGTCTGCTTTAACATGAGATCAATGTTGTACAGCAGCTCACTTTGGTGCTGCATTGTCTCAATTAATTTATTTTGATCTTGGCGGATCATTGAGGCTACTACTCGTTCTTCAAAGTTATTCAGTTGCTCTGTCACTGTGTGATGAAGCTGTATAAATTGCTCCGCATGTATGGTACTTAACTGCTGCTGAAGGTTGCGCAAAAGCAAACTTTCCTGCTTACCTAGTTGTTCAATTTGAGATTCAGCCACCGTCAGTACAGTTTGGTAGACTGCATTGTGCTTTTTACCTTCAGGAATAGCTGCAATCTGCTTTCGAATCGCTTGAATATGAGCGTTGATCAGCGACAATTTTTGATTGACGTCGATTATGTTCCATTTACTAGGAGGTTGGTTAAAGAAGCTCGTGAGTGCAATTTCATGCCGGTTTGATGCAGAATGTAACTTTACCAATGTATCAATCAGCTCCGTCAGAGGATAGTCGGCAGATAAGGTGCGCAGCAATGTATCCGCTTGCACTGAATTGTTAAGTGCTTTTGATTGCGCGGCTTTTATCTGAGCCGTAACGATATCAGCGTTTTCATAAGCAATTTGTGCGTCTAGTAGTAAAGCTGAGGCATTTTGTGTTTTTTGATATAAGCTTTGCCATGTGGCGCTATCATATTCACTGAGTGTCTTGAGCGCGTGTACTTGTGCTTCTATGTCTCTTTGTTGTTGAGCTTGTGTGAGTGCTCGCTCGGTTTTTGTTATTTCGACCGGTGTACAAGCCACAAGTGTTGCGAAACAGAGAGTAGGGAATAGTTGCTTCATATCGTTATTGTTTTGTATTCCTTTTGCTTAACGTTAGCATCATCACTGCAATGGGGCAATATTCCTATATTGGGTATACATTTCGATATTTGCCCACACTTGCATTGTTCAATGGTTGTCTGATCTGCATTTTGCTGGCTGTCGCTGAGTAATAACTCTGCTTATAAAAATGAAGTGCATTGTCTTGCCAATCCAACTCGAGAAATTGACAGACTTCCTTCATCACAGCCTGAGGCATTTCTACCAGCGATTCATAATTCACAAATTTAATTTGAGTCGGATGTTTTTGTGCGGCATCTTGCAAAAACGCATAAGCATTATCATACATAGCTTGAATATCTTGCATCCGGTATGAGTAGCCATGAAAGGGGCTATTCGTTTGATATAATTGACGAAAGTTTGCGATACAAGTATCTGTTCTGTCTCGTTTCATCACGACAAATTTCGCGCGTGGAAACGCCTTTGCAAGCAAATCGATAAAGAAAAAATGAAATGGTTGTTTGTCTATAAAACGTTGAGCACCAGCAAAGGACTGCGCGGTGAAGAGACGGTATTGCCCAATGGCGTTAGCCTCTTTATATGCGTGGCTGATGTGCTGAATATTGCTGTTATAGTCACGAGAAAACCTAAGTGCTTGGGGCAATACACTGGTTTCTCCCAGCGGTTGTAGCGACAATTGCGCTAAGATCTGCTCCATTAAACTGGTGCCTGAGCGTGGTAGCCCAATGATAAATACAGGTGCAAACGTTTGCTCTGGAGCAAAATCAATAGGCTTGTCTAGAAGTTTGCCAAGTGCTTGAAAATAGCCAATCATTTGTTTAGATGAATAGGAAACCTCAGCACTGACCGCTTGTTTACTGGCCACAAAGCTTTGCCATGCCTTGGGATAATTTTCCTGCTTTTCGTATTCGAGTGCCAGTGCATGGTGAAGCCGCTGTAATGCAAGTGGTGTAGTTTGCGCTGTTATTTCAGTTGCTAACTGAGCGATGCGAGTCGATGCTAATTCTACAGGAGTAAGCTCTGAGTAGGCTAACTGGCACTTTGCATTACTTGGGTTTGCTTGCACTAAAGAGGCAAGCAGCGTCCGCGCTTGTGCTAATTCACCAGACATCTTTAAATGCATTGCATAGTTGAGCGCGATTTCAGGACTGTGTGGTGAGCGTGTATAGGCATGGTTAAAATGCCAACCAGCGTCAGTATATTGGTTTAATCTCAGTAAGATATTTGCGAGGGTATCGTGCTCTGACCCCGACAATTGTGTGTTACCTAGTAAATGCAGAATATAGCGCTTTGCCACTAATGGTGCTTGGGTAAAAAGCGCAAGTTTGGCAGCACTTAGGGAGTAAAGTGCGCAGGGAAATAAACTTAGGCACTTGTCGTAAATTTTTAGTGCTTTGCTGAGGTTACCGAGAGCGATATTCAATTCGGCCAATAAGGCGTACGTGTGGTGATCGTTGGCATTGGTATTAATGCGAGCGACTAATGCGTGATGCGCCGCTTGAAATTGACGCTGTTGAATATAGCTTTGGATCTGATTGTATGATGTCATCGCAACGTAAAGAGAGTGAAGGTAACTTCACTCTCTATTTTAGTTTTTTGCTGATTATAACTCAAACTGGTAGTTAAGCTTGACCCCAACGGTACGAGGTGTTGTGACATAGTGTCCGTACACTCGCTGCTGCTCAGGCAAGGCTTTGTTTAACGCCGCGAATTTAGCTTCACCAGCCCAAGACTTGTCGCGTCTTACCGAGGTGAAAGCAAATTTGTCAAACAGGTTGTCGACATAAAAAGTGACGGCCCATTGCTCGCTTGAAAGCTTCGCACTGAGGTTAGACAAGGCAAATCCTGGCAATACCTCTCCGTCAGCTTTGAGTCCGACTTTCGTGTATACGTCACTCTGAGCGGTTACTCCATAATTAACGTTAAGCATTTTGTCGTCGAACACTTCCTGCTCGTAGCTTAAACCGAATGAAAACTGCTGTTTTGGGGCGCCAGGTAGGCGGTCGCCATCTGTACCGTCATAGTACGGCTGGTAAAGCGCAATTTCTTCTGCGCTATAGTCACCTTCTTTGAATACCGCAAACAGGGCTGGTGCATCATCAGTTAGCTGTGCTTTTGCATAAGAATAGGTTGCATACACCGTCCACTGGTCGTTCAACATAGCCCGGGTTGACAACTCAATCCCACTAGAGTTCGCAGATCCAGCATTAGAGGTAATGATCTCTTGGCCGTTTACCGTCACAGATGAGATCTGTGCATCTTCCCAATCAACACTGAATAATGCGGCGTTGAAATGCAGCTTGTTATTTAGCCATGTAGACTTTAATCCCAGCTCATAGTTAGTGGTGGTATCTGGTTTATAGCTAAGCTCATGCGGCAGTGCACAGATGATCTGTTGCTCTGGTAGTGTTTCTGGACAGGACTCCAAACCGTTGCCACCGCCTAACCTAAATCCTTCACTGACAGTGAAGTACGTCAGCAGTCCATCTTGCCAAGTGTAATTGGCATTAAACTTAAACAAACTACCATTGTCTTTGGCACTGACTTGTTCAAATGAAATTTGTTCGAGGCTTGGCAGGCCCCCAGAATAGAGCGGGGTTTCAGCCGCTGACTCAGTTTTAACATCATAGCGATAGAAACGAGCGCCCACTGTGATATTAAAATCATCTGAAAATGCGTAGCCGATTTCGCCAAACAATGCAGACTCTTTGCTGGTGGCATTGGTAAGTGCAATATACTCAAGGTCTTGCTCAACATTGTCGATTTCATCGCCCCAAAACTCCGTGAGTCCTGGCGTGTACTCTCTATCGTCCGAGCTAATTTCTTGTTTACTGTAATATACCCCAGCAATCCAATTTAGCGCGTCATCCCCTTTAGAGACTAAACGGATCTCTTGGGTAAAAGTGTCTTGATCTGTGGTGTCTTTGGTCAACGCGGTGAAACTAGGAAAATCCGCATAACCCGGCCAAATATCATAAAGTAGATCGGTTTGATCTCGTTGGCCTTGTTGTTCTTTACTTGACCAACCGGATGCCGAAACTAAATCAGCAAACTCTAAATCGGCGTTGATTTCAAGGCTAAGCAGGTCGTCTTCTTGTTCGTTAGGTTCAAGCACGCGATAGGCTGACTCGTATGGTTTGATCGTATCGGCAAGCGAGTGCTGTGCTGCAAGGCTTTGATATTGTGAAATTGAGTTAGCGCCATTTTCTTGCTTCTGGTGAAAATAGTTCAGCGTGGTATCGATACTCTCACTCACCAACCAACGTAGAGAAACCCGTGTGGTCGTAATGGTCTCATCATTTGCATCCGCAACTGCGTTGATGTTTGCTTTTACATCCTCAGCATTGGACCAATCAGGATCTGGGTTTGAAACGCCAGCTTGCTTAACCACATAACTGTAATCTATAAAGCCGGGGTTGTGATAGCGGTTAATACTTGCACGAACGGCTAATTCATCCATCACTACAGGCATATTGAAGACAGCACCCACTTCATGACCATGACTGTCACTATCATTGATACTGAATAAATCACCACTTAGTTTACCCTCAATAACGTCAAGCACTGGTGCTTTAAGCATGGTTCTAATCGCACCACCTAGCGTGCCTGCACCGTAAAGCGTACCTTGTGGGCCAATCAAGACTTCAACACGTTCGATATCGGTTAGTCGCAAATCCACATTGATTGGGATTTCGCCGAGGTAAGTTGCCACAGTTCCCGAGTCAGAGGCACGTTCTGACGAATTAGTATTCAAACCACGAACAATAATAGGTGAACCTTCACGGCCACCTTGTTCTGTGATTGTCAAACCTGGGACCCATCTTGCTACGTCTTCAAGGTCGCCAATATTTTGGTCGCTCATTACATCGCTGTCGACGGCGGTAATGTTTAATGGCGCTTCTTGAACTGTGCCTGCGCGTCGAGTTGCTGTTACTTGAATTCGCTCAATTGACTTTTCTTGAGCCTTACTTTCTTCAGCTTGTGATTGAGTCACAACAAAAAAACTCGAACTAACAGCTAGTGCGACTAAGCTTGGATGGAGCTTACTCATAAATGGTGGAACCTCAAATTTAGAATTAAACGTGACGAAATTTCAATATTTATAAATGGGTAAGTATGCAGGTAGCACATTTTAGTCCCGAGTTTAGAGAAAATTTCATACAGCTGGCGGTAAATAGACGGGCAATACTTTGTATTTACTTTAGGTAATTTAACCACCCTGAAACTGCGGCGCATGCTAACATGCTTATTCGTATTTTGTGAATAATTATTTTGATTTTTTGAATGGTTATTTCTTTATGGAAGACGGCTATTTGCGAAAATTTTTAAATAGCTTAGAGTATTAGCTCCGTATACTTCTTTTATACATCGATAATATTAAGGAAAAACAATGAAAAAGCTGATGTTTGCATTGTTGGCATCTTGTTCGTTACTCGGTTGCTCTGACAGTGAAGTTGGTGATGTATCTCTTGGTCTATTTACGCTCAAAGATATAAAACTAGACTCTATGGTTGACCCTGTTGTAACGGGCGTGACCTGCCATGTCGCGAGTGTTGAAGATAACTTGAGTTTTTCAGATCCTAGCGATAGCTCTATTTCTTGTCGTCAAACGAGCGAAATAACACCGGCAATGCTAGCAAATATAGACAAAAGCGATTCTGGTGAAGTGGTGTTCAAAAAATCAAAAAGTGTGTTTTTTAAAGCAATGAAAGTGAGAAGGATCTTTGATGCAAAAAATCAAACTTTAATGTACTTAGCCTATACCACCAAGGAAACCTCTGGCAGTTTTAAGCATAGCTTATCAACTGTGCCACTATGGGGAACTCAGGCTTATCAAGGCGATAAAACCAATTAACTCGAATGTTCGCTAGCACATAAACCCACACGCTTCGATAATTGCATTTAATGAGTTATTTTTTTGTTTGAATTAAACCTTTTTGCTCACGATTTCGACTAAGCTTAGTAGTGATAAGTTTAGGAGAAATCGTGATGTTAAAAACACGCTTTTTAGGGAAAACGGTCAATATTGCATTTGCAGTGATGACTGTATTGTTTGTTATTTTAACGTTAACAACTGATGCTCATAGCATCTCATCTCAAGCTGCTCAGGTTGAGATGTTTAGCCAAGACGAGGTAATCTCTGAATCCAAATCTAAGTAAATTTGGGCCGTGATTTATCTTGTTTTGCTGATTAATGTCATTCGAAACGATGAAAATATAATATAAATATTACGCTCGGCTCAGTCTCTGTCGCGCGTGGTGTTAAGTGCATAAATTTGCATGAAGTTTTTATGACATACATTCATGCTTCACTTACGCGCTGTATAGCGTATAAGCTCTAAACCGCCATCTCTGACTCATCTCATTAATAGTCTTAGCTAGGCTGCCAGCAAAATTGTAATTAATTTGTTGCGTTCTCCTCAGTCTGCATTAGCTTTAATTAGGGACTAAGAAAAAAGCAGCGCAGTTTGCAATCGGATATTTGCAAGTTTCTGTTTTAAAAAAACTCGAATTTTAGCTGACGCACTCGCTATTCGTCTGACTAAAACGCTTACAAACAAGGAAGAAATATGGCACGCCAATTTGATAACTTTTATAGTCATGGGGCAATTAGCTTTAGTGACTTTGTTAATTGTGTTTCTAGCTTATATACAGGTCCAGCTTGCTTGGATGACAGTACATTGAGGCTGCTAGCTGAAATGTTGTATCGGCTATCGCAAAATAAGCAATTTCTCGCGGCACGAGTTGCGGGTAGTAGTAATTACCAACATCATGCGCGAGGGATGGTGGACAATGATGATCTATATGTACTTTATGAAAATAAACGACCATTTTTTAAAGTATGTGCACAGATTTGGCATCCAACGCCAAAGCGGGGAACTCAGCGCTGCTTTATTCCACAAGTGCGGGACTACAATTTTACGGCATTGACGACCTGTTATTTTGGCCCCGGTTGTGGCAGCAAGCTCTATCAATATGAATATAGAAAGGACTTACAGCAAGGCGACCACTGTGATTTGCAGTTTGGGCAGTTTTATCAATTTACCCCTGAATCTGTACTCTTTACCGAAGCATCGAGAGATGTCATAGCCCAAGCTTTACCCAAAAGTTTGAGTATCACCATCAGCTTACAGTTAGAGCAAAGGCCACATGCTTGCTTTGTGTTTGACAAGTCATCTGGTCGCGTGCAGCGCGTTATCGTTGAGTTACCGTCGCAATGCGCTAATACGCCAAAGCCCCTGGTGCTCGAAAGCTAAGCTAGTTTGTTGGAAAAAGCTCGGAAAAGTCAATTAATTCGCAATTTTCCGTCTTTTATAGCTGTAACAAAAACGCAAATATGTTACTTGTAGTTGCATCTATGAGAATAGCGTGAGCACTTTATTGCAGTCTCATATTCTTAATAAAGTGCTTATATCCATTTGCTTTTTCAAATTGGTATGACTATTCCATCAGCAGCCAGATCTGCACTGGTATTTTAGCTTTGACAACAACCTTAATGGAGCGGCGTAATAATGAATAAAATAAGCTTGGTAGCACTCTCTGTTGTGCTAGGTTTGAGCGGATGTGCTCAAGACAAGCCAAAAACAGAAACTACATCTGTTGCTAAAACCACTGAATCAACTCTCTCTCGTGCAGAAATCGACAAAGTCGTAGAACAGTACACCAAGCAGTTTATTAACCACGAACCCGCACTTGCCACTTCGCTCAAATTATCAAGCAGTGAATATGGTCACTACGCCAATAGACTGCCAGATTACTCGGTTGTCGGTATGCAGGCGCTACAGGTGGATATGAACGCAGCCGCAGATAAATTGAAACAATTACAATCGGGCGTGGCGAACTCTGATGACTTGTTGCACCTTAAAGTAAATGAAGTTATTGCCCGTTATTATGCCGGCGATAAAGGCTTCTCTGCAGGTTATATTGATACTTGGGGCGGACACCTGCCATACATTGTTAACCAGTTGTCTGGCCCATTGTTGGATATTCCTAATGTGCTAAAAGATCAGCATGGAATTGAAAGTGAGCAAGATGCAAAAGACTATGTTGCGCGCCTAAATGCCTTTGTTGAAGTCACGAAGCAAGTTGCAAGCAAGGTAAAAGCGGATGCCAATAAAGGCGTAATTTTACCAAAAGTATTATTTCCAAACACGCTAGGTTATTTAGATAACTTCACGGCGCCAAGTGGTACAGAACATCCTTTGGTTGCGTCGTTTAAAGATAAACTTGCGAATATTGATGGTATTACGGATAAAGCCGCCGCTGATTATGTTGCACAGGCAACACAAATAGTTGAGCAAAAGCTTTATCCTGAGTTTAAAAATGTGTCTGCGATTATGCACGCGCTAGAGAGCAAAGCGCCTGAAAATGTCGGTATTTGGGCCCAACCAAATGGCGAATCTTTCTACCAGCATGAAATCACCTATTTGGCGGATTCTGATATGAGCGCGGAAGAGATCCACCAAATTGGCCTTGCTGAGGTGGAGCGTATTTCAAAGCGCATGGACGAAATCCTTAAGCAAAATGGCTATTCACAAGGTACTGTTGGTGACCGGATGAAGCAGCTCAATGAAGAGTCGAGATTCTTATATGCGGATTCTGGCGGAGGTCGTGAAGCGTTATTATCGTTCTTGCGTGGTGAAATAGGGACAATTTTACAAAAAGCGCCAGATTATTTTTCTACAATTCCACCACAACCTGTTGAAGTTAAACGTATACCAAAGGCCGTGGAAGCAGGTGCGCCAGGTGGTTACTACAACGGTCCATCGCTTGATGGCAGTCGCCCAGGGGTATTTTCAATCAACCTAAAAGACATGAAAGCAGTACCAAGCTTTGGCATGAAAACCTTAACGTATCATGAGGCGGTTCCTGGTCACCACTTCCAAATTGCGCTTAATATGTTGCAAACAGAAATCGGTTTGATGCGTCAAAATGCCTCATTTAATGGCTATGTTGAGGGCTGGGCGCTATATTCAGAGCTATTGGCATACGAAATGGGGATGTATAAGGACGACCCATTTGGAGACTTAGGCCGTCTGCAAGCTGAGGCATATCGTGCGGCTCGATTGGTGGTTGATACGGGCCTACATTATAAAAAGTGGACACGCGACCAAGCGATCACGTATTTTGCTGATGCAACTGGTACGGCGATGAGCGATGTGGTATCGGCTATCGACCGTTATATCGCTTGGCCAGGACAAGCGCTTGGTTATAAGTTAGGTATGCTTAAATTGGTTGAGCTTAGAGAGCATGCTAAACAGCAACTGGGCGATAAGTTTGATATTAAAGCATTCCACGACGTGGTGTTGCTAAAGGGCGCAAGGCCAATGGCGCTTGTTGAAGAAGATATCAAGACTTGGATTAATTCTCTGAAGTCGTAAATACACTTTTCGGCTTGAAGTCAGTGAACGATGCTGGCTTCAAGTTGACGTTATTTAAAAACCGCTATTTCTAGGGCCTGTTGACCTTTGCTGTTTGATTTTTGTTCTTCTGAGTGTGTTTTGGTCGCGACGCTCGACTTGCCGCCTAGTAATCTAGGCAAAAGTTGAGCAACAATGAACAAAGCGCACTCAGATGAACCCAAAGGGCAGCGCTTGATTGGCATTTCTTCTGTGTTGCCCCACAAGGATGTGGGGTAAGGTGACTTTGCAGGAGCACAAAGTCTTTATCGCCAGACTTACATAGAATGACTATGCTACGCTGGCTCTGCCTTGTATAAATACCAATCAAACTGCTGCAAAAACAAACTTGAAAGATCAACAGGCCCTAGCACTTGTTCACACTTAGCGTACTTAAATTCGCTATCATAACCTGAGCTTCAGATAATTAATGCCTTTCTAGCAGCCAGTTTTAGCGTTAACTGCGTTGAATTCACTTCCAATAGCCTGCTATTGGTGCGTAAATTCGCCTAGTTATCCCCAAAACTCTCTGGCTAGATAAGAAGATAGTTTAAGGTGATTAAAAAACAATGAGCTAGCTCATTCCTTATCCAAACCTCAGGTTATCATAATTTGCAATTCGGCTTTGCCACGGCATTTTCAATAATTTCTTTGCTGCGATGTATATCTTTCTTTTTCAGCTCAAGTCCTGCTTCATCTTCATTTTTGATCGGTTGATAAGCGAGTTTTGCATAAAGCGCAAAGTGATCTGACCCTATGTTGTTGAGCCTTTTAATATCGATCACTGTGAAATGGTGACTCGAAAACAAATGATCCAGCGGCCAACGTGCAAACGGGTACTGTGCATGAAAAGTGTTAAACATGCCTCGGCCAACTCTCGGATCAAGAAGCCCACTTATTTTCCTAAATAATCTCGTGGTTGGTGACCAAGCAACATCATTGAGATCGCCAGTGACAATGGTGGGCAGTGGCTCATTTATGACGCGTTTGGCGACAACCACCAATTCCGCATCTCGCTCAATGGCCGTTTCGTTTTCGGTGGGGCTTGGCGGTGCCGGATGCAAAAAATGGGTTTGGAGCATGATATGGGGAGCGATCCTGAGTTTTGCATGTATCGAAGGTACGCCTTCTTCAACGATATACTCACATTTTGCCTCGTCTAGCGGGTAGCGAGAATAAACGTGCATGCCGTATAAATTGGATTGTGGACATTTAACGCTGTAGGGCAGTATGTCCAGCAATGAGTCTAATTGTTGCTCCCATATCTCATCACTTTCTAACGTGACTAAAATATCAGGTTGATGTACCCGGACTTGCTCCAGCAGCAAATTAAACTGTCGATTAGTTTGCAGTACATTGGCGGTGATCAAACTAATTGTGTGAGTATTGGTTGTCGCTTTTTTTACCTCGACAGGCCAAAGTGGGGTGTAGGGTAAAATCCACCACAGTTGAAAACTTAAACAACCTAATAGAGAAATGGCAGCAAGCGCGGCTACACTTTGAAGATTAAGATAGAAAATGGACAGCAGTAGCGTAAATGCGGTAATAACAACGAGCTGAAGCCGCGGGAACTCCATTGCTCTCACACTCCAATGCGGATGTTTAGCAAGTGGCAATAGCGTAGCTAGTAGGATAAAACCACACAGCGCGACGATAACCCAAGTCATGAAATTCCTCAGCAAATAGATGAATTTAAGAAGTATATTTCATGTTAGCTGAAATCGCTGTGAATAGCATCGGGTCTAGGCGCTTGCCTAAACCCGATACTCGTCAGGGATATCTATACCAAATAAGTCGAGATTAGTTTTGGTACGGAGTGTTTTCCGCAAAATATTCATGGCTGTCAGCATTTTGAATTGCTTGACTTGGATTTGAGTTTGCTAAGTTTTTCGCACCAGATTGGCCATAAACGATGTCATCTGTACCTGCAACGGCATTAAAGTGACTTAGCTCATGAACAATCGTGCCTGCGCGTGAATCCGTACCTAGCTCATTTGCGCTCCAAAATGCGCGACATAGATAGACTTTGTATGGTTGATTTGGGTATACATAAGCAAAGTATGATTTGTTACAACTACAGTCAAAAGTGAGATCTTGGTTGTCGATTGCATCATTGATTGCGTTGAAGTTAGATTTCACGGTTGCATAGCGGCTGCTTGTCGCTGCGCCAAACCAAGTTTGATAACGCGTAGACGGGTTGCTCGCTGAGTGGCTATTTAAGTAAGCAACAGAGTCATTAGTAATTTGGTCCGCAGCATTGAGTGCTGACAAAATACTGGTTTTTTCACTGTTACTACAACGACCTGTAAAACAAGTGCCATCAGTACAGTCTGCTGCACCGGCGACTGGTTTTGCGTTAACTTGGAGGTTACCTTTGCTTAATGCTACACCTTCAAGCCAAAGATTGACCGAATTTGAGCTGAGTTCTGCTACATCGGCACGCATCATCGATTGCTGCCCCATCGTTCTTGTAGTCATGCTAGGGATTTCTTTTTTACCGAAAAGGTCAAATGATTCAACATCATAACTAATTTCGTAGTTACCTGGCTGGCTAAGATCATAAAGGCCCGAAAGCTCAAATGATTTAGTGAGCGTTTCGCCAGACTTTAGCTTGATAAAGTCAGCTTCGGTAGGAGCTGGGCGTTTGTAGTGAGGGCCAAAGAAATTAACTTCTTTACCATCACGCGTAATTTTAAAAATATGCTCTTCTTCGAGATCTGTATACCAGCTTAAGATTTTTTGGTTACCTTTACCCTGATTGGTGATGTTTAGCGTCGCAATAACATCGCCATTGCTTTTTGTGTCGACATCAACGCTTACCGCTAGGTCTTTATTCATTGCTTGAGCATTCAGTGATGCGGTTACGGCTGCTGCGAGTAACCCGGTAGATAGTGTGCGTGATAGTAGCTTCATTATTTCTTCCTGTTGAGGTTGCTACAGTCTCTCGGCTGGCAGGTACAAAACCAGTTGTGAGGACTGAGTTTACTTGTTGTCATTTCGTTATTTTTAAAGGTGAATTCACTCTTCACTTTTAATTAACAATAATATATTCGATGTTTCAAGCAGAATTTTCACAATAGAGCTAAAAAGTTTACATTAAAAAATTACCAATAATTTCAAATAACTGTAATGTTATTGAAAAGTATGGATAAATTTAATACAAAACTGAGGAAAGGAAAGTTGTGAATTTATTGTTTCATTCACATTGATTTACATTGTGGTGTTTGAAATGGTATTCCAACAGAAGCTGGAGTGGCACTGATGTTATCTAGCAAACCATTATCAGTGCCAAACTGGGTATTAGATTTCGGTAATGATATCGTCGATAGCAAGGCGAGATTTAGGCAATTTAGCATTAAAATCACCTTCGTCTCGATAGCCCAATGCGACAATGGCAAGGGCATCAAAACCTTGCTCAGTTAACCCAAGCTCATTGCTGAGAATATCAGCGTCAAAACCCTCAATGGGTACAGAGTCTATACCGAGTAGTGCAGTGCTTAGCAAAAATTGCCCAAGATTTAAGTAAACTTGCTTGCCAGTCCATGCTTTGATTGCTTCATCGCTGGTTTGATTTAAGCCGACAAAATAGCGACGGCCATTATTCATTTGTGCTTCTACTTCAGAGCCTTTTTCAAATCGGCCGTCGGCACTTTCTTTGGCAAGCACTTTATCTAAATGTGCATCATCTATATTTTGCTTTGCAGCAAATACAACAACATGTGATGCGTTAAGTACTTTGGCTTCATTAAATTTGTAATTCTCTTGTGTGCTTTTAGCCACCTGAGTTTTGCCTGTCTCAGTACTTGCGATGACGAAATGCCATGGCTGAACGTTGGTACTAGATGGGCTCAGCCTTAGTACTTGCTTAAGTAGCTCAATATCTGAATCACTAATTTTTTTATTAGGATCAAAGGCTTTTGTGGAATAACGATTGTGAATTGCATCGCGTAATGTGTACATAACAGACTCCTAAAATTGCTTTCAAGAGATAATAGGGTTTTACATAATCAATAAAAAGATGATAATGAGTTAAATAGTTTCAAAAATTTTTTGAAAATGAATACACAAGATTTAATCGTCGTGATGAAAACGGCTCAGCTTGGCAACATTAGTGCGGCGGCTGCGCAGTTAGATATGCAAGTTGCCACGGCGAGCGCTGCGATAAAGCGAGTGGAAAAGCACCTTGGCTTTCAACTTTTTGTGCGTTCTACGCGTAGCTTAAGGCTATCAAAGCAAGGTGAAACCTATTTGCCAATTTGCGAGCAGGCACTTGCGCTTTTGGCTGATGGCAAAAAACAGGTGCTTGATAACGACAACGAAATTGACGGTGAGCTAAGGTTAACCGCTCCGTCAGATTTTGGCCGTAATATTCTCCTTCCTTGGCTAGACGAATTACTTGATGAATACCCCAAACTTGCCCTGAAGCTTATTCTTAATGATCACAATCTCGACTTTTATCGTGACGGTGTTGATGTCGCGCTGCGCTATGGTGCGCCTGAAGACAGTAGCTTCTACGGCTTTAAAATTTGTGATGTGCCATTACTGCTTTGTGCCTCTACGGAATACTTAGAAAAACAAGGCACGCCAAAGGATCACGAGGAATTAAGTGAGCACCAAGGGCTATTCTTTTTGATCAGAGGCAGTAAGTTTGATACGTGGAAACTGACGAAAAATGAGCAAACTTACAAAGTGGTGCTTAAAGGGCGTAGAACCAGTAATGATGCGGATGTGGTAAAGCGCTGGTGTGCGCAAGGAGCGGGTATTTCATTGCGATCCGCGATAGACGTAGCAGACCAACTAGAACAAGGTGTGGTGCAAAGTATATTAAATGACTATCGCGTTGAATGTAAGCCGCTGTGGTTGATCTGCCCGTCAAAGCAAATGATCAACCCAAGTGTGAGAGTGCTGCGCGATAAACTAAGAAAGTACTGCCAAGCGCTTGTAGAAAAGGCCGAGCGGTATAAATAGCTCTAGGATTTGGCAGAGTCCGTATTTTTTAGCTTGTCGGGTAAGTGGGTTGGATAACCAAACAGCGCCAACCATTTGCCTTTTAAAGTGTTTGCTTGTGAAAAGCGGTGGAACATATGACGCCACTGAGCAAAGTTAACATCTAAAGGGGTCTGCTTTGGTGCCGCACCTCTTATTCCATAACAAATTGGTATGTCTTCACGCTCCTCGATAAAGGTGCCAAAAAGCTTATCCCAAATGATCAGCACCCCGGCAAAGTTTTTATCTATATAGTCAGGATTACTGGCGTGATGGACTCTGTGGTGGGAAGGCGTATTAAAAATTCGCTCTACCATCCCTAATCGATTAACCGTTTGTGTATGAACAAAAAATTGAAAAGCTAAGTTGATTGCGACGATGGCAAATACCAAGGTCGGGGTAAATCCAAGAAGTATCATAGGCAGCCAGAACAGCCACATACCGACAATAGGGTATAGCAAGCTTTGGCGAAATGCAGTGGTAAAGTTCATGTTGTTAGAACTGTGATGGACCACGTGTGCACTCCAAAGCCAGTGAATACAATGTGATGCGCGGTGAAACCAGTAATACAAAAAATCTTGCAAGATAAACCCAAAAAGCAAAGTGAAGAGATTTAATTCAATTGTGAATAAGGCAAATTGATGGAGCCAGTAAAAGAGCGGCATCAGCACAAGCAAAGCTAGCGCGTCGCTGCCTTGATGGAGCAAGGCGAGTAGGGCATTGAGTATTGAGTCTCGCCAATCATAGTGTTCGTGGTGCTTGATATACTCCCAAGCAACACAAAGTAAAAAGATGGGACTGAGTGCCAGTAAAATTAGCGATACATCAACCATATATAGCTCCTTCTTTAGCCAAAGCTTTGGTACTTTATATGCACTAGCGTAACGGGTTAGCCATTGACAATCCTGCCAAACTGCGCCAACAATTTGTCCAAATACGACAAAAGGAACTGCAATGCACTCCACTTCGTTTGTTTATTTTTATAGTGCGTGGGTATATCTCCATGACCATTTTACCGATGACAAGAGACTGCAAGGCGAGTTTGCTGAGCTGGTAGCGTCACGGCCTGAACGTGTAACACTCGTTGAGTACGAGCGGTTGCTTGAGGTAGGGCAGGAGTTAAGCGGCGATCCCTTGATTGGTTTTGAACTGGGTAAAGCCATTCAGTTGCATGACTATGGGGCGCTTGGCTACTTGGTCGAAACCAGTAAAGACTTGCAGCAGGCTATTACCTCATTATTGCATTACGACGCCATTGTCGCTGATATTGGTCTCGCCGTATTCACAAGTGATAGCGACAATGCCAAGTTAACTTGGCAACCAAAAACCTCGCTGGGTAAGCAAGCTATTTTGCGTAATATGACCGCTTGGGTGAGCGCTGCAAGGCAGCTTTTGCGATCAACTTTATCGCCTAACCAACTCCAGCTTAGCTTTAGCGTGTGTGGCCTAGAATTACAGCGTTTGCAAACTTGGTTTGGCTGCCCCGTATCACAAAACTGCCCTGAAAATACACTCTCTTTTCCGTTAGATTTTCTTACCATGCCAGTCGCTACCGTCGACAGCCTAATGCACGAACATATTGAGCAAGCGGTTGCAAAAAGCGTATCAGCACTTTGTGATAATCATGATTTAAAAACGCGTGTTGCCAATTTACTGGCGGCAAAGCACTCACTGACTGGAGTCAACCAAGCAAGTATGGCTAAGGCATTAAACATGAGTGTGCGTTCGATGCAGCGTAAGCTAAAAACACAACGCACCAGCTTTAGAGCCTTACTCGACCAAGAGCGAAAGCATCGATTTGAACAACTCATCGGCAACGCAAGGTTACTCGATATTGTAGACGCACTCGGTTTTACAGAGCAAAGTGCGCTGAATAAAGTTTGTTTAAAATGGTATGGGAAACCACCGTCAAAGCTAAAGTGAAGAACCGAAGGTAGGTAAGTTTTGGTTTGTTAGTCAAATTCCCAGCTTCGGTGCAAATATGTAGTGGGAATACTATAGTGGGCGTCATCGATTCCTCAATTCTTAATTATTTGAATAATAAATTAACAAATCCTATAAATAGCAATAGGTATATGATGGTTATTATTAATAATGTTTTAGATCTAAATAAAGATGAGAGAAAAGAAAATTCAACTTGGTGTTGTGCTAAATTTTTAAAGAAATATTTAGGGTTTGTTTTTTTCATTATGTTTATCCTTCTCGTTTAGATTTAAGTGTTTTTGGAATTAAGCTTTTTCCTCTAATTGGTTGTGTTAAAAAATAAAAGTTAAAACCTATAATTAGTAAAAATAAACTAATGGTTATTAAGTTTAAGGCTTTGTGTGTGGCTGCTAAAGTTAAAGATAACTTTGTGATGGAAAAAGAAAAAAACGGAATTAGTAGGGTTTTAATCATGTTTTTACTCGAAATTAAATGCCTGATTTTTTTTAAAGTTTTTGAAGGTGTAGAGTTTTTAAAAATACCTAAAGCAACTAAAGTTCAGCATGAAATCTTCAATGAAGAAATAATAGGTTTCACTAAAATATCGCATAGTAAATATTTTTCTTCCGGGAGTATAGAGCTATTTACATTAATCTAGTCAATTCCAGTCGGGGACTCGCTGTATACGAGTCCTAAATGCGACTTGATAAAACTACCATAAAAATTCACAAGAACAAAAATCAATAAAATAAAATTTATCACATTATATCATAGTGTTAGTTGTGTTTGTTATAGAGCAATAGCAACTAGATTTGCCAATCATAATAATTATTTTCAGGTATGTAGCCGACAGGGTGGGATTCCACTTCAGTTTTCAGTTTGTGCTGACACCCACCTAAAGTTTCTGACACCCACCTAAAGTTTGTGTATTCAAAAGATGACAGCTTCAACTTTGAAGTGCCTCCCCTGTATCGGTGAAAATATGGGATGGGTATTATCTGTTCGCTCTCTTTTTAAACCTAAATTTACCGGCAACGTTATGTTGAAAGTCGAATAGTAGTGATTATTCTTCTTTAATCATGTTAAACCGCTAGTCCTTTTTATGCTTTGCTTCTTCAGAGCAATATGATTCTTGATGCGTACTTTCTACGCAATGACAAAACCAGCTTTCAAAACGTTTGAGATAATAAGCTCCTCCGAATCCATCGTTCTTATCATAAACAATGTAATCAGTGCCGCCACCTCTAAGGTACTTCTCTCCGGTGCCAACATATTCCCAATAGGTTAAGGAAGTGAATAAATAATTGTCATTAACCAAAAAACCAAGAAAATTAGGAGTATGTTCATAAAGGTAAGTTTTGATCGTGACGTGTTTCATTCCCTCGGCTTGCAACCTTTGCTTGGTAAATTCTATTTCCTTTAATACTGATTGGACTACAGAATATCTTTCCGTACCACCATCGATTGAGCCGACTTGTTGCGGCGCTAATAAAGCTATCTCTATGACTATTTGCTTTTTACTCAACAGACACATCTCTGAGCTTGGATCTAAAAATCTGGCAATTACAGTACTCCAGCCATGTCTTCCTGCGACACCGATATATTTGATATTTATTTCTCGTTCAGATTCACATAGTCGACCAATGTCTCCTAACAAGTCATTGGATTTAATTATTTTTACTTCTCTACGATTGTGCAAAACAGCATCGTATATTTTGAACAAAAGCTCCAGCAAGATAAATGCAATAGGTAACATCAACCCTGTTTTGATGGTGTTGGCGACTTCAACTCTAAAAAATAATTCAGTTGGCAGCATGTCAACAACAACTGCAAGTAACAATAATAATATTAGTAGTTCTTTTTTAGTCGTTTCATATGCGATACGAAGTCGGGCCAGAAGATTTGCTTTCCTTTGCATGAGGAAGTCCTGTTATTTTATTTTTGATCAATTAAGTATTGTAAACTTTACTGGTAATGCAATTTTTCTTCATCGTTAGCATTAATCTTATTTATCGAACCTTTAACTTATTTAACTATTTGAAAGTAAAGCTTTTCATTCCAGGCGCCGACAGCAAGAAAGATTTATCTTGAGAATCAAAATTACTCAATTGCCAAGTGCTATATTTAAGATTACAACTACTCCACTTTAATGTGGCCCTTGAATTTGCCCACTAACCCTATGTTAAATCGTGGGGTGCCTAAACCATCATGTACTGATGTGCTAACGCATCGCCACCTAAGGATTATTTAGATGCTATCTACTCTATTCGTTGTTGATCAAAATGCAGATGTACTGCCTTTGGCAAATAACGTAGTGACGTTTGAAACGTATTTGCAAGAGTACCCAAAGCTCGGTGAATCAAAACTTCGAGTGATTAATTTATGTGACTGTGACCGTTATTTAAGCCAAGGTTATTACTGCTCTTTACTTGCTGAAGCGCGTAATCACCAAGTGCTTCCGAGTCTAAAGGTTATTAATGGTTTACGTGATGGCGATAATGCGTTGTTTTTATCGCAAGCTTGGTTTGATAAGCGTGGGATCGCGATTACCGATGACGCTGAGCTGATCATTTGTATGGGCGAAACCCAACAGCCTGAGTTTAGTAAGTTGGCGGCGTATTTATTTCAGCAATTTCCTGCGCCCTTACTAAAAGTGACATTACAGCAGCAAGATAAAGGCGTGCGAGTGCAGGTGCAGCGTCGCGACTTTTCGACACTACAGGTGGCGCAGCTTGAGTTTTGTACTCAAGTATTAGGTCATGTGCATGCCACTCAGTGGAACAAACGTAAGAGCCACAAAAAGTATCGCTGGGATATTGCGATGTTGGTGGACCACGATGAAAAATTGCCGCCAAGTAATAAAGGGGCGATCAGCCGCTTTGTTAAAGCGGGTGAAAAGCTTGGCATTAAAGTACATCCATTAGAAGCGGCTGAGTTATACAACTTAGGCCAATACGATGGGCTATTTATTCGTGAAACCACAGCGATTGATCACCATACTTATCGCCTTGCGCAAGAAGCCGAGCAAAAAGATTTAGTGGTAATTGATGACCCAAGCTCGATCCTACGCTGTTGTAATAAGGTGTTTTTACATGATGCTTTTAATTACAAGAAGGTGCCAAGTTTAGAAACGCGATTTGTGAGTCAGTGTAATGAACAAGTAATCGATAAACTCATTGCTGAGTTATCGTTACCTATGGTGCTTAAAATGCCTGAGAGTTCGTTCTCAAAAGGCGTATTTAAAGTAAAAACCAAAGAAGAGCTTGGCGAGCGTTTACAAGAGCTGATGAGCGTCTCTGCGATTGTGTTGGCACAAGCTTACTTATACACGGACTACGATTGGCGTATTGGGGTGTTAAATGGCCGTGCAATTTACGCATGCCGTTACCATATGGCACGTAACCATTGGCAAATCTACAACCATGAGTCAAAACGCAATTTCTCGGGTGGGTTTGACACGCTACCAACCTTTGAAGTGCCAAAAGCGGTGTTACGTGCAGCCTTAAAAGCAGCAGCAGTTGTGGGTAATGGTTTGTATGGTATTGATATTAAAGAGCACAACGGCAAAGCCTACGTGCTTGAAGTAAACGACAACCCGAATATTGACCAAGGGGTTGAAGACAAATATCTCGGTGACGAGCTGTACATGCAAGTGATGTCTGAATTTTCAAGACGCCTTGAAGCGAGAGGTAAAAAGTAATGTTGCAAGCCGCGTTGGTGCTTGAAAAGGCGACACAGCACGATTTGAATTCACTAAATGCGTTGGAGCAAAGCTGCTTTAGTGCGGATAGACTGAGTCGTCGCCAACTCAAGCATTACATCAGTTTTGAACATAGTCTGCTGCTCACTGCAACGTTAGCAGGGGAACTTGTGGGCTATGGATTGCTTTGGTTGCACCAAGGAACGCGGCTGGCAAGGCTTTATTCATTGGCGGTATCGCCTCATCATCAAGGTAAGGGGATCGCACGCCAACTGATGTCTGAGCTTGAAGTCAGAGCGGGTGAAATGGGCTGGTTATATATGCGTTTAGAAGTGGCTAAACGCAATGACGCTGCCATCGGCTTATATAAACGCATGGGTTATCGTGTATTTGGCGAGTATCAAAACTACTATGCGGATCATGATGACGCGCTAAGAATGCAAAAATGTGTGCGTAAGCTGTCGCAAAAGGCGGTGTTGCATCAGGCTCCTTGGTATCAACAAACAACAGACTTTACCTGCGGACCGGCGTCACTGATGATGGCAATGGCAAGCATAGATCCAGGCTGTATGGGCGATCAGGCCTTAGAGCTTGAGATATGGCGTGAAGCGACCACCATCTTTATGACCGCAGGTCACGGCGGCTGTCACCCATTTGGTTTGGCATTGGCTGCGGAGCGCCGTGGTTTTGCGGCAGAGGTGATGGTGAATACGGCAGGCCCGCTATTTTTAGATGGCGTGAGAAGCGCGCAGAAAAAGCAGGTGATGACCTTAGTTCATGAGCAATTCCGTCAAGAGTGTGAATATCGTGATATTGCTATTCACCAAGCCGATGTAAAGCTTGAACAGGTTGAACAATGGTTGTTACAGGGCAGTGCGGTATTGGCCTTGATCAGCACTTATCGGCTAAACGGTAAAAAGGCGCCGCATTGGGTGCTTATTACGGGGTTGGATGAGTTGTGCTTATATCTTAATGACCCTGATGTTGAGGACGACCAAAACCCTATCGACTGCCAGCAAGTACCCATCGCAAGGTCGGATTTTGAAAAAATGATGACGTTTGGCGCAAGCAAGTTAAGTGCGCTGGTGGTGTTGCACGAGTCATTTTAAATAACCTTTTCGGTTATAAGTCAAAGGGCCTGTATTCGGCCCTTTGTTTTTAGCGCTACATGGCGTTTATAGCGTTTTCAAAAACTCAACGATTTGCCACTTTTCATTGTCACTCAAGGTAGTGCCGTAAACGTGACCGCTGTTATCATTGCCCGGCATCACTTCACCGCTGGCTTTGTTCACTTTGAACTCGTTCATGCCTTGATGAGTAATATAGCCAACATTGATAGGGTCGAATTCGCGACTGCCAACCCAGAAGGTATCTGGGCGTGACTCTGGTGATTGTAGTAGTGACCATAGGTTTGGCACCGAGCCATTATGTAAATATGGCGCGGTTGCCCAAATTCCATTTAACGGCCTTGCTTTGTAGACACCCGCGTCGTAAAAACCATCCACACAATCTTCGTTAGTATTGGGGGTTAACTGTTGTCTATTTGCCAAATAGACTTTGAGGCGCTCTTCAATGGATTTTTTCACTGTGGTTTTCTTACCATCTGGCCCAGTGCGCTCTGCTATTAAGCCCGCTTCGATTGCTTTGATGGGATCTTTTAGCACTAGACCCACCACGCCATTTACTGGGATATCGATAGCGCTATCCACGGCTTGGAATTTGTCTCCCGCGATAATGTCGGTTTTTGTGCCTTCCAAGAACAATGTTTTTGCCATGTGGCAGCTGGCGTTATTAGACATAGTGGGATCGGTACCAATCTCTTTTACCGGTACTTTTACCGCTTCGTAATCTTTAAGTAGATTTTTTTGGTCAATTAATTGATGGCAGCTAGCACAATTTGCTTGGAATAGCATTTTTCCTTGTGCCGCCTTATTGGTGTCAATCCCTGGAAGGTATTGCTCAGGCCAAGCTGGTGGCAGAAGTGTTTTTACCCACGCTTCTAGTTGCCCTAACGCATGTAAGTCTACCGTTGAGCTATATCGAGCATGTTTCCCCCAAACGCGCTGCCAAACCGGTGCTTCTTCAATGGATAACGAACCAAACACACCGACAACTTCACCAATGTTGCGTACTAATGGGCCGACCACAGGAATATTGGGTGCGGAAGCATTCCACTGCACAACATTTGACTGGTGCGTCCCCCATAAAAATGGATAGGAGACGGGCGCGGTGGGCGCATTTTTATTGTTAAGGTCGTCAAGCGCAAATGCCGTACCGGCGTTTTGAATATTGCCAAACGCATCAAGTCGAGCATAGCTGGTAAAATCGTCTGGATAGTCTTCGGGTAAGTCATTAACGGTTTGTCGCTCGGCGGTTGCAAGCGCCACATGCTTGAGATCGTCTCGTAAATCATCAATCAATTCTTGCGATGCCCCTTCTTTTAATACGCGCATCGCGAAACGGCTAAACTTTTGATTATCGTTAAGGGTCGCTTCTAACGCGGCATTAAGGCGGCTAAAGAAGAGTACAAAGTTGGCGAGGGTGGGCGCACCTTCTACCAAGATTTTTGTGCCGTTATAGTCAATTTGGTTAGTGTGACATGCCGCACAGGTCATCCCGACCCAAGCTTGTCCCGTGGTTTGATTGTTATGCACGGCAAAACCGATGGGCAAGCCTGAAGGGTTATTGGCGGCGGTTTTACTGGGCAGGTAGCGCAGCATTTCCATATGTTCGCTATCGCGAAAGAGCTTTTTACTGTTGGGTTGCTCTAACCAAGTAAACCAAGTATAGGGAATGATTTGTGACCCTTGGCCTGTAAACCAAAAGTCTTGCCGAAGTTTATCTGACCACCCTTGATTGAGCCAAACTCGCTCAGGCACTTGGCCAGATTCTGCAACTGGGTCGAGCGTTTCTTTGGGCACCGAAGGTTTTTTACTTGGTGAGCTACAACTTGCGAGAAACAGTGTGCAAGCCACTGCCGCACTTACATATTTTATTACTAGTCTGCTGTTCATGTTGAACTGTCCGTGACGGTGGAAGTATCAACTACCTTAGTACAAACTTATTAACAATCAAGTTACACGACATTACACGTGCCGCTAATTCACAAGATGAGAAAGTCTCATCTTTCCAAATATGAAATATTTATGTAAATTTATTTGTTTACACTAAATTTACTTTATTTATTTGGGAGCGGTTGTGCGTCGAAGTAGTTTTGCCATTTTTCATGTTATGGCGGTAATAGTTATCTTGGTTGGGTTACTGACAGGCCCTCGCTTGGGTATTATCAATCATGATTTTCTGGCGTTTCTTTCGCCTTTGCTTCCACAAGGCGCGTTGCTGTCAGTGCACGTGTTATTTGGTTGCTTACTCACCTTGATTGCGATTGTTTTTACTGTGGCAACCATTCGCGCACCGTTTCGTGGCGTACCAAGCAAGTTTGATAAAGCCGTTAACTACCTTGGGTATCTGGTTATCGTGCTGAGTATAGTCACAGGATGGTTACTTTGGCTCAATCCAGAGAGTCTCAGTCTAGTGATTCATGGGTTATCAGCGACAGCCATTTTTTTGTATGTGGTGTTGCATGGCATAAAGCATACGGTGTTTAAGGGCAAGCAAGTACTGAGCGTGTTATTGCCCCGAAATGCGCTTATTTTGCTCAGTTGCAGTATTGCTCTGGTGTATTTTTGCGGCCTTGGCATAAAGCTTATTGTTGCAGATCAGCATTTACGGTTAGAAGTTGCGCCGCTATCAAGGCAAAGCCACTTTGAAATAGACGGTAAAGGAGACGAGCCTGAATGGTTGCGTGCTAAGCCTATTAAGTTAACTACATTTGGTGGTGCAAACTTCTTGGATGGGAGTAGTGAGGTCGAAATAAAAGCGTTGAGCAACCATGATGAAACCTTCTTTCTGATCCGCTGGCAAGATCCGACCGAAAGCCTAGAGCATCTGCCGCTGGAAAAAACCTCGGACGGTTGGCAAGTACAAGAAAATGGCTTTTATCGCTTTGACGAGCGCACTTATTACGAAGATAAGTTTGCCATCATGTTATCGACAACCTGTGAACTAGGAGGTGATGGCACCGTTCAATACGGCGATGCGCCGCTTGCAGGTAAGCCCCGTAACTGGCATGGCAAGGGCTATCACGCAAGTACGGACGGCCGCACGCGAGACTTATGGCACTGGAAAGCGCTGAGAACCAATGACATGTACTTGGCCGATGATAATTTTTTTGGGCCACCTCAAAGCGTTGCACTTGGGCAAAGGCGTTACACCGCAGGATATCAACCTGATGGCAAAGAAAGCGGTGCTTATGTGATGAATTGGCGTTGGTACTCACCGACTGAGGTTACGCCAAAGCGAATGCCAATTCCATCGCCAGATATCACTGAGCGCAAAGTCCTTGATTGGTTTGCCAGCGAAACCTACAACCCACAACGAGACATGGCGAAAATTGGCGAACAGCTCCCGTCCGTGTTGTACCGTTCAAATCGTTTTGAGGGAGATAGAGCCGATGTTAGAGCTAGGGGAGAGTGGCACGATGGCTATTGGACGCTAGAGCTGGTACGTAAACACCAAACGCATTCTCCTCTTGATGTTGAACTGCGCTCTGGTGTTTGCATGTGGGTTTCGGCATTTGATCACGCACAAATCGCGCATACTCGTCACCACAGAGCGATTCAATTGAGGTATATGCTATGACCGTAGCCTCACGTTTAATACTTAGTTTAGCGATTGCCGCTGTGGCGATTAGCTACTTGTTATTCAGCCCCTCTGAGCGAGAAATTCCAACTCATGCACGCTTTATTAAAGTCACTAATGACATGCAGTTTTTGTCTGTCTGGCAGGGTCCTTGGCATTGTGTCTATGACAAAAAGCTTAATCTGCTCTGGGAAGTAAAACGAGATGATGAGTCTATCCACGATGGCTATTGGAGTTACTCTTGGTATGACGGTCAATTTGGTCATGCTGATCAAGGTGATTGTTATTTCGAAGCATCCCACTGCGATAGCCAAGATCTGATCCGTAAAACCAACCAAGCTTCTTTATGTGGTAGTGCCGAATGGCGCTTACCTACACCTGATGAGCTACGCTCTTTAATTCAAACGCCAAATAGTCCCGGACAACCCCATATCGCAAGTGATTTTTTCCCACACATTAAAAATGGTGACTATTGGAGTGGTGAGGCTGGCGTGCCATTACCCAAGTCATTTAAGCGTGAAAAGTTAGGAGCAACGGCTGTGAATTTTCAATCTGCAGAGGCGCTTTCGCTCCCATATGCAAACGCCGCATTTGTCATGTTGGTGGCTACGCCATCAACACCACTCTCATTGGCTCAAAGTCGTGCTGAGCCTGTTACTCTAAACTAGGAACCAAGGAAATGAAATATACTCAAATGGCAACTTTTGTGGTTGCAGCAGGTCTATCTTGCAGCAGTTTTGCTGCGAGTGACTACCACCGTCTTGTGTGGGACACCAGCCCAAGCACTTCAGCAACAATAGGGTTTACACCTACATCAGGCACTAATCATATTGTTAAATATGGCAGCACAACGGATGAGCAGAGTTGGCAAAGTGCTGCGGTCAGCGCTACGCATACCTTTGACGGTGGCCTCTCAAGTTCATTTGTGAAATTAACCGGCTTAACCCCTGATAGTGCGGTTTATTATCGTGTTTGTGATTCACAAGGTTGCGGGCAGCGTTTGTGGTTCAGAACTGCGCCGCAAACGGCATCAGGGATCACTGCTGTAGCTGGTGGTGATACGCGCACGGGTTGGACAACACGCCGTAAAGGCAATGAGTTGATCGCTAAAATTCGACCGCTATTTATTATGCATGGTGGCGATTACACCAATGCAAACTCCGTTTCTGAAATGCGTGAATACTTAAAAGATTGGCAATTAACCTTTTCGGATGATTTGATTGATGGCCTTGCATACAAGCGAATTTATCCATTTGTAGCAACACATGGCAATCACGAAGACGATAACTACAAAACGCTATGCGAAGTATTTGGCGTAGATTATGACCAAGATGGTGCGTGTACAGCAAAAGATACCTATGGTGCTTTTAACGTGGCGGGGCTTTTAAGGGTTTATACCTTAAACAGCCAATTTAAAAATAGTGGCTGGTCGAGCTATGCCACAGCGATGAACAATTGGCTGAAAAGCGACTTACAGTCTCAGGGCAACAGCGCAACGTGGCGTATCGCTCAGTATCACAAGCCGATGTATCCTCACTATTCAGGTAAGTCAGACAACACCATATTACACACTTGGTGGGCACAAGACTTCTATAATAATGCGATGAACCTAGTGGTAGAGTCCGATACTCATATCAATAAACTGACTTACGCACTAACGCCTACCAGCAATGGCTTTACTGCAACGACCCAAGGCGGCACCGTTTATGTGGGTGAGGGAAGCTGGGGTGCACCGGCAAGAAGCGCCAATGATCCAAAAAGCTGGACTATCGACCTTGCGAGTATTCAACAGTTTAAAGTGTTGAGTGTGACAAATGATAAGCTTACTGTTCGAACTGCTGAGTTTTCAAGCAATGCAACTGCCTTATCTAAAGCGCAGCGAGGTGCCGATCCGCTCGCGTTACCTATGAATATGACATGGTGGTATGCCGCCGAAATTGGTGATGAACTGAATCTGATCAAAGCAAGCAATAATCTATCTGTGATAGAAACCCCCATTGTTGAGCCGCCAGCTGCAATTGAACTTATCAGTGGTCAAACACAAGCGAATGTCACTGGCGTTAAGTCTTCTCAGACACTTTATTACATTGATGTGCCTGCAGGAGCGACGCAGCTAAAAGTTGAAACGGCGGGCGGCAGTGGGGATGTAGATATGTATGTGCGCTTTAATGCGGAACCAACGACACAAAACTACGATTGTCGACCCTATAAATCAGGTAATAATGAAGTCTGTACGATTACTCCAGTACAAACTGGTCGTTACTATGTCATGCTTGATGGCTATGAGCGTTATTCGGGCGTTGCGCTAACAGCTACGGTTTATACTGACACTCCACCAGATCAAGGTAATAGCCAGCAATGGTTGGATCAATCCGCCAGCAAAGGCCAGTGGCAGTATTATACTTTTGACGTGGCACAGGGGACACAGAGCCTACAAGTAAAGGCATTGGGTGGTACTGGAGATGCTGATTTATATCTGCGTTTTGGTCAACAACCAAATAGTAATACCTACGAGTGTCGGCCTTATGAAAATGGCAATAATGAAACGTGCACAATCACCAATCCAAATGCGGGAACTTGGTATATTGGACTCTATGGTTACGCTGCTTTTTCAGGGTTGACTTTACAAGCAGAAAGTCAATAACCCTGTAAATGAGAGCTTGGTGGTTATTGATGTAACGATCAAGCTCACTTTAAAACTGACCGAATATTGAGAGTAACTTGACTGCGCACAATTAATGGAATTGAGACAATAATCAAGGTACAATAGCGCTGCATTTTTGGACACTTAGGTGTTTTGATGCAACGACCTCTGACGCGCGCAATCGTTGCGGTTCGTAGGGAAGAATAAATTTACCACGTGTTTGGCTATGTTCCGTGGTGATAACAAGGATCACATTATGAATACAAAACTTCTCGTTGGCTTAGGTGCTGTGGCTATTGCCGTTGGTGCTTATGTAACCACTCAATCATCATCTTCTTCAAGCATCGCGATGGAACAACTGGAATATGTTCCGGCTGATACCGCGGTATTTTGGGGGCAATTAACGCCTTTTGAGCAACAAAAATATTTGTCTTTCATGCCTGAAGAGCTTCGACAGGTTCAAAATATCGAAGAGATAACTGGGTTGCTTAGAAAAGAAAATGATAAGCACTTGGACTTTGTAGCAACGCTACTAGAGCAATACAATCTAGCGATGACATCCCCTGAACAAATGAAAGCTATCTTAGGCATGGGTGATACGGTCAGAAGTGTATTCTACACAGTTGGTTTGCTGCCAACATTGCGCTATGAACTGGCGGATCCTGAGGCTTTTCAACGTACGATAAAAATGGCTGCAAAAGATGCCGAAATCACATACCAAGAAGATACGCTTGATGGTGTCGCATTAACGCGTTATCAGCTTGAGTTCGCGCCAGAAGCTAAAATTGAGCTTATCACATCCGTGCAAGGTCAATGGGTAACAACAACATTTAACACGCCAATTAACACCGAAGCGGATTTAAAAGTTGCTTTGGGTATTGCCAAACCAGCCCAGTCACTGGCGCAATCTGGCAAACTTGAGCAATACAATACGCAGTTTGGTTTTGATGGTTCGTCAATTGCGTTTCTGAACCATGTGGCTATCGTCGATGGTATTACTGCAAACAAGCAGTCTGATTTGACTCGTATGTTAAATAATCTATTGCAGCTAGGTGGTGGTACTGAGAAATTAGCAGCGGTACGTGCTCCAGAGTGTCAGGCGGACTACAGCGAAATCGCCAATCTGTGGCCTGCGACGGTATTGGGTACCAAGAATATCAAATTTACAAATTCCGCAATCGACTTTGAAGTTGATACTGTGGTGGTGGGTAAAGATGCTGAACTGATGAAAGCGCTTGGGTCTATCCGTGGTTTTATTCCTGCGCACGTCACCAACGGCGAAGAGAAAGTGCTAGGGTTTGGCTATGGTGTTGATGTTGCAAAAGTTGCACCGCTTGTAAACACCCTTTGGGGCCGCTTTACTAAAGCTGAATTCAAGTGTTCTGAACTCGTTGCACTACAGCAGCAAGCGAAACAAAACAGTCCAATGGCTATTGCGATGATGACAGGCATGGCGAACTCGGTTAAAGGCGTGAGTGCATCCGTTTTTGATCTTGTTATGGAGCCAAACGACCAAGGCATGCCAGAACCTAAAACGTTTGATGCGCTAGTCACATTGTCTGCCGAAGATCCTTTAGTACTTGTTAATACGGTGAAAGGGCTTGCACCTATGCTGGGTCAAATTCAAATCCCAGAAGATGGTACTCCGGTTTCAATTAACCAGTACATTCCATCTCCGCAGCCATTGGGTATGGATATCAAGTTGGCGGTTAAAGGCGATCACTTAGTGCTGTTTACGGGTGAAAAGGCGACAATTATTGCTGAGAAAATGGCAAGCCAAGCACTAGAAACTAATGGCATGACGCATTTCAGTATGGATATGCAAGCGTTTTTAGCACCAATGTTAGAGGCGGCAAAAGCGACTGGTCAACCAATGCCCGAAGGTATTGATGCATTTTTACAGCAAAATATGGTGTTTGAGTTTAGTATGGATGTTGCAGATCATGGCCTTGTATTTGGCACTGATATGAAGCTGAAAAAACTATAACGAGCAAAAACCCAAATGATGTTAAAAATGCCGACTTTAAGTCGGCATTTTTGTTCTAAAATCACATTTACTTTATCAAAATTGGTAGCTTACTGTCGCTTTAATGTTTCTGCCAAGCTCTGCGGGGTCGTTCGCTTCACTTGCTGGCGCTCGCAAATAACGCTTATCCGTTAGGTTGTCTACACCCAGTCGGGCAGAAAAGCCTGATAATACTCCCTCACCTTGGTATTTTACGTTGAGGTTGTAGATAGTATAGGTCCCAGTACCGTATCCGCGTGTGATGAGATCTTCGCTAAGGCGCTGTTGAGCTCTGTAGTGTAACAATTGAAAACCCAGATTTAAATTACTGTTCAATTGATAATTGGTATTCCAAGTAAGCTTATCTGCTGGTGCTTCAGAATATGGCTGGCGTGTATGGTCAATAGTGCCTAAAAAGAAATTAGGTACACCGACGACATCCATATTCATAGAGGCGTATCCTAGGTAGATGTCTAATTTTTTAAATGAATACTGTGCCTCAATTTCAATACCGTGACTGAATAACTTGCCGATGTTTTTCGCACTATAATCACGGTGTGTGGCGACAGGGACCCCATTGCTGGGATTGGGACCGGGTGAGCCGAGCTGTTTATTGCCATTCTCATCGATGTAGTACATAAAAGGTACATTGTCGATGTAATTATCTACCTCACTATCAAAGTACATGACTTTTACACTGAAGTTATCAGCGAAGGATAAGTCTTGCCAACTCAAACCAAAACCAACTTCGTAGCTTTGAGAGTCTTCGGCTTTTAAATCTGGTTGCGGTTCGCTAAAGCAAATTTTTCCACCAATATGACATCTCCACTCATCTTTTTTATACAACTCTTGAAGCGAAGGTGCTCGAAATGCCTCCGCGGCTTTAGCGTAAAAATTAAGATAATCCGCGACTTTAAAAGTTACTCCTAGCTCGCTAGAGAGTTCAGAATCATCATTATCGGAATAGGCGACAAAATGGTTACTTGAGCGGGTGTATTTATCGAATCTCACACCTCCTGTAAGGAGTAATCTCTCATTTAAAAACTGACTTTGATCGATAACAGAAATTGACCAATTGGAGGCGTCGCTATCGCCATAGTAGGTTGACTTATCAGCAGGATTTTCGTCCCATTGCTGTTGGTCGAAGCTTTCGGATTCGTACTGCGCTTCAATGGCTAGCTTGTGCTTTATTTTCCCAGTGAATGTAGCCAAGTTAGCGACTCTCAAGCCTTTGCGCGTACTTTCTCCATTTTTCTCTCCATCATAGTTAATTTTGTTGCTGCCGCGTTCAATATAACCTTTGGTGATTTCATCATAGGTTTTTTGTGCAAAGAATGCTTGTATATCTAAGTCAAGCAACTCGCTAACACCTTGATACGTGTAGTTGAGCATTCCTTCCAGATAGTCATTTTTGTAATCTTCTGCAAGTGTCGGATAGGCCAACGCTAAGTCTATGCGCTGGGCATACGGCTGATCGATTGACTCGGTTTTACTGTAATCAATTTTACTGCTCAAAGTATGGTGTTCGTTGATGTACCAAGTATTTTTAAGCGCGAGGTTTTGACGTTTTGACTGATTCTTTATTTTACTTATCTGCTGAATACTATCGTCTTCTGCGGCTTTGGTGTCTGCCACGACATCAATATCGTTAAATTCCACTTGGCTAAGAGACAAGACCGTATCACTGTGATCATTCAGGTGAAATAGACTGACGTTAATATCATTGGCATCCGATACAGATAAATGTGTGACCGAAGCTTTGCTGCCAAATCCATGCTGGTCATTTAGGTAATCTGCAGCGTTTTTGGTTACGAGTCGTATACTCCCTCCGATGGCCCCAGAACCGACGGTTAAAGAATCGGCACCTCGCAATACTTGCACTTGCTTTAATTGATCTGGGTTTATTCCCAAGGAATTAATTTGCGCGATATTTTGGCTGCCATCCGAATCAATCTTACGCTTCACATTGTCTACAGAGATGTGTATTCGTTCACCGTACAACCCTCGAATGGCGGGTTGTCCAGAGAGCGGCGTCACGCTACCAAATAGTTCAACATTGGGGAGAGTCTTGAGTAATTGGTTTAAATCGGATGCTTGTTGCCGCGCTATTTGCTCTTCCGTTAGCGCTGAAACTGAAGCCGCTACATCATGGTTTAAGGTCGATAATTTGTGTCCCAACACCTCTATTTTTTCAATTTCGGAATTGGTTGGGGAAGACGGCTCAGCATATGCATTCCAGCCGCTGAAGGTTGCAAGAATGGATAAAGAGAGAGTAGAGAGTTTCATATTATTAATCCTTAATAAAAATAATTACCATTTGCAATTGCGGCGAAGATGTTAGTTGTTATAAGATCTAATTGCAATAAATAATTACTTATAGTTATATAGATAAAGGCGTTACTATTCTGACTTTTAAGGAAAAATATGAAGATAAACAATTTACTCTGTGGTTTAGTTATCACACTGCTAGTATCAACGGCTGATGCTAAAACAATTGAGTTTGGCGGCGGTGCGAACATGAACAAGCTTGTTGCGGCCGCAGATGTATTGAAAAACTCGGAGCAGTTTACGGGAAGTGAGATCACGCTGTCAGGTGAAGTGGTAAAAGTGTGCAAAAAGCGTGGCTGTTGGATGACACTGAAGGTAGATAATGGTGAGGAAATAAACGTAAAGGTACGGGATGGCGATATGGTTTTTCCAATGTCAGCCATTGGCAAGCGCGCTTATGCGACTGGTGTACTTGAGCGGTTCGAGCTAGATATTGAGAAAACGAAGCGTTATTTGGCCCATAGAGCGCACGAAAACGGTGAAGCGTTTGATGCAAGCAAAGTCACTGAGGGGATGAGTCTAGTTAGGCTCAAACCGGATGCAGTAACGATTTTAGAAACGAAATAAAAGCTATTTCACAAGGACGGCGTACTCGAAGTTTGTACGCTGTGAATTTGGGCTGATCACCACTTGGTAAGTGTCAGCACCAAGCATCACATAATTCACCTTACCCACCTTTAGGGGTTTTGGTGTGCTATCTAAATCCATTATCCAGACACCAGTTTCGGTATCTGGTGCTAAATTTATTAAGGTTCTGCCGGCGTTATTTGGAATATATAAAGCGGCATTACTACTTTTACCCCAAATCGCTTTTAGTTTGTGGTTTTCCGACACCAATGTGTAATCCGCGGGACCAGAAGGGCGCATATCGGACTGGCGCTTGACTTCACACTGTTCGCATTGAATTGAAGCAGCGGAAAGATGTGTTTGCAGCTGCCCGTCAAAGATAATGCCCTCAGAGGCTATTTTCCACAAAGGTTGGCCTTCACCCAACTGATGACACCCTGACACCAGTAAAGCTGAAAATACTAAGCTGTAATATTTGTTAACAATAGGCACCGGATCACCAAACGAAAACTAGTTAAACCGGTACAAATAGTAGCTAATCTTAAGCGTCAATATAAGGTCTTAACGTTAACGAATGTAAAAGGTTACTTCATCAATTATTAAGACTAACTGCTACAGCCGCTGCCACAACTTGAGCCACTATTACAACTTGAGTTTGAAGAACTCGACGAGGAGGTACTGCTGTCGCCACTGTCCATTGACGTACACCCGATGTGCCCCGCATAGGTTGTGCTGCTGGAGTCGCCTTTGGCAATGGGCTCTCGAAAATCAGTTGCCGAGTAGTAATAGCCATTTGGAATATTAAGTAAAGCGTCAACTGCGAATAATATAGGTAAAGTAGCCGGTCTGCGAGGAGATATTCCTTCGATGCTACAGCAGGCTCTCCATGTTTTACGCAGACTGAGTTGAGCTTTGTTTTTCCCTTTCATTGCCTCAGATGGACAATGATGTAAGAAACGGTCAAAAGCCTCATAGCAAAAGGAATGATACTCTTGTGTGTGTAAAATAAATTCATGCCACAGCGCATCGACAACCTGGGAGGGCATAGCTAAGGACTGATCTTCGAGCAATAAGTTCGCTTGGAAAAACTGCTTAAGGCCCAATTCAACCTGTGTAAGTTGCTCATTGGTAAGCTCAGGATAATGTTGACTGAGTTTGGGTCTTAAATGCGTGAGATCGTAATCTTGAATAAAACTACGTCTACGCGCCGTCGTTTTTACTTTTTGATATTGTAATACACCAACAAAGACCACAAATACCGCAACAAGTAGAAGAAATCCAATCATGTTATTTCCCTATATTTTTGCGTCCTAGACTGACCGAATGTGTAGCGTGTGTCAATAATGGGAAATATTAGAAGCAAGATAGCTTGCCTCTAATTGATTTGATTGTAAGTTTCTTAAATAACCTGAGGTTTGGATAAGGAATGTTCCAACTCATTGCTTCTAAAGAATAACTTGGTTTTTTCCTTGTCTAGCCAGAGAGTTTTAGGGAAAACACCGCTTCCGCGTCCTGCTCTCGCTAAGGTACCTACATCCTGTAGGCAAGGCGAATTTACGCACCAATAGCTGGCTATTGGAAGTGAATTCAACGCAGTTAGCGCTAAAACTGGCTGCTAGAAAGGCATTAATTATCCGCAGCTCAGGTTAAATACTCTGTTTGACGTATTCTCCGGGGGCATCGTAAATCCCCGGTTGTTCATCACTTTGCGCGGCACGGGCTGGAACTTGCTCTGGGTTTATTTGATGTAACCACTGTGCCCAATGCGACCACCATGACCCGCTTTCATGCTTTGCCGAGGCAAGCCACTCAGCGGGGTTCTCGTGGTCTTGTCCATCAAACCAATAACCATATTTGTTTGCACTTGGCGGGTTGACCACTCCGGCAATATGACCTGACTCCCCAAGCACAAAAGTGAGCGGGCTGCTGAGTCTTTTGGCGCCCTCAAAAGTGCCTTGCCACAGCGCAATATGATCGTCACGGGTAGAGAGAAAGTAGACAGGTTGCTTTACTTTACTGAGGTCAATTTTAGTGCCACGAATACTGACAGACTTGTCTTCAATAAGCTGATTATTAAGATATAAGTCCCGCAAAATAAAGTTGTGGCAGGCCGCTGTTAGATTTGTACTATCACTATTCCAATAGAGTAAATCTAAGTCAGCGGGCGCTTTGCCTTTGAGGTAGTTATTAACGAAGTAATTCCAATACAAGCTGTTTTCTCTCAGCATACTAAAAGAAGTACCGAGCAGATGCCCAGACATCACGCCATTTTGATTATTATACTGTTCTAGCGCATTAATGGTGGGCTCATTTATAAATGCGCCAAGTTCACCTGGCTGTGAGAAATCTAAAATCGTGGTCAGCAAGGTTGCACTTTTTACTCTTTGTTTCATGCGCTTAGCAGCAATATAGGCCATACATGAGGTGAGTAGAGTACCGCCGATACAATAACCCACAGTATGGATTTGTGTTTCGCCTGTTTGTTTTTCAGTTTGCTCTAAAGCACATAACACACCGTCTACGACGTAGTCGTCAAACGCAATATTTGCCATGCTTGGATCTGGGTTTTTCCATGACATCATTAACACGGTATAGCCTTGTTCAAGTGCCCATTTAACCATGGAGTTATCTGCTCTCAAGTCCAAAATATAGTATTTATTAACAAATGGCGGCACGATAAGCAGGGGAGTCTTGTGTACTTGCTCCGTAGTCGGATGATATTGGATCAATTCAAACAAGTGGTTTTGAAATACCACTCTACCCGGTGTACAAGCTAGGTCTTCCCCGAGTGTATACGCATTTTCATTGGTCATGCTGACTCGGAGCATTTCAGTACTTTTGGCTAAATCTTTTTTTAAGCGCGCCAGTCCATCGAATAGATTTTGTCCGTTACTTTCTAACGTCAGCTTAAGTAATTCAGGGTTGGTTGAAACAAAGTTGCTCGGTGATACTGAATTAACGGACTGTCTTGCAAAAAACGCTAATCGCTCTTTAAGTTTTGGGTCGAGGCCTGGAGTATTTTCAATGGTGTTTTGTAGTGATTGTCCAAACCAAAGATAGCTTTGTTTAAGGTAGTTAAACCAAGGATTTTCTTGCCAATCAGGGTCTACAAAGCGTTTGTCTCCACGTTCTGGGCTAATAATGTCTTCTTTATCATCGGTAGTTTGTGGCATAAAACTGTTTTGAAAAATTGCAAACTGAGTCTGCCACCACGCATTTTGCTGTTTAATAAAGGTTTCCGGTTGCTGATTGAGTGCACTGAGCCAGCTTTGTAAGTCGGCTTGGTTTTGCTCATTTAATGCATTTTGTAATGGATTCTCTTTACCAAAATGTGTCGCTGCGAGCTGCCACAATTCTTGGTTATATTGCCACCACGCAGTTAACCCTTGCTCAATATTTTCTTGAGTGCCCATACAGGTAGATCCTTTGTGTTGTTTGAACGGGTAAGGCGACCTAAGTCGCCCAAAATTGCAGGTTATTGCGCTTTCGCGGTTTTTAGGGTTTCTTTGCCAAGAGATTCTAAGCTGTCTTTAAATTCTTGACCTAATTGAGAAAGCTTTTGACCATCTTGGATCATCTGTTGGCTTAGAGCGTTTAACGCGTTCAACTGACTTGCGTTAAAATCCATCATAGATTTTGCATCTTTGATTTCAGTCGCTTGCTTTAGCTGCTCAATGGATGTTTTAGTGATCTGTTCAGCCGAGTGCAGCTGAATTTTTGAGAGTGCTTCGATGTTTTTTGCTACGATTTGGTTAAACTGTACCGCTGGTGCAAAGAATTGCTCAGTTTGTTCGTTGAATGTTTTGAATAAATCGCTGTACATGGTCTTTTCCTTGTTATCGATTAAATTAACACAATGGATGATAGTGATCAGTTAGCACCACCGAACATCAGGGACAGCTCGCTCCCTCGGTGGTATTTAACCTGAGGTTTTTTAGGTTATTGCATATATAGGCCGCCATTGAGCGACAGGGTTTCGCCAGTAATGTAACCGGCTGCATTTGATGCTAAGTAAGCAACTGCGGCTGCAACTTCGTCAGGCGTGGCTAAACGTTGCATCGGTACTTGTGCTTTTATGCTATTTAATACGTCTTCACGCATGGCGCTTACCATAGGCGTTTCCGTGTAGCCTGGCGCTACTGCATTGACGGTGACACCGCTTCTCGCACCTTCATAGGCTAGCGCTTTAGTAAACCCAATCATGCCCGCTTTCGCAGCGGAATAATTTGCCTGCCCAAATTGACCTTTTAGGCCATTAACGCTAGAGATATTAACGATACGACCTTGCTTATTAGCGCACATTGCCGCAAAGACAGGGTTGGTCATATTAAAAAGGGAATTTAGATTGGTGTTGATCACCTCGCTCCATTGCGCGTGGGTCATTTTTTTAAACGCTGAGTCGCGTGTGATCCCAGCGTTGTTTACGAGTAAATCGATATTACCAAATTCTTGTAGGACCTGAGTCATCGCTGCGTGGCATTGCTCAGCGTTAGTCACATCCAAGAATAAAGGTTTTACTGCAGCTGGATTTATTTGTAGCGTGTTAAGCCAGAGATCAAAGTCGGCCTCATTACGCCTTTCGCTTGCTATCGCTATAACAAAAAAATCTTTTTCAATGAGTGTTTTCGTAATAGCAGAACCAATCCCACCAAAGGCACCAGTTACCACTGCAATTTGCTTGTTTTCCATAACGCTCCCGCGAAAAAAAGAGGCTATACCAACATACTTCCTAGCCGAGTTAGCTTATCGAGTATTTTTGCTGGTATTTATGACAAATTGGTCGCGAGTTGATGTCAGTTTGAAGACAGCGGAAACGAAATTAGGAACGCACAACATAAATTTAATTAAGTTTTTTCCAGCTTTTCCGATATGTATAACAATCAGTGTCTATCCCAAGGAGTGAAAATGGATATTCAAATACATCAAGGTGGCTTATCACCGTTAAAGCAACTGGCTGAGTTGAAATCACAGGGCTCGGCTCAAGCTGCTTCCAACCAGTTAGAATCGCAATCCCAAAGCGATGTGGAGGAAAAGCAAGATGTACCCGCGATGCTTTCCAAAGAACTCGATGACGAAGCGGCTGGTTATAAGGAAGATAACCCTGTATTTAAAGAGGATTATGAAAACTTAGAAAAGGCAATGGACCTCATTCAAGCGCAAATTCGTAAGCTCCAAGAGAGAATTAATAAGCTAATGCAGTCCCAAGAGCAGCGTTTTTTACGGGTCGAACAGCTCCCAGACGCGACTAATGATGAGCAGCAAGCTTTAATCGAACATGTAGGCAGTAAAAAGTATCGTGACCAAACAAAAGTAGATGAAGTGAAAGTGCTTGAAGAGCAGCTCTCTGAATTTAAACAGCAAGAAGCGGAACTTCGCATCCAGATGTTAAAGATGATTTTAGCGGAGCGGGAGCGATTAGAGGAGCTTAAACGTAAAGGAAAACGGTAGAAATCAGATAAAGGTCATTAATAAATCATCAGAAATTCAAGAGAATTTTGCTGAAATTGTTACCTTACCCACTCTCATAAAATAATCTCTAACAGAAGAAAGTGAGTAATAAAAATGAAAATAAACATTGGTTTAGCGCTGTTGATGATATCAATGTCTGCTAAGAGTTATGCGCAGCTTATATCCGGTCCTTATCTTGGCCAAACACCACCTGGGGACACGCCTCAAGTATTTGCGCTTGGCACGGTGTCAACAGAGCACAGAGATCACAATGCATTTTTCTCTCCGGACATGAAAACTTTTTATTTTACGCGGAAGGATCTGAACGTGAATCGTTGGAGTTTGATCGCATACGAGCAGCGAGGTGAACAGTGGCATGAAACGACTGTAGGTCCAAGAGTTGGCAGGCCATTACTAGCACCAGATGGCGTGACCATGCATATGGGGAAATATGTTATGACGCGTCGAGAGGGGAGCTGGTCTGAAGCCAAAAGTCTTGGTCCAATGTTTGATAAAGAAAGCTGGGGGATCATGCGGTTAAGTGCATCTGCGAATGGTACGTATGTGTTTGACGATTATAAAAGTGGCGATGTTATTAGGATCTCTGAGATGAAAAATGGTCAACGGCAAAGACCGGTTAAATTAGGTTCTGAAATTAACACCGGTCTATATAATGCGCATCCATTTATCGCGCCCGATGATTCTTACATTATATGGGACGGGGTTCGAGATTCAGGGTTTGGTAACTCAGATCTTTATATCAGCTTTCGTTTGAAAGACGGTAGTTGGGGCGAAGCGATTAATTTGGGAGACAAAGTAAACACGAATGCGCGGGAGGCGTCAGCGAGTGTAACACCCGATGGCAAATATCTGTTCTTTAACCGTACAACACCTTCACGAGATGCTGATATTTTTTGGGTTGATGCTCAGGTAATCGAAACGCTAAGACCTGCCAATTAACTTATTGGCATACAGCGCACAGTGATTACTTCGGTGTGCGCTTTATTCTTTTCTTTAAGTTAGTCAGAGTAAGCTGCTCAACAATGTTATCTAAAAAGTGAGCTTGAGCTGCCGTGATGTTGAAGGGCAATGCTTTAAACCTAAACTCGTCACTAAATCCCTGGTCAATAGCTTGTTTGAAATAGTTCTGAGCCTTGTCATTTTGCTGATGGTAAAGGCTGATGAGGCCGAGGCTAAAGACCAATTCAGGGTCTTGGTTGCCGGTCTTTATCTGGTTGGCAATATCATTGGTATATTTACTTATTGATTGATGCTTAGCAGTGAGGAGTGCCAAGTATAATTGACTGAATAATGCGTATTTACTGTGCTTTTCAACCGTCAGCGCTAAAACATTGGTCGCTTTATCATGATGATTGTTACTTAGATAAGAAAGGGCTGTGAACCAGTTTAATGTCTGGGAATTTGGCGCGGCTTTGGCTAATAAATTAAGTTGTTGGATGGCTTGTTCATGCCGCGCTTGTTGCTGCAAAAACTGGACGTGTTCTAGTTGTATCCAAGGAGATGCCTTTACTTCAGGACTGGGGTTGACAAGTACCTTGTTAAACCAGTTGGCCATATGCATTTTGCGCAGGCAGTGGAGGTAGCTAGCAACTACTTTGGGTTCGCTGGGAGAAGCCTCATAAGCTTGGCGTGCTAGTGGGTATGCATCAATGGTATTGCCTTGCAAGAGATAGGTTTCGGCAAGATGTGACTTTAACAAAGGCCAATTAGGCGTATTTGCTACGGTGTCATTTAGAATTTTTTGCGCTTGTTGGTAATGCCCTTGAAGCGTATGTGCTTGAGCCAAAAGCAGTTTTGCCGACGGACTATCGGGGGTTAAATTCAGTGCTTTTTCTGTATTGTTCCGGCTTTTTGTCAGCGCGTCTGCAACCTGATTATATAAATTATAGTCGCTCAATAATGCTCGACTCAATCCCTTATAACTCTCATCTACATCTTGTGATGTAGTGATGCTTTGCTGATACAGCGCTATCGCCCGTAAATTATCTTCTAAAGTTTGTTGGGTAAAGTGTTGTTGGGCGATGCTCAATGTTGCGTCATAGCTTGTTGAAGAAAATGGTGAGGTAAAAGGGGAGTGATATATACCAATAATGCACGCCAGAGCTAGGCCGATACTTCCGCCGGCTAGAGTCGTAAATCGCTTTACTGCTGGCGCTTGCGGTTTATGATTTATCTCATTAACGGTTGCACTAAAGCGGTATCCGAAGCTGCGTTCAGACACGATATATTCTGGTTTATTGGCATCATCTTCAAGGAGCTTTCGTAGCCTTGCTATTTGTTTTTTAATCGCATCATGAGTCACGACTCGACCAAGCCAAACTTGTTGTTCTAATTGCTGGTGGCTCACAAGGTGAGGTGCATGCTCAATCAGGTTCAGCAACAATCTATGCGCGAGCGGTGTCAGTACATGAGATACATCGCGATGACTGATGGTGCGAGAAGATACATCAAAATCCCATTTTTGATTCAACTGATACTGCAAGTTATAAATCCTGTATTTTTTATTTTATTGATTTAAATGCTTTTAATTGTTCTGTCACGCAATGTCACCAAAGCCCACTGGCAAGCCAACATTAAATACGTAGAGTAAGACTCGTCATAACAATAAACAAGGATTTACATGAAAGCATTACCCCATTTACTGTTATTTTTATGCCTGTTTTCTATGCCCGCTCAGGCGACGACTCAACTGCAAAAACAACTAGATGACTATATCGCGCAGTATCACCAAATTAAAGAGTTTGATGGTGCCGCTTTGGTTGCTCGAGGATCTGAGGTGTTACTGCAGCAAGGTTATGGATTTGCCAATGTAGAGTGGCAAATAGCAAATCAACCCAACACTAAATTTAAGCTAGCATCAGTGACCAAGCAGTTTACGGCACTTTTGGTATTACAACAGGTTGAGAAAGGAAAGATTGAGCTTGATGCCAACATTTCCAGCTATTTACCCACATACCGAAAGGATACGGGAGGCCAAATTACCATAAGGCAGTTACTTAATCACACGTCAGGCTTACCAGATGTGTTTCAACACCCCGAATTTCGTCAGGTGCAAAGTCACAACCCTTATAATCGCGATGAGTTTATCGACCATTTTTGCTCAGGAGACTTGTTGTTTGAGCCGGGCTCTGCGTTTCGTTACAGCAATGCCGGCTACACTATACTTGGACGTATCCTTGAGCTTGTGAGTGGAAACAGCTACTGGCAACTACTTGAAAAGCAAATATTAGCACCGCTAGATATGAAAGAAACTGGATTTGCCGATCATAAGCAGGTAATTAAAGGCCTAGCGAATGGTTACGATACCACGTTAAAGGGGCTCAAACATGCCGATTTTATTGACATGACAGTGCCTTTTTCCGCGGGCGCAATGTATTCAACGGTGCAAGATATGTATAAGTGGGAGCGTGCATTATACACAGATAAACTATTAACGCCTGAAATCAGGAGATTGTTATTTACCCCTTCCAAACACAGAAATTACGGATTTGGCTGGGAAATCACCAACAAAGGAGATGACAGTCAAATTAAAACGCTGGTTCACCATGCCGGTGGAATCCCAGGGTTTGGGGCTAAGATTGCAAGAGTATTGGAGGACAAAACGGTTATTATTTTACTGGATAATACAGGCGGCGCACCATTGACACAGATGGTTGATGGCATACTTGAAATCCTTGCAGGTAAAGCTGCAGCATCGCCCAAGTTAAGTTCATATCGGCTGCTTTTTGCAACGATTTTATCTGACGGTGTTGAAGTTGCGATTAAAAGCTATCAGCACCAAGCTCGTGCGGGGAAGGGGTTAAGTGAGCGCCAACTAAATCGCTTTGGGTATCAATTATTGGAAGTCGGTTATTACGACGCCGCAATTGAATTTTTCAAATTGAATGTTGCGGCACACCCAAAAAGCGCGAATACCTATGACAGTCTCGCTGAGGCGTATCTTATTAAAGGAGATAAAACCAATGCACGTGTTACTTACCTGCAGCTATTGCAACTAGATAGTAACCATGAGGCGGCTAAGAGATTTGTAGAATCCGTCCTAAAGTGAGCGCTGCAATCAACTTTTGCTATGTCTGTTACCGAGCATTGTTTTTTTGATGATAGAGTGCCTCAATTATATAGCGCCTAGCCGTACCTAGGCTTAGGCGCTATTTATCCATTATGGCGGTATTTTAGAGCGTAAACTTGTCGACTTGCGACTTTAAGTCGTGGGCAAGTTTACTCATTTCATTACACGCCGTCGCGGTTTGGTTGGCGCCTTCGGTCATTTCAACAGCCGAGTAATTGATAGTCTCGATATTTTTGTTCAGCTCCTCTGAAACCACAGATTGCTGATGACAAGCTGACGCGATCTGTGTACTCATGGCTGCGATGCTATCAATTTGAGATTCAATTTGATGGATCATATTGCCGGCGACTTCTGATTGCTCAACGCAAAGTGCAATACCCTGCTCACAGCTCTTGGTTGCCACGCCGGTTTCCTTCGACTTGGTTTGTAGGTCGTTGACGATTTCAACAATTTGCGTGGTTGAATCTTGGGTGCGTTGGGCCAGTGAGCGGACTTCATCCGCAACAACAGCAAAACCACGTCCCTGAGCACCTGCACGAGCAGCTTCAATAGCAGCATTTAATGCTAATAGATTCGTTTGCTCCGCGATTTCTCTGATTACGTCAACAACCACATTAATGTTGTGTGAGTTTTTTTCGAGATTATTGGCAAGTTCACCTGCAGATGTGACTGTTTGTGCAACGTCTGAAATATGATTGATATTTGATTTAAGTGCGTCGCTGCCTTCTCTGGCTTTTTCACTTGCCTGATTTGCTGATTCAGCGCCCATTTCTGTACTTTTAGCCACTTCACTAATCGCCGCTTGCATCTGTGTCATCGCGGATGCGACGGATTGCAGCTCATTTTGCTGTACATTCATACCTTGTGCATTCTGGTAAGAAATGGCATTTACTTCTTCTACTGCCGCAGTTAATTGAATGGCTGAGTCATTGATCATGGTGATTAAGGCGTGTAACTGTGAACGCATTTTATCTAAAGATTGGGTCAATAAACCGAGCTCGTTCTTACCTGTATCTTCAAGTGCAATTGCGTGATTTAGCTCGCCACGGGCTATCTTACTCGCAAGATCCACGGATAAAGCAAGCGGTGTCTTAATCGCTTTACTCAAAAGTATGCAGATAATGACTATGGTTACTGCAACGAGTAATCCAGAAATCGCTAAAGTAAATAGGGTGCTATTAACTGCTGATATAGCCGAGCGCTCAGAATTTTCAACACTGCTATCATTTAATGCTTCCAGTTCACTAAGCTCAGACATGGCGTTGGCAAACAGAGGGTAGCTATCTAAAATGATTCGATTTGCTTCTTTTGCGTTGCCACTTAGGATAAGGCTTTCGTAATGATAAGTCGCATTGACGTATCGCTGCCAAGCGGTAATAAACGCATTGAACAGTGCCTTTTCTTCTTTGCTGACTGGCAATGATTGATAAAATGCTATCTTGTCATTCAATGACTTCTTCAGATCTCTTAAAATAGCAAGCCAGTTGTGCACCTCTGGGTCTTCAGGGTTTAATGCAGTACTAAACTCATCTTTACGTATAGTTGCTAAGTCAATTTTAATGTCTTTAATGGTTTCCATAGATGGAATGCTGGTTCTGACTATGTCGTTCAGATTGGCGTTCACTTCTTTCATTCCTTGGTAGCTCATCAAGCCAACTCCAATGAAAATGACAAAAAGTAAGGTGAAACTTAACGTTATTTGGTTAGAAATAGATAGTTTTTTTAACTGCATTATTGAAGCTCAATGAATCCATGGATGATGATTGATATTTAAAGGGGCAGTATTGTATTTGAAAAGCAGGTGATATTAATAATTAAATGTTTTTTGCTAATGTTTGCAGTTTGTATTATTTGTTGATTATATTTTGTGTTTTAGATTTGTGATTTTTTAGCTGAAAGTAAGTGTGGTTTTTTATCCTTTTTATGTGGTTTTATTTTCTAAAAAATGTCCGGTTTTTAACTTTGCCACATCACTTGTTTTTTTGTTTTAAATCTTTGTTTTATGGAGCTTTATAGATAGCGTTGAACGATGAGATTGGGGTATGTAGCCTAGGTGAATTAAAATTCACCAAAATTTTAGTTGTAGAAATCTGCATAATATTGATTTAGTTCAGTTGTTATGAAGTAATAGAAGCGCTAGGACTATTTAGACTTCATACCTTTTATCTCGTTGCCTAGTCATTTCATCAAGTACCATTTGGATCATCTGTTGCTTTACATCAGCATGCTGTGATTTAAGTTCATCAAGTTGTTGGGTTAAAATCTCAATTTCTTTTTCTGTTTCATTATCGCGATACTGTTTTGCGCCGGTATGCTCATATCTCAGGGTATCTTCTTGTGTTGTTGGGATATCAGCATCGCTTACTGTGGATACCTTTATAGCTCGTTGCAGAGGTGTTTTTTTTAACTCGCTAATAAGCTGTTGTAAATGTTGGATTTGCTCTTTCATTAGGGCTTCTGACTGCTCTAACATTTCATATTGTTGCTTAAAATTAGGGTTGTTACCTTTGTATTTCTTTGCCTTTTTGTCCATAAACTCAGTCAGTATGGTTTCATTTGCTGGTTTTTCTTCCGTTTCCTCTGTGGAGTTACTTGTGGCAGTGGGTGTTTCGTTGTTTGCGTTTAGTGCGTCGGCAAAGTGATGTGGCTTCATTTGAATTTCCATAACGTTATCCTTGTTATCTCTATTTCTAACTGTATCGGAGTATTTTCTGATTTCTTTAGCTGTTTGGTTAATCCCCGCTAAGCTAACAAGGTTGGATATAAGGAGTCAGTGAAATGAAGGTATGGTTGGTTATTAGTATTTTGTTTTTTAGCTGTAATAGCTTTGCTAAATGTGAAGATCAAGGATTTAGACAGTTTGATTTTTGGCTTGGAGATTGGTTGGTAACGAGCGTAGGAGGTCTTGAGTCTGGGCGTAATCGCATTACCCGTGCGTATGATGGCTGTGTTATTAAAGAAAGTTATACCAATGAACTTGGGTATCGTGGTGAGAGTATAAATATTTATGATGCATCCACTCATCGTTGGCATCAAACTTGGGTGGATAATAGCGGACTGTTGTTACGGTTGGATGGTGAGCTTCATGAAGGGAAAATGGTATTACAAGGGGATAGGAAAAATGCAGCAGGTATTAAGGTGACGGATAAGATAACATGGACTGCGAACCCAGATGGTACGGTACGTCAGGTTTGGCTGAGTAAGCAAGGGGCTGAAAAGTGGCAAATAGTATTTGATGGATTGTACAAAAAGGAGACTGAAAAATGAGAAAACTGATTATTAGCTTTATGTGGTTTGTTAGCAGTATTTGCTATGCCCAATCGGAAACGATCACACAGCAAGCACTGATGGTAAATCAAATGTCAGCAGACGCTTACACCATAGTGGACGTACGAAGCCCTGAAGAGTTTGCCGCAGGACATATCAAAGGGGCAATAAACATTCCTTTTAACGAGATTGAGACGCATCAGGAAGAACTGACTAAATTGACTGATACACCACTCGTTGTGTACTGCCGCTCTGGGCGTAGGGCTGGCATCTTTATTGAGGCACTAGCGCCAAAAGGCTACACCTTAAAACACCTAGAAGGTGATATGAATAAGTGGCTGGCGGAGTCTTTACCTGTGGTGAAGAAATAGGGGCTCCCTACTTTTTGAGTAAATAGTAGCGGGTAAAAACAAAAGGTAAACGGCAAAGCTTAATAAGTTTTGGTCACTGCCACACTTGAATTGCGCTTCAAATAACGGCATATAACTAAAAAAGGAACTTGAAAGAGTTGGTAATATAAATGATAATCACTATCGTTTTCATAATGAAGTTAATTTAGGGAAAAACGATGTGCTCTTCATCTTCACGTACAATAAATAATTCTTTAAAACTCTCTCTTTGCGCCACTTTTGTGCTGTTCTCACTACACGGCAATGCACATGCCGCTGAAGTTGCTGATGATACGTTAGCTGCTGATGCCGCGGGTGATGGTAGGGCTCAAGAACTAGAGCATATTTATGTGACTGGTACGAGTGTAAAAAATTACACCGAGTCTTCGAACAAAGCGGCATTAAAAATGATTTTATCACAGCGTGAGACGCCTCAAGCGGTGACCGTTATCACAAATCAAATGATGCAAGATTGGCAGACGGTTAACATTGATGAGATCTTGGAACATGCAACGGGCTTTTATGCAAAGCGGGGAGCCAGTCTTGATAGGACACGTTTTTCTGTACGTGGCGGTGATGTCAATTTAATCCAAATAGACGGTGTGCAACAGTTCCCAGGTGGCCGAAGACCAAATGTAAATGGTGATGCGGTTGCTTATGAGCGTGTTGAGATTGTACGTGGTGCAAATGGTTTATTAACTGGCGTTGGTGACCCAACCGCGACCGTAAACTTAGTAAGAAAACGTGCAACAAGCGATGAGTTTAAGGGCAGTGTGGCGGTTTCGGCTGGTAGTTGGGATAATTACCGCGCAGAGGTGGATGTGGCGAGTGGGTTAAACCAAGAGGGCAGTATTCGCGGCCGCTTTGTTGCTGCACATTATGAAAGAGATTCCTACATTGAGCGTTATAGCCAGGAGAAAACGTCTATATATTCTACCGTTGAGGCTGATCTGACCGATTACACCTTATTGCGACTCGGTGTGGAATATGCTGATACTGCTTCAAAAGGGGCGATAAATAGCCACTCTCAACCTTACTTTTACGCTGATGGTAGTCGCTATCAGGGACGCCGTGGTGACACCGGGATGACGGCAAAATGGAGTAGCTGGCCAATCGAAGAATACACCTATTTTGTTGGGCTTGATCACGCGTTTGAAAACGATTGGCAACTCCATGCCATCGCGACATACAATACCATTGAGATGCAAGGTGGGCAGCTCTTTTTCGTTTATCCTGATGGGCCTATTAACCCAGATGGTAGCAGCGATAATGGATTCGGTTACAGTGCTGTAATAAGTAGCTCCGAAGATGAACAAAAGACAATAGACTTGTCACTCCAAGGCCCGGTTGAGTTATTTGGTCGTACGCATGATGTCATTTTCAGCTATAACCAATTCAAGCGGGAGCGTACGTCATTTGGTAATGAAGCCGACCAGACTACTATTTCATTAGAAGGGTTAAATTTTCACGATTGGACAGGTGACGTGCCGCGCTATCCATTTAAAGATTTAGGCCGTGATAGTTTGACGGTAACAGACTCTAATGGTGGATTTGTGGCCGTGCGTGTTAACCCGCATGATGATGTTAAACTTATTGTTGGCGCTAGGATCACCAATTGGGAGTACGATATTGACCTTTATGATCCTAATAACGGTAAGTTTCTTCGTAACCGCTATCATGAAAAGGTGGATACAGAAGTCACACCTTATGCCGGGCTCGTGGTTGATATTAATGAGCAATATAGTGTTTACGCGAGCTACACAGAGGCATTTCAGCCGCAAGCCTACTTTGATATCAATGATAAAATGCTCGACCCAAGCACCGGCGAAAGCTATGAGCTCGGGGTAAAAGGTGAGTTACTTGATGACACCTTGAACTTTACGGCGGCGGTGTATCGTAATGTTGAAAATGGGCTTGCGATTGTCGATCCAAACTACCCAGACAGCTATCTAACTCCGCAGGGCAATAGGCCATATATTCAGCGCGGTGAAGGCGATACGACAGAAGGCTTTGAAGTTGAATTTACAGGCTCTATCAATGAGCAGTGGAATATCAGCTTAGGGCTATCAAAACACAAAACTGAATCAAAAGATGGCAAAGAGCTGTTAACGGATCAGCCCAAAGAGCTCATAAACCTGTATACCACCTATAACTTTAGCGAGTTTGTTGACGGCTTGACTGCGGGGCTTGGAATTAATTGGCAAGGTAGCTTTTATGCAATACCACAAAGGCCATTGCCGGGCGGCGGTAGCGAGGCGTATAAGATCACACAATCTTCCGGAGCGTTACTTAATTTAATGGCAAGATATGAAGTGAGTGAACAGCTTAGTGTGTCGCTTAACTTCAACAACCTACTGGATGAAAGTTACTACAACAGTATTTCATCTTGGGACGGCTATGTAATGCACGGCGAACCGTTCAATTGGCAATTAGGGATGCGCTATAGCTTTTAATGAGTCAACCTAAGCTTGGGTGACTTAAGCTTAAAATACGGAGTGCACCGCCGAGGCGGTGCATTTTTTTGCTTCAAAATAATAAGCAAATTGGCATTAGATTTTGCATTGTTCCGCAACTCCGTTATTATATGAATTATATATGATATGTATATGGTTTATATAAATGGGTATCGTAAAAATTTCAGATGAACTACACGATGAGATCCGTGAAGCAAGCACTGTGATGTCGCGCTCAATCAATTCACAGGCTGAGTTTTGGATTAAAATTGGGCGACTTGCCGAGCGCAATCCAACGCTTACGTTTACAGAGATCATTACGGCAGAAATGACGCGAGTGAAGTCACAACAGCCAAAAGGAAATTGAGATGCAAGAGGTTACTTTCAAAACCGCTGATGAGATCCAATTGATGCGCGAAAGCGGGCGATTGCTTACGCAAGTGTTTGACTATATTGATAGTTGGATTGAACCCGGAATTTCTACGCTAGAGATTAATGACAAAGCGCACAACTTTATTGTTGATGAGCTTAAAGCGCGTCCTGCCAGCCTTGGTCAATATGGTTATCAGTTCGTCCTTAATAGCTCTGTGAACGAGGTCGTGTGCCATGGTGTGCCGAGTAAATCACAAATCTTAAAGTCTTCTGATATTGTAAACATCGATATTACGCTTGAGAAAAATGGCTTTATCAGCGACTCCAGCAAAATGTATGTGATGCCAGACGCATTACTCCCAGCCAAAAAGTTAGTGGCAACGACTTACCAAGCGATGTGGGCTGGAATAAAAATGGTTAAACCTGGAGCAAAGCTTGGGGATATCGGTTCGGCTGTACAGCAAGTGGCTGAAAAAGCCGGCTACACTGTGGTACGCGAGTATTGTGGTCATGGGATCGGTAGAGAAATGCATGAAGCGCCAAATGTACTGCACTATGGCAAAGCAAATACCGGGATGACGCTAAAGCCTGGGATGACCTTTACCATTGAGCCGATGATCAATCAGGGTAGCGCAAAAATTAAAACCAAAAAAGATGGCTGGACTGTGGTAACCCGAGATAAAAAGCTATCGGCGCAGTGGGAGCATACTGTGTTGGTAACAGATGACGGCGTTGAAGTGTTAACCCTAAGAGCGGAAGAAGCGTAAGCAGTGCTGTACTTACGCTTGTTTTAATATCAAGTGGGTATAACGACCTAGAGATGCATAGGGCTCTTGGCGATTGTATTTAAGCTCTAAGGCGAGCAAAGCGTCAAAATCTTCATCCGCCTTACTCAACTCCCTTAAATAGTCATGAAAACAGCGAACACCGGTTTTTTGCATAACGCTGAGCTTTGCCTCATTAAGCCAAGTTGCCATATCAGTTTGGCTAATTGGTTTATTGGGACTGAGACCTACTTTTTGCTTTACCTTAAGGCCTTTTTGCACATAGTCGAAGTTACCGTACACCATATTGGCCATCAGATGCGCCTCATGGTTGAAATACATGAGCGAAAGCAAGCCAGTTTCGCTCAGCTGCGACTTTAGCAGCATAAGCGCACTTTGTTGCTCAACTAGCCATTCAAGCACCGCATGGCACAATACTAAGTCGAATTGTCCTAAGTTCAGCGTATCGAGCGCTTGCAGGGGCGCGTGGATAAAATGCAGCTGGTCACTCAGTCCGGCTTCATCCGCGCGCGTTTTGGCAAGTTCAAGCATCTCTTCAGAAATATCAATCACAGTGACATGGTGGCCAAGCGATGCTAAATAGAGCGCCAATTGCCCTTGTCCGCCGCCAACATCTAATATGCGTTTGCCACTTGATTGCGTTAACCAGTCAACTTGTGCGCTCAAGTCACGCTTGAGCACTGCTTCTCTGATTTTGCCTTTATTGGTGCCATAGATATTGTTTTTGAACTTGTGCGTTAGTTCAGCAAAGCTTTTATCTGTCGGTGCCGGTTTTTGCTGCTGCTTTTTTCTAGCCATATGCGAGATCACTTAATTAAGCAAAGGGGTATCAAACCGGGTTGTCGATATCAATAAATTCAACATCCAAACCATACTGCGCTGCCAAATATTCACCAAGTGCCTTCGCGCCGTAACGCTCTGTGGCATGATGTCCAGCCGCGATAAAGTGGATCTGTTGCTCGTTTGATGAATGAATGGTTTGCTCTGATGCTTCACCCGTTAAGTAGGCATCAATGCCTTGGCTTGCCGCGAGATCAATAAAGCTTTGCCCACCACCTGTACACCAAGCGATGGTGCTGATTGGGTGATCGCCTGCAACATTTAAGAGCGGCTTTCTACCGAGTTTTTCTTCAACTAAAGCGGCAAAATCAACAGCAGTCATTGGCGTCGTTAATTTACCTTTTACCGCTACGCTATTTTTATTCCAAGGTTCAAGCGGTCTTTCATATTCAAGCCCAAGTAGCTTACCGAGCTGTGCGTTATTCCCGAGTTCAGGATGAACATCCAGTGGAAGGTGGTAAGCGATTAAGTTGATGTCATTGGCAAGCAGGGCTTGTAGGCGGCGCTTTTTCATGCCCGTAACACATTGATCTTCCCCTTTCCAAAAATAGCCGTGGTGAACCAAAATGGCATCTGCACCTCGTTCAATAGCGGCATCAATTAAAGCTTGGCTTGCGGTAACACCCGTGACGATTTTTTGGATTTCGTCTGTTCCTTCCACTTGCAGACCATTTGGACAGTAATCGCTAATTTGAAATGGCTTCAGTAATTCCGTTAATTGATTCACTAATTTGGTTCGTTTCATAACACCCCCTAACTCTTAGATAGCGCTAGTTTAACTGGTTTTACGATAGATCAAAAAGGGAGAATATCGTGGGGGTGGAAAAGAAAAATGAGCCGCTCGTCCATGAGTGAGCTCATTGGGCTAGTAACTGGTTTGTTATTAAGGGTTTGTCACCTCGACGTCTTGTCCTGTTTGCAGGCGCTCAGCACCGCGAACGGCGACTCTATCACCGGCATGTAAGATATCGCTGGTGCGGGGAGTAATTTCCACCCATTGGCCTTTGCCATTGCCGACGGTGACAGGAATTTGTTCGGCTTTATTTTGCTCATCTATTTTGACGATATGGGTGCCTTGTTTACGTAATATTAAGGCGTCCCGGTCAACCAGCAATACGGCTTGTTTGCTGGTGAGCGGCACCGCTACATCAACTAATTGACCAATTGCCCACCTATGGGTTTGATCTGCTGCGAGTGTTGCACGCACTTCAACGGTTTGTGAGCGCGGATCGGTTGAGGGGATCACCGCTGTGACTTTTGCTGACGTGTTATCTGGCTGCGATAAATCACCAGAACGGATTGGCAGCGCTATGCCTTTTTGCAAAAACTTTAAGTATTTAACGGGCACATATAGGCGAACTTCTAGATGATGGATATCTAATATGGTGAGCAGTTCGTCGGCGCGGTTTATTTCTCGACCCGCGCGCTTAAAACGTTCACTGATAACGCCATCAAATGGTGCACGGACCGTTGCGCGAGTCAACTTATCGTCAATAACCTTAAGTTCGACTTCTGCTAAGGCGATATCCGACAGCGCTAGGTCATGTTTATTTTGCATTTCATCGACTTGACTCTCTGCCGCACTGCTGGTTTTTGCGAGCTTCTTTAATCGAGTCAATTCTTGTTGATATAAGCGTAAATTGATCTTGGCTCGATTTAATAATTCGGCTTGGCGGGCCTTATCGAGTTCCAGCGGAAGTGTGTCCATACGTACTAAGATTTCGTCTTTTGCGACACTGGTACCGGGTTCTGCTACGTACAACAAACGGCCACTAACTCCGGCGGTCAGCGTCACGTCGTCTTTCCCATACAGTGTGCCACTAACTTCAATTTCGCTCGTGAGAGGGGCTTTTGTCACTTCTGCGACGGTGACTGGCACCACGGCGATGGCTTGTGGCGCAACGATCCCAGCACATAGTGCTAGGGCCTGAAGTGTCTGTTTTATCGGGTTTTTCATTCTGTTCTCACTACTTACTGATTGGCAACTAGGCTGAGCGGGGCTTTGGTCGTTGATTTGTTTGTTTCGGATGGCGGAGTTTGCCGCCCAAGTTGCAATAAACTCGGCATCAACACTAAGGTAAATAAAGCACTGATAGCCATACCACCGACGATGACAGTCGCAAGGCCGCGGTAGATTTCTGAGCCTACGCCTGGCATGAGCATTAGTGGCAGCATGCCAAACAGACTGGTTAAGGTGCTCAAGTAAACGGGCCTTGCTCTTAGTAACACCGCTTGTCTGACCGATGCTTCACGGCTCATACCTGATGCCATCGCAACGCGAGTCTGATCCACCAGCAAAATGGCATTATTAACGACCAGCCCAAGCAAGATGATAAAACCTATCATGGTCAGTAAATCCAAGGACTGGAAGGTAAAGAGGTTTAAAATATACAGAGCCAGCACACCACCTGCGATAGCCAGTGGCATCACTAACAATACCAAGGCGCTGTCTTTGGCAGACTTAAATAGCGCGGTCATTAACAAGAACAAAATGAACAACGCGAGGACAAAATTCAGTGCCATTTCTTCCATTGCGGAATTCATCTTTTGTGCATTTCCCGCCAAAATAGCACCCGCACTGGCCGGTAGGCTTGCGCGCACTTTTGGCATCACCTGTTCACTCAAGATGGTTTGCACTTGCTGCAGGCTCATATCAGCCGGAGGCGTGACAACAATGCTGACTGTGCGACGACCATTAACACGCCGCAGTTGCGTCGGGCCAACTGTACGTTCTATATTTGCCAACTCGCCGAGAGTTTGAATTCCTGACTGAGGGGTTACGATAGGCAAGGCTTTTAGTTCCTCAGGGCTTTGCCAAGGGATACCACGAAGAATAACGTTCATACGCTCGTTACCATCAAAATACTCATTGACGAATAATCCACCGGTATAAGCTTGTACCGCTTGAGATACATCTCGACGCGTTAATCCCGCTTGGGTGATCCTGCGATCGTTAGGCGTTAATCTAAGCTCTGGCTCTGCCATATCCAATCGCGGCTGAGGTCTGGCCGTTGCCTCAGGGAGTGCGGTTTGCACAGCTTGTAGAGCCACTTGAGCAGCTGAGATTAAGTCGTCCATATTGGGACCTGTAAGGTCAATATTGATATCGCGACCATCGCCGCCATTGGCGACTTGGATCATGGAGCCGCGAAAGAAAAATACTTGAGTATCGGGAAGGTCAACGAAGATTTCTTCTCTGGCCACTTTCATCAGTTCTTCAACACGTTGAGGGTCGGCTGAATAGATAAAACCGCCAGCATTAGAGCCAAACGCATAGAAATTAAAGTCTTTAATACCAGGTTCTTTTTCGCCTTGGTAATAGGGCATTAAGCGTTTTTTCACGCGCAGCAGCAACTCTTCTTCCATAAACTGTACGTTGCCACCAGGTGGTGTTACTAGGTTAAAGAAAAAGCCATCGGTGGGGGCTCTTGGCATAAAGTCAGTTTTTGGCAGCATGGTCATGGTTGCAACCACCGAGCCACCCAGTAATACGCCAATCCAAGTAAGTTGCTTTACTCTGTTATTGGTCAACTTCATGATGAAGTTGGTGAGCTTTTGCCAGTATTGATGATAAGGATCTGGTTTTAGTTCAGAGTCTGGCCACAAATAGTTTGCCAGTGGAATAAGGGTAATAGCACACAACATTGACGCAATAACGGCAATCGAGAGTGTCAGTGCTAAATCAGAGAATAGCTGTCCCTCAATACCCGCCATAAAGAGAATAGGTAAAAAGATGGCGACGCTGGTGGTTGTCGAAGCAAATAATGCTCCTGTCACTTGGGCAGCTCCTTTTAAGGCGGCTTTTTTGTTATCGAATCCTTCAGCTCTTAAGCGTGAGATATTCTCTTGGACTATGATAGCGGCGTCTAGTACAAGGCCCACTGCAAATGCCAATCCCGCCAACGAGATCACATTTAGACTACGGTCAAAGATATTAAGTGCGAGAAAGGCGACCATCAATGAAATGGGGATTGTAGCTGCAATCACCAAGGTTGCTTTTAAGCCTCTAAAAAATAGCCACAGAATTAAACAAGATAAGAGTACCCCAAGGCCTAAGTTACTTTTTACTAAAGAAAGTGCATTACGAATGTGGACGGAGGCATCAAAGCTGAGCTCAATCGATAAGCCATTTTCAGCCAGCGGCCCTTGGTTTAATTCATCAATTGCAAGGTTGATTTCATCAAGCAAGGCAACGGTATTTGCTTCGTTGGCCCGAGAGAGCCGAATATAATAGGCCGGTTTACCATTGCGGCCACTCATGCCCAAACGGTCTGAAAAGGTGCGCTCAACACTTGCAATATCACCTAAGTAGATTGGCCTGTCCCCAGAGTAGCCGACACGCATTTGAGCCATACTGGAAAGGTCATATTGGCCAGTGAATCGCACGGTATATTGACGACGCCCAACGTTGGCAAGACCTCCAGAGGTATCGCGAGAGCTTGCAAGTACATTACTGATTTGATCTAAACTAATACCAAGCGCGGCGGCTTTGTGCGGATCAAAGGTAACACGCAGCTCTTTTGGCCGCTCACTCGCTAGATCGACACGTGCCACGCCGGGAATTCGTGCAAGTCTTGGTTCAATAAACTCGTCGATTTGCTTTTGAAACTGCGCCATATCAAAATCGAGACTATTTGCCTGATAGTCTTTGGGCGTGACCAACAAAGTGGCTGCTGCTTCACCGTTATTACCGCCGGCGAATACGACTGGGTCTAGCGCATCAAGTGGCAACGGTGGGGCTTGATTTAAGCTTGTTAGTACATCTAGCATCGCTTGTTGCATATTTGCACCCACCGCAAATGTTAGCGTAATAGAGCCATTACCACGATTGATGTTGGTATTAACCTCAAGTGCGCCAGGTGTGTTTTTTACCGCATTTTCTAGCGGTTCGATGATCACTGATTCTATTTCTTCTGGGGCGGCTTGGCGCCATCCCGAGAAAATCGTGATCTGTGGTTGCTCAATATCTGGCGTCAACTGAATGGGCAGTTTAAATATACTTAACAGCCCAAATAAAATAATCAACACCAAGATGACAATTACACTCGCTGGGTTTTTTAGCGAACTGCGTGTCACATTCATCGGTACGTTTCCAATCTTGCTTTTTCTGCATTGTAGTGTGATGTAAAAAAAGTGCCAGTAAGGTGAAATTTACGTTTGCTAAAGCTAGCGCTAAATTGGCAAAAATAAGCGATAAAGTGCGGTTCTGTAATACCTTGTAACGCTTTTTTATAGTTTGAAAAACTTTTTGATCTGAATTAAAGGCAATTGAACTTGCACTAGTAAGATCAATAGAAGTGGCTAAACTTAGCTGGGCATGATCAGTTCTTTGCAATAATTGATAAATGATGTTCAAAAGGAGGTTATATGTACGTTGCGTTGAAATGGGACCATATTATCGGGGCACATTTTGTGCAGTGGATTGTCGTAAAGTGCAATGGTATATCGGATAAATTTGGATTACCTCAAGCCTTACCACCTAGGCGTGATATTGCCTATTTCACTGATCCTCAATCGGCGGAGCAAGATGCTAAACAATTTGCGGATTACAAAAATACCGGGCAAATGGCGGATATTGAAAAAAAATACTCACCTAATTTGGGGGAGCACCATGGCTTTTGTCACTATGCGTGGGATCACACCTATCTCGGTGAATTAGTAAAGCACGCTGTGCTCTATTGGGAAGATGGCAAACACTTCTCACCTGAGCCATATCGAAGCGATATTGCTTATTTTATCGATCCGCAAACAAGTGAAATGGATAGTATTTTCTTTGCACAATATAAACTAGAGCGAGCAAGGTTGCTTAGGCAGAAGCAAGACGCAGGCTAATACCAATTGGTATAGCATATCGACTCACCTCATCGATTGATGAGGTGAGTTTGTCTAAGCAATTACTGAGCGTTGTCTATATCACTTTGCGCGTAAGTTGGGTAGTCACTTGGTTTAAAGCGATTGAGGTTATTGAGGAAACGACTGTCTTTAACGGGCAAGGTGGCGGAGCCATAATCATATTGATTGAGCTTGTCTCGTAATGCCGTGTTCGAAATTCCATCTCCAGCCATTTTGTACCAACTGATGATAGCGGGTGTGACAAAGCGGTGATAGTTGTTTTCAGCGATTTCATTTGATTTGGCAAAGCGCAGTGCATGGGTCAAAATGCCGTCTTTATGATAGACAATTTTTAAGTGGCCATTTTCGAATGGTAGCTCATTAGCAGGTTTAGTGAATAAGTCGCCATGTGCGCTATAGCTACCATGTGTAACTATCCCATCTCGAGTCCATACCGCTGCATATTCCCAGTCATGGCGGTGACCACCACCAAAGTAGTCGAACACTTGGTCTTTTTTGAAGTAAAGTGCATAGAAGTGTCCACAATACTCGCCGTTAGTTGTTGTTTTACAGGCGTAGCGGTGCACAGTATTAGAAGTATTTAAAAATTGATTATCTCTGCAATCTCCTGTGATGCGGCCCGATGTTTTTAGCCCTGAATTTTGCGCGCCAGTTTTACTGATCCCAGCACTCGGCAGGCAACCATCACCATCAAAATCAAACACAGGTTCAGTACCGTTGATAATGTAGGGTGCTGGGAGGGCTTCGTCTAATGCAGCAAAGTCATTGGCGTAAGCATATTGTGCAGACGCAGCAATAATCGCGAGGGACAATAAAGGGAGTTGTGTTGTTGTCATACAGCTTTCCTTAATAAACGCGGTTGTGCCGTTTTGCACAACCGCTATTGATTAGAATCTAAGGTTAAAAACTAAGTATGACTTAAATGTATATTTAATGTTAAGTTTTTTGTTGGTTATTCAGCTTGTTTTGAAAGTCAGATCTGACAATTTCAAGTGCAGCCATGACTTCCTCCGCAGGAAGATCATGCTCCTCTAACAACATAATGAGGTCGACGGCAAGCTTTACATGAGTTGGCGCTTGTTCTAAAGGGGTACTCATACTTGAAATTGTTCCTTTTTAGCGATTTGTGAAATGGCAAAATCAATCGCACGCTCTACCGCCTGTTCCATTTTTACACGCTCGGGCTGAGGCAGGTAAAACTCCATGTCGACATCGTAGCGAATATAACGCGATGGTAGTTGGTTCAATACAGTACAACAAAAGTCAGCCATTACGTCTTCATCATAAATTTTATCTAACTTACGACGGACGATATGTTCGACGACCAGCTTCTCATAATAATTATGAATATCATCATGTAACTTCATACAGCCTCCTGCACATTCCTTTTAAGTTTATATCATAATAGCGGGGTTATCGAACAAAGCCAAAAAGGTTTGTTGATGTATATCTACAAGATGATCAACGTCGCGCTGGTAGCCCCCACCCAGAGTAAAAGCTAATGGGATATTGAGGTGATGAGCATACTCAAAAACAATCGAATCTCGAGCTCTAACACCTTGCTTTGAAACACTAAAGTGTCCTAGTTCATCGCCTTGATAGACGTCTGCACCAGCGTTATAGAGGATGATGTCTGGCTGGTATAATCGAACCGCCAGTTGTAAGGCTTCGCGGACGGTTGCCACATATTGCGCATCCTGTGTATTCACAGGTAAGGCAAAGTCCAAATCGGATTGCGGTTTAATGCGAGGAAAGTTACTTTCACAGTGGATGGAGCAGGTAATGATATCGTCTCTATCTGCAACGATCGTTGCTGTGCCATCGCCTTGATGTACGTCACAGTCAAAGATCAGCACTCGCTCAACCCGTTGATGTGCAATGAGCGTTGCCGCGACCACCGCCCAATCATTAAATATGCAAAAGCCGCTGCCAAAATCGCGATGTGCGTGATGATAGCCGCCGCTTAAGTTTGCTCCAAATCCATATTCGAGCGCATACTTTGCTGCCGCTAAACCGCCACCTAGAGAAATCAAAGTGCGTTCAACTAGTTGCTCACTCCAAGGAAAGCCCATTTTCTTAATTGCTTTTTCGCTCAACGTGCCGTTTAGAAAGCCATCAACGTAATTACCGTCGTGGCAAAGTTGCAGTGCATCAGCTGTGATTTTTTGCTCGGGTTCTTTGATAAATTTAGCAAATTTACTGGCGTTTATTCGTTGGTATAATTTTTTATACTTGCTGATAGGGAAGCGATGCTTTTCAGGCAGGCTCAACTCGCTATAAATAGGGTGGTAGTACAGCATTAACGGCCCTGACTTTTCTCAACTTCTTGAATTTTTTGCTCGGTGGCGGAAATGGCTTTTCTACAGCGGCCAAGGCGGGCATGAAGGGCTAATATTTCGGCATTGAGCTTGGCAGCTTGAGTGGGATCTGCTTTGTCCATCTGTAGTCTTCTGAGATCAATCATTTCTTGCAGTCGACGCTCAAATTCATGATTTTGTGACAGCTCCTGATATAACTCATGGGACGACTGCATAATCTTCTGCACTGCCTTCTTATACACTTTGGCTTTTTTTGGTGTATTCAGTTTGTTTTCTTTCGCCCAGACCGGGGTTGATTTTAACACCTTCAACACGGCTTCCATTTGTGAACCTATCCGCTCGATGGCAAATGTAAAGGCGTGGCGCTGCGCACTTGGCGGTAGGTGGGACATTGCTTCTGCTATTTCTTCAACATAGTCGCTGAGCTTTAAGCTTTTAGTTCGAAATACACGGGCATCAAATAAGCTGGGCTGTGCCTGCATATAACGATTCTTATCAAACCATTTCGCGGAGTCAAATTGCGCTGCTTGTTGCTTTAAGCGGCTGACTTGTTGCTCAAGCTTGATAAGCCCTGTGCTCACGAGAAATAAGCCTCAAAAATGAGCTTGCCAGCAAGTACAATAACCACAGTGTTAAAGAGTGGTTTGATTAGTTTGTTGCCAAACTTAATCGCAGAATGCGCACCAAGCCAAGCTCCAAACATTAAAAAGGCGCCCATGGTGATACCCAGCATAAAGTTAACATGACCCAAGGCTACAAAGGTGATAAGCGAGATAAAGTTGGAAACAAAGTTCATTGAACGAGCAAGACCACAGTTTAAAAGTAAGCTCATTTTATAGAGCATACTGTTAGACGCAGTCCAAAACGTGCCAGTACCAGGCCCTGCCATACCATCAAAAAATCCCAACGATAAACCTTGCGCCCACTGCTTGATTTTGAGTGCTCGATTCGCTTCTGGCAAAGTATGGGAATCTGTTGGGCTTAGCCTACCGACTAAGCTATAAATTGCGACAGCGATGATAATAACGGGGATAAGTTTATTTAAAAACTCGATACTTAAAAAGTCGACAAGTAATGTGCCCAATACGGCACCTATCGCAGTGGCAATAATAGAGCCAATCCAAAAGCTAGGTTTGAATAACTGCTTTTTGTAGTAGGTAAAGCTCGCGGTTAAGGAGCCAAAACTCGCGGCGAGCTTGTTGGTACCTAAGGTTAAATGCGGAGGAAGGCCAGCAGTAAGCAAAGCTGGTACGGTTAGCAGCCCACCACCACCTGCAATTGCATCAATAAATCCAGCAGCCAGTGCGACTAAGCAAAGTAACCCCCAAGTTGTGGGATCTAAAGCGAGTTCAAACATTATTAATCAATTTGCCTTTTGTATGGTGGCAGAGTATCAAGCATGGCTTTGCCATAACGTTTTGTAACTAAACGTCTATCTAAGATGGTGATACGGCCGGAGTCTGATTCCTTACGCAGCAGTCTACCACAGCTTTGTACTAATTTCTTTGCAGCATCGGGTACCGTGATAGATAAAAATGGATTCCCCCCTTTACTTTGCACGAATTCCGCTTGGGCTTCCTCAATAGGGGACGTTGGCACGGCAAAAGGGATCTTAGTCACCACGAGGTTCTCTAAGTATTTTCCGGGTAAATCTAGTCCCTCGGATAAGCTTTGTGTACCAAATAAGATACTGCCACGACCTAAGTCGATATTTGCTTTATGACGAGTGAGTAGGGCGTCACGGGAAAGCTCACCCTGTACCAAAATATTGAGATTTTTACCTCTTAATTTTTCTACCACATGATTCATTTGCCAATAAGAAGCAAACAGTACAAGGTTAGCCTTACTGGTGTCTAAATAGGTTGGCAGGGCATCCGCTAAATAATCGCTAAAGGCTTTATCCGTTGGATCTGTTTGGGTTTTTGGCAAATGCAATGTCGCTTGATTGGGATAATCAAACGGAGAATCAGCCTTGATATATTTAACACCAGGCTCTTTTGCCAACCCACTTTCGTGGGCGAAATGATCGAATGTGCCCAAAGCACTGAGGGTTGCGGAGCAGAGCACCGCGCCTGCACACTCTCGCCAGAGGTGATCCTTCAAATAATAGCCGACTTCAATCGGACAATCGCAAAGTAAATGGTCGTGATGGTGTTTGTATTCTAAGCGTTTTATCCACCTTGCATGTGGCACGCTGTCGCCTTTTCGAGCATAGCTAAACCAGAGTTTGTTGAGTTGCTCAAGTCGGTTGATATATTGACCGCTTTCAACCAATAATGGGTCGGCTAAAAAAGCTTGTACATCGCCGTCTGAAACATCGCCCGACAGAGCATCATGCATCTTGGTAAGGCAACGCAGTGCATCTTGCGTGGCATCCGCAATATCTTTTGCTTTTACGGTGAGCGCTTCAGGTACTTCGCCATGACTAAAGCGGTAGGTATCGTCATCGTTATAAGTAAAGTCGCTCTGATCGAGTATATCCCTTACCGCTCTAAGGTACTTCGCAGCGTCATTGGCTGCATCATTCAGTTTGAAATTCTGCCCAATGGCTTTTTGCGAAACCACGGTGTTTGCCATCTTTCCGCTAAACTTAAGTAGCTTTTCAAGCCACTCGATAGTGCCTTTAATCGTTGCCGCTGCAGAAGAAAAATCTCTGGTAATATGAGGCAGGTGGTGCGCCTCATCAATTACGTAAAATGTTTCTTCTGGTTCCGGTAATATCGTTCCGCCACCTAGTTCTAAGTCGGCCAGTAACAAAGCGTGATTAATCACCAACACATCCATTTGTGCAATCTTTTGTCGAGCTAAATGAAAAGGGCATAAGTGATGAGATTTTAGTTGCCGTTGGCAGGCGTGTTTATCACAAGCGATAACATTCCAAACTTTATCTGGAATTGTGTCTTCCCAGCTATCTCTATCACCTTGCCAGCGCTTTTCTTGGTAAGCAAGTGCCAACTCTCTTAAACACCTTTGCTCCATTTGAGAAAGCGGACTGCTGGTTGTCGGCATCATCGACATTTGCATCTCATCATCGCTGACGGCGGCCATCAGTTTTTGTACACAGATGTAGCGTTGACGGCCTTTTACGAGGTCAAATTTAAAGTCTATGCCTGAATGTTCTTTTAAAAATGGCAACTCTTTGTTGATCAGCTGTTCTTGTAAAGCGACGGTTGCAGTCGAGATGACGAGTTTCTTTTTACTTGAGAGTGCAACAGGAAGCGCGCCGAGTAGATAGGCTAAAGATTTTCCAGTACCTGTTCCTGCTTCAATCACGCAAATACGTTGAGTGCGGTGATAATCACCAGAGAGTGTTTTTGCGATTTCGGCGACCAGATAATTTTGACTCGGACGAGGACGAAAGCCATCTAAAGCGGAGGCGACATTTTGATGTGCTTGGCGGATGGTTTTTTTTAGTTTGTCTGAGAGCATAATCTATTTAGCCTAGAGTTCTGATATGAAGCAAGCCTACCACTTGAGTCTCGATTTTTAGTTAATCACTGCGTTAACGGATAGGTTTTATTCTGTTTGTGACTTTATGTTCAATAAACAGGTGGATATAATTACAGTGATTCGTCTATTTTAGGGTGGTATTGGAGTTGGCACAAGCGATATATCAGGGCTTTATTTTATCGAGACAGCAGATGCAGGTAAATGGCCAACTGCGCTTGTGTTATTGGCTCAAATCGCAACATCAGTTACTCAAGGTGTGGGTAGAGGATGAGCAGCCACTCTTTTTCATTAAACAAGATAAAAAAACGGAAGTAGAGCTGCTGCTAAGTCGCGCTCAGTTGCAGTTTAGCATCTCGCCAAGTCAACTAAAGCACTTCGATCAAGCTCCTGTTTGTGTTGTGAAATTTCGCACCTTGAATCACTTCTATGAGGCAAAACAGCTACTTGAAAATAAAATCGCGTTATATGAAGAGGATATTCGCCATTCCGACCGCTATTTAATGGAGCGCTTTATTCGCGGAGCTGCTTGGGTCAAAGGTAAAGCCACGCAAAAACCGGGCTATATCGAAATTACTCAGGCGCAATTTAAGGCTTGTGATGATTATAGGCCACACCTTGAAATGCTTTCTATCGATATAGAATGTAACGGCGAGGGGGTCTTATTTTCGGTGGGTTTAGTGACCGATACCAAAAAGCTGGTGATCATGATAGGTGAGGCGCAGCATGCTGCCGTCAATGTCGTTTGGGTTGAAGATGAAATTGCGTTATTAGAAGAGCTGGTCAAGCAAGTGAATCGTTTAGACCCAGATGTGTTAATCGGATGGAATGTGATTGAGTTCGATGCCGCAATACTTGTGGAACGCGCACAGGCTAACGGCGTCGCACTTGCGATAGGGCGAGATGGCGGAGCGATGTCGACCTTCAAAGGTAACTATACCCGGGTGTTTATTCCGGGGAGAGTGATGCTAGATGGCATCGATATGATGAAAAATGCGACCTATCACTTTGAAACATTTAAACTGAGCTTTGTGGCTGAGAAGGTTTTGGGTACTACCAAGCTTATCGCACAGGATGACAGGCTTGAGGAAATCATCAGGCAGTTTCATCATGATAAACCGGCGCTCGCAGCGTATAACTTACAAGATTGTCAGTTGGTGCTCGACATTTTTAGTAAACTTAACTTACTTGAATTTGCCCTCGCTCGAACTCAGTTGACGGGTTTGGGACTCGAAAAAATGGGCGGCTCAGTCGCTGCGTTTACCAACTTGTATTTACCGTTACTGCACCGTAGCGGTTACATTGCACCAAATTTATCTGAGCATGGTATTAACTTTGACAGTCCCGGCGGTTATGTCATGGACTCAAAGCCAGGTCTCTACCAAAATATTTTGGTACTCGATTTCAAAAGCCTTTACCCCTCAATTATCCGCACTTTTTGCATTGACCCTATGGGGTTAATTGAAGGATTACAGCATCCTGAACGTGCCATAGAGGGCTTTAATGAAGGTAAATTTAGCCGCACAGAACATCATTTACCGGGTTTAGTCGCCGCGCTCTCCAGCGCACGTGAACAAGCTAAATTAGACAAAGACATGATGCTCTCACAGGCGATTAAAATCATCATGAATAGCTTGTATGGCGTACTTGGTTCAAAAGGCTGTCGCTTTTACGATCCTCGTCTTGCGAGTTCAATAACGATGCGCGGTCATCAAATAATGCAACAAACGCGAACCTGGATTGAACAGCTTGGATATGAGGTGATCTACGGCGATACCGACTCAACTTTCGTCTGTTTACCCGAGTCTTTGCGTAGCGAAGCGTGCCAAGCAATAGGCAAGCAGCTGATGGTAGAAATTAATGAGCGCTGGCGCGCTTTACTTACGGAAAGCTTTGGTCTTCACAGTTATTTAGAAATAGAGTTTGAAACACATTATAGCCCATTCTTTATGCCCACCATTCGTGGTCAAGAAGTCGGCTCTAAAAAGCGATATGTTGGGCAGATCACAGATCTTGGCGAGCAAAAGCTGGTTTTTAAAGGAATGGAGACCGTGCGTAGTGATTGGACGGAAATTGCAAAGGAATATCAACAAGCAATTATTCGCGCGCTGTTTGACGGGCTCGACACCGTTGAGATCACTCATCAATACATAAATGAGATTTTCGCTGGAAAAGTAGACGAAAAACTCATTTATAAAAAGAAGCTTGGTAAGTCTGTTGAGTTATATACAAAAAATATCCCTCCTCAGGTAAAAGCTGCGAAACAAGCTATCGAAGATGGATTGTTGCAAACTGCTAAAAAGGGGGCGCAAATACCGTATTATTTAAGTACCGATGGACCCAAGTTCGCGCAGCAAGGCAAGCTCGTAGATATTGATTATTATCAATACATTGAAAAACAAATTCTTCCTATATATCAGATGCTTCCAAATGCATCTAAGCTATCAATTCGTTCCGATGGGCAACAAAGTTTCGATTTGATTTAATAGGGATCGTGCTTTCAAATTGCAGCCACCTTCAAGTCTCAAAATTAATTGATCAGCAAAAACACACTAAAATGAAGTTCCTTTTTTGTTAACTAAAATGGTGTGTTTCACCTTGTTTTCATATTTAGTCCCGTTTTTGTGGATTTTTATTTTTATCAAGCTCACGGTTGTGTGGTTTTGTTATTTTAATTCAGTATCTTATGTTGCGATTTATTTGTGCCTGCAATTGGTAATTGCAAAAAATGGTATAATTAACCTTGATCATTACTCGGGTGTTTGTTTAATATCTTGCCCCTAATGTTGCTAATTTAGAAATTAACAAAGCGACAAAATAATAATTAATACAAGCTGTTTACAATAAAACAATCCAGGGTGATTCACATGCTAAACAATAAGTTAACTAAGGCGATTCGCTTAGCGATCGCGTTTGGTGGCGCTAGCGCTGCCGTGTTTGCAACCAATGTAGTTGCAGAAGAAGAAGGCGCGAAAAGCGTTGAGCGTATTGAAGTTACAGGTTCTCGCTTAAAGCGCACCGACCTTGAATCTACTGCCCCAATTACTGTTATCGGCGGCGAAGCGCTTGGCGATATGGGTATCAGTAACGTTGGTGAATTTGTTCAATCAAACCCAGTTATGTCTGGATCACCAGCAACAACAACGCGTAACAACGGCGGTAGTGGTGGTGTATTTGTAGAACTACGTGGTTTAGGTTCAGAGCGTACGCTAGTACTTATCAATGGTCGTAAGCCTGTAAGTGCAGACTTCCAGAATATTCCTGCTGCGATGATCGACCGTATCGAAATTCTAAAAGATGGTGCTTCGGTTGCGTATGGCTCGTCAGCAATGGCTGGTGTTGTAAACATCATCACCAAAAAAGAACTTACAGGTGTTGAAGTTAAAGCAACAACGTCTTGGTACGATATGTTTAGCGGTGGTAAAGAGCAAAGCTTCCAACTGGTTGGTGGTAAAGAGTTCGATACAGGCCATATCACAGTAGGTTTCGATTATACCAAGCAGGATCCAATCTATCAGGGTGATGTGAAAGACGTTAACTTCTTCCAATATCCTTGGCAGGTGCTTTCAGAAGAAGGTGCTAAGAGTTTTTACGAGAACGGTTTAATCCCAGATGGTGACAATGCGAACGTATTCATTTTAGGTTCGGGTTCTACTCCTTGTGGTAATTTCTACGTTGAAGGTAAAGGTAACTTTACTAATGATAAATGCCCAAGTGGTGGCGACGGTAAGCCTTCTCTAAGTGACATGCGCCCATTTGTCGGCGGTGGTGAAGTAAACGATACTTACAACTACAACCCAGTAAACTTAATGCAAACACCTTTTGAAGTGATTAACTTCTTTGTTGATACTTCATTTGAGTTAAACGATGACCTTGTTGTATATACAGAAACACGCATCAATAAGCGTACCTCAAAACAGGAACTTGCGGCTGTACCTTTCGACACAGCCTATGACCCAGGCTATGTCGTTACACTGTCAAATGGTTCGACGGCTAACGGTGTATCAGCTGATAACTACTATAACCCATTCGGTGAAGATGTTTATCGCTCTCGTCGTCGTATGCTAGAGGGTGGTCGTTACTTTGAACAAGATTATGTTCGTTTCCAACAAGTTGCAGGTCTAAAGGGCGCAATTAACGATAACTGGCAGTTCGATGCTTACTACAACTATGGTGCAAATAGCCTTCAAGATACTGACTTTGGTCAGCTATACGGTCCACACCTAGCAAAAGCTTTAGGCCCATCATTCAAAGATGACGCTGGCAATGTGGTATGTGGTACGCCTGACGCACCTATTTCTGATTGTGTATCGTTAAATGTATTTGGTGGCCCAGGCACTGTGACACAAGAGATGCTTGACTACATTACTGCACCACTAGGCGATCACTATAATGATTCATTCCACCAAGTTCGTGTTGACGTGTTTGGTGAGCTATTTGAAGTCCCAGCAGGTTATGTTTCAAGTGCATTTGGCCTTGAGTATTACACCACTGAGTTTGAACAAGTAAATGATTCTGGTAAGTTCTTTGATTCAGTGACTGGTAACACCAGTAAGCCACTAACAGGTCTATCTAAGAACTACACAGCTGCATCGGCAGAGTTCTTGATCCCACTAGTTCGTGATTTAGGTGTTGAATCTGCAGATTTAACGCTAGGTGCACGTTATGACGACTTTAGCACAACTGGTTCAAACTTCTCTTGGATGGCTAAAATTGAGTCAAACATTTTTGATGGCTTAAAGTTCCGTGCAAACTATTCCGAAGTATACCGTGAACCAACGCTAAGCGATTTGTATTCGCCAGAGCTTGATTCATTTGAAAGCGCTTCAGATCCGTGTTCTGCGGCAAACATTGGTGGTTTATCTGCAGCCGGTCAGGCTAAATGTCTTGAAATGGGGGCTCCAGCAGGCGGTCACAACAGTGCTGACGCGCAAGTTCGTACACGTTTAGGTGGCAACACAGGTGTTCAATCTGAAGAAGGCGAAACATTCACTATTGGTTTTGTGTGGGCTCCTGATTTTGTTGAAAACTTAGGTGTCACTATTGATTACTGGGATATCAACATTGAGGGTAAAATTGGTTCTCTAGCAACTGATGATATTCTGCAGGGTTGTTATGCTGGTCTTATCGAAGATATGTGTGCAAAAATCTCACGTGGCTTTGATGGTTCAGTTGACCGTGTAGACAGCCGCACTACAAACTTACAAAGTATGACTGCTCGCGGTATCGACCTTGATGTGAATTATTCATTTGACACAGACTTCGGTGCATTTGTTGCTAGCGTATCATGGACTCACTTCTTAGAGCGTGGAGAAGAAAACTTTGATGGTGAAACAGGTACATTTATCGTTGAAGATCTCGTTGGCAGATTTGAAGATGACACGTCTTACTTTGAAGACAAAATCTTATTCAATCTACGTTATGACCTAGACAACCTACGTGTTGTGTGGGCTGCAAACTATCAGTCAGGTCTTGAGTACGGTGATCTAACTTACATTAAGCGTGATAATTACGATTCACTAGCAGGTTTAGTTGCTAAAGTTGATTCATATGTGTATCACGATTTAACAGCACAATACTCATTTGACACGAACACAACGGTACAAGCCGGTATTCGTAACCTAACGGATGAGCTACCTCCTTATATTGAAACAGCGTTCAATGCGAACACTGATGAAAGTAACTTCAAGCTATTCGGCCGTCAGTTCTTCTTGGGTGTAACTCAAAAGTTCTAAACAAAGTTTAGCATTTCGACTCAAGTCGGCCTCAAATCGAGGCCGACTTTTTGTCTCAAAAATAAGTCCGAGTCCGATCTCACTAAACACTTTTCCTTAACAACTCCAACAGCGTATTGATTGCTTTTACACAGTGATGCTTACAATGAACAACTGATACATAGCAACACTTGATGGTCTAGTGCGATTTTTGTCCCCATATTGTTGCGCAAAGAAGGAAAGTTTGCGATGAATAACAAAATGGGTAAAAAAAGTGAACTTATTTTTAATTTTATAACTTTATGAGTTGTAAGGAGAAATTTGATATTTTATGTTAAAGTAGTGGTGTTTTACGTTTATTTTATGAAATGATTGTTGACCCTATGTTGGTACTAAAAGTAGTATAGCCTTCGATACGATAAATCGACCAACTTTGGAAACAGGATTTGATTAATATTAAATTATTGTTTTCATATGGTTTTTGTATATATAAAAATAAAATCAGGGATCAATCATGTTTAATAATAAAGTAAGCAAAGCTGTTCGCTTAGCATTAGCTTTCGGAGCTGCATCAACAGCAGCATTCGCCAGTACAGCTGTTTCAGCTGAAGAACAGCAAGCCGAAGAAGGCGAGAGCGTTGAGCGCATCCAAGTAACTGGTTCGCGTATCAAGCGTTTTTCAGAAGTTGCACCTACTCCAGTTACTTCTATTACAGGTGTTGAGTTAGTAAACGCAGGTATTACTAACGTTGCAGACCTTCTTCAAAAACTTCCAGCTTCAGGTGTTGGTTCATCTCCAACAACTACTACAAACTCTATCTTCGGTGCTGGTATTAATACCACTGACTTACGCCAATTGGGCGAGGGTCGCACACTTGTACTTGTAAATGGTCGTCGTTATGTTGGTGCTTCTGTAGATAACCCTGCTGTAGACTTAAATGGTATCCCAACAGAAATGATCGAACGTATGGATGTTGTACACGGCGGTGCATCAGCAGTATACGGTTCTGATGCGGTTGCAGGTGTTGTAAACATCATTTTGAAGAAGTCTCAAGATACAATCGATTTTAACTATAAAAAATCTACTCCAGAACAAAGTGGCGGTGGTTCAGAATTCTTCTCATTCACTTTTGGTGATGAGGGTGAGAAAACAAGCTTTATTACAAGCTTGTCATACTCAGAAACAGAGCAATTGTCAGCAGAACAGCGTGACTTCTTACGTAACCCAGTAACGACTTTACGTAACCCAGACAACGAAAGTGACAAAGATGGCTTGCCAGATCGTATACTTGCCGATGGTAAATGGGCGCAATACGGTGGGCTTCAAACTTTAGGTGCTTATGACCGTGCTGGTGATGCTACGCTACCTGGTGGTCGCTATGTATTTGGTGACAACGGGGAGCTAATTCCATTTGCGACAGGTGGAGGCCCACAGCCACACCCTAACCCTGCAAACCGTTATTTCGGTGATGAGTTTGCAAATGGTTATAAATTTATTGAACACCAATATTTGGCAACGCCACTGAGACGTTTCAATGTATTTTCAAATGTTGTAAATAACTACCATGAAGACCACTCAATGAACTTTGAGATCTCATTCTCTAAGGCGAGTGCGTATTCTGAAAGTAGCCCAATTTTCTTATATAGTCCCCTACGTGCGGACAACGCATTTTGGCACCCAGATGCAAAAGCACAGTTTGCAGAGGCAGGCATCAAAGATCACGAAACAATAGGAGTCACTAAACTAGCTCAGGGCTTTGGTAACCGTACTTATGAAGATGACCGTACTTCATTAAATACGACGCTTTCTTTCCAAGGTGTTTTGTTAGATGACTATGATTATGAAGTCTATTTCAGCTATGGTCGTAATAAAAACGACACAGTTTGGAATGGTGAATTCCTAGAGGAAAATTTCAATAACGCGATCGACGCTGTGTTGATTGATGGCGTTGTTCGTTGTGCCAACCGTGATGAAGAAGGTGAACTTTTAGGTGCGTTGGATGGCTGTCAACCACTTAGTTTGTTTGGCTTAAACGGTGCCTCTCAAGAAGCGATGGATTATGTGACTACATCGGCTTCAATCTCGAAAGTGAAGCAACAGCAAATTATTGGCGGTGTACTATCTGGCTATGCGTTCGAAATGCCAGCTGGTGGCGTATCGTTTGCACTTAGTGCAGAGCACAGAAAAGAAACTGGTTCTAACAAACCAGGAGCTGCAATGCAAAATAACCTTGTATTTGGTAACTTTGTATATGGCTGGGAAGGATCTTTCACGGTTGATGAGATTGGTCTAGAGACTTCAATCCCTCTACTAGCAGACGCGCCATTTGTTGACTCGTTGAGCCTAGAGCTTGCAGCTCGTTACATGGACTACTCGTCTGTTGGTGATAATGTTGCCTGGAAGGTTGGTTTTAACTATGCGGTAAATGATCAGTTACGTTTCCGCGCGACTAAATCACAGTCAGTTCGTGCTCCGTCACTATCACAAATTCATGCAGCAGGTACTCAGTCATTTAGGTCGTATGGAGATCCATGTGATCAAGTTCGAATTTCAACAACCGTTGATGCTGACAAGAAATCGAATATGATCGCAAACTGTAAAGCCGCGGGTATCCCTAACGCAGGTCCTTTAGAGTCAAACTGGAGACCATCTTCTGATTGGCGTGATGTTACACCACCAAGTGTAAACTCTGGTAACCCAAATCTGAAAGAAGAGACTTCTGACGATACATTGTTTGGTTTTATCTATACACCAACAGAAGATTTAACGTTAATTGTTGATTACTGGAGCTTCGACGTAGAAGATGCTATTGCATCTCTAGGTCCGCAGCGTGTGGTAAACGATTGTTACCAGGCGTCGAGCCTTGATAACACGTCTTGCGACTTAGTAGACCGTGACCCCGCGACCAAAGAAATCTTAATTGTACGTAATGCACCATATAACTTAGCGTCTTATGCGCTTAAAGGTGTTGATATCGAGTCAACATATAAGTACGAGACAGAGTTTGGTTCATTTGATTTACGTCTACTTGCAACATATTTGGAGCACCGTGAGTTTAACACTGACGTTGCGGCCGCAGATTATGTATTTCAGCCAACCGTTGGCGAAGTTAGATACCCACGCTGGCAAGGTAACTTGACGATTGGCTATACATACGATGATCTGTATGTTGGTTTAATTGGTAAGTATCGTCATGCGACAGTAAATGACAGAGAGTGGACATCTGAAGTCAATAACTATAATGACGTTCCTTCATATACTGAGTGGACATTAAATGCTCGCTATACAGTTAATGAAATGATTGAGGTTCGTGCTGGTGTGGCTAACCTATTTGATATTACACCACCGAGAAACCCAGAAACATATGATGACGGTGAGTTCTTTGATGTTTACGGCCGTCGCCTAAACGTTGGTCTTAATATCCGATTCTAAAAATGAATTAACATACAAAAAGGGCTAACTTTGGTTAGCCTTTTTTTATTTCAGTGTCCCAACCATAATATTGTGGAGGTTGGACAAAAATAAGTTAACCTGAACTTGGGATAAGAAGTTAGTTATTAAACTAAAATACCTAAGCTCAAAAGCGTAATATCACTCTAGCCAGAAGTTATTTCTTAATACAAGGCAAATTTGTGCGTCAATAGCTGGCCTATTGCAAGCAAATTTAACGCAGTAGTAAGGGATAACAGCTGCTAAAGAACAAGTTACTATCCCGAGTTCAGGTTAAGTTAAGTCACATCGACTACTTTACTCGCTTTACGATAGCGTATTTTAAAACCACTCCAGGCTGGCAATTCCCACCTCTTTGGTGCGCCTTTCCTTGTACCGTTGATATGAGTAAGCTCGATTCTTTTTCCTTTAAAGTTATAGCTTACCGCCATAGTCAGCTCTGGAATTGACCAGGTTAGCGGAAACTTTTCAATAAACGGTGTTAATTCCCACGCTTCAATTTCTTTGAATAACAAGTCTTGTTCGCTGATTAGTTCTATATCGTCATAGCTTTCTATACCAAGGGCCGTTAGCTTGTCACTTAAAAAGGAGTTGAGTGTGGGCACAAGTTCATCGCGCTCATGAAATTGGTAGAACAATGCAGTTTGCTCAATACTGGCTTCTATTTGCTTGGCCAAACCTGAAAAGAGCGTATTATTATGGATAAGAAATACTAAGGCATAAACAACATCCTTAGGCTTTTCAAGGCGCTTAGTTTGTTGGCCTAAAACCTCGTCACTGTAATGTGTAATAAACTCACCCCAAAGCTCACCATTATCAATATGGGCAGAGCGCAATGTTTGGTTGCCGAGGCCCATTTCAAGTAATTGCTTTTTCGTTAGTAGCGCATTACACATCGCGAGCGTCTTGGCTTGTTTGGTACCTTTACCTACGAGAGAAAAAGTATCTAATACCAGTAATGCTTCTGCCTGTTCCGGTACGCGAGTATGGTTTGAAGGCATGACTTCAGCTAGGCCATTGTTAAAGCCGTTGCGACGGTTTTGCTTATTAATATAAACCCAGTGTGGCATTAGCTTAGCTAACTCAATGACCAGTTTGTCATGGTCAAAACTAGCTGCCTTATCTAAAGGCGGTAGTGCAAATGCTTCACGCAATTGCGTGCTAAATTGCTGTGCTTCTGTGAGCGCCTCAGGCGTAATATCAATTAATTCTTCAGTTTGTCCTCTCACCACCGCGATAGCGATTTCTATATCTGAGCCTCGAGTAAATCGGCTATTTAATCTTGTTAAACGCTCTACATCATTAGGTAGCTGGTAGACTCGGGCTGGCACAGACAGTAGTGAAATAAGGTCAATAGCCGCTTGGCGTAGCGTGTTTGAAGCCAATTTATGGATCACATAACCAAACTCAAAATCGACTGGTAGCGGGTACAGCAGCTTGCCAAGCGGAGTTGCTATATTTTGTTCATCAATGGCTTCTAATGTAATTAGCTGTTGTGTAGCTTTATTTAGTGAGCTTTCAGGAAGTGGGTCAATAAAATCAATAGACGAGACGCCTGTTGTTGCGCAGCCCGCCGCAAGTACAAGCTCTGTCAATGATTCTCTTTGGATCTCTGGCGGGGGGCTGTCTATCAATGGCGCGTATTGGCCATATAACCGGATACATAGTCCCGGTTGCGTGCGTCCTGCGCGTCCTAGACGTTGCTTTGCCGAATCTCTTGCAATCGCATCTAAGCCTAATACGGTTTTTCCAAGGCGCAAATGAGTACGACGCTCAAGCCCTGAGTCAATCACGCAAGTGACATTGGGAATAGTGAGCGAGGTTTCGGCAACATTGGTTGCGAGAATAATTCGACGTGTACTTTGTGCGGTTAATGCAATGCGCTGAGCTTCTGGGCTGCAGCCACTATATAAACCAACGATAGTCGCTGGCAGCGCTTTTACTTTAGCTAAGCTTGCTTGGATCTCGGCCTTGCCAGGTAAAAAGACCAAAATATCGCCCTGGCAATGTTTCAATGCGTATTGGCAAGCTGCAAAAACTCGAGTATCGAGTTGCTCTTTTTGGGGCATAGTTCTTGGATCGGGCGCGTGAAAACACTCTTCAACGGGGTAAATGAATCCTTCTGACTCGAAGATAGGGGCGCCTAAATAAGAGGCTAATTTTTGGCTGTTTAACGTCGCCGAGGTAACAATTAGTTTGTGTGATTGAGCCTGCTTTAAGAGCGCTAATAATAAGTCCATGTCCCAGCGTCTTTCATGAAACTCATCCAACATAACGACGCTGAATTCTGCAAGTTTGCTCTCAAAAAACCACCTTAATGCCACACCAGGTGTTGCATAAACTACCTGAGTGTCTGGTGAAAACTTCCCCTCAAACCGAATAGCAAAGCCCACCTTTTCACTAAGCGGTGAGCCACTTTGAGCCGCGACATATTCAGCTAAAGAGGTACAAGCAATACGTCGAGGTTCTATGACTAATACTCTGCCATGTTGTGAGGCCCAGAGCGGAAGTTGGGTTGATTTGCCAGAACCTGTTGTGGCACATACAACAATCGCATTTTGTTCGCTTAGTGTTTGAGTAAACTGAGGCTGTAAAGATTCAATGGGTAAAGACATAGCAGTTCATTTGCATTTTTTCGCCATAGTAACAAAGTTTGCTTGAAAAAGTCGGAGTCAGTACCAATTAATATTTGACGGATTATTCAACCTGAACTCGGAATAAGAAGTTAGGGAACTGATATAAAATACGCCTTCTAACATTATTCAACTCTAGCCAGATGTTCTTTCTTAATACAAGGCAAATTTGTGCGTCAATAGCTAGCCTATTGCAAACAAATTTAACGCAGTAGTAAGGGATAACAACTGCTAGAGAACAAGTTATTATTCCTAGTTCAGGTTATTTTATAAAGGCCAACAGTCATGATAGAAATAGTGCTTATTATCGGCCTTATTCTATTTGTTTCTCTGTATTGGAACTGGGAAAAAATTCAAAGACTGCAGTGGCAAAGGAAATACCAAGATCAAACGCTGAGCGCCTCAGATAAGCAAGTATTGCTAAAATACATGCCTATCTATCGTAAGATGACAGATGCTGACCGCGCACAGCTGGAAAAACATATTGTCTGGTTTCTTGGCGAGAAACGGGTGTTGGGTAGAGATGGGTTAACGGTGTCACGGCCGATGACTTTAATTATTGCCGCAGATGCCTGTTTACTGGTTCTTAAGCAAGCTTGGCCGTTATATCCCAACGTCAAAGAAATATTACTCTATCCCAGTAGCTATTACGCGCCACAAACCTCTAGAGATGGTGCAGGTTTGGTTAGTTTTCACCAAACAGTTCGTCAAGGAGAGTCTTGGCCTGGAGGTACTTTAGTGCTGAGTTGGCACGATGTACTTGAGGGAAATCGATTGCCTGAGGATGGCCACAACTTGGTGTTTCATGAGTTTGCCCATCAACTTGACCAACAAACTGGTGCGACGAATGGAACGCCTGCGTTACCTGTAGGAATGAGTTACCAAGACTGGGGGAGGGTGCTATCAAAGGCTTACCAGCACTTAAAAATGCAGCTGTCTTACAATATGCCCCATGCTATTCATTCATACGGCGCAACAAACGAAGCGGAGTTTTTCGCCGTGGTAACAGAAACCTTTATTGAAAAGCCCCATGAACTCAAACAGGAAAACCCAGAACTATATAATTTGTTAAAAGACTACTATCAGTTTGAACCAAGAGATTGGCAACAACATTAAAGCATAACTGACGCTAGCTAAAATAAAAAAACCGCTCGGTTGAGCGGCTTTTTCTTAAGAGCTTCGATTAAGAAAAGCTAATTTCTTTTCTTTCGCGTTTTTCTCTTCTTTGACCTTCAGGACGGCGTTTATCACCACCGCCACTACGTGGGTCTTTAAAGCTACGCTTACGATCTCTTTGCTCTTCGCCTCTGCCTTGACCTTGGTCGGCAGGGTGAGTGCTCTTAGTCATGTTCATAGGGCGTTGACAGATGTGGACGCTCTTGAAGTGGCTAAGTACATCACTTGGCATATTTTGCGGCAATTGAACCGTGCTGTGTTCATTGAACAGACGGATCTCACCGATGAATTTGCTTGAGATATCCGCTTCGTTTGCGATAGCACCAACGATGTTCTTAACCTGAACACCATGATCACGACCTACTTCGATACGGTAAGTATCCATTGGACCTGATGCACGGTCACGGCTACGAGATTTGCGTTCACCACGGCTACCATCTCTGTCGCGACGCTCGCCACGACGGTCGTCACGTTCTCTACGCTCACGCTGTTGAATTTGAATATCTTCAACTTTCAGCGGCGTTTGCTGCTGTGCAAGACACAATAGCGCTGCTGCTAAGTCTTCTTGGCTCAGTTCTAGCTTTTGTGCAAGGCCTGATGCGACTTTTGAGAAGAACTCAATGTCTTTGTGCTCAAGCGCTGTAGAGATCTTAGTCTCTAATGCACCAATACGCTTTTCTTCAACGACTTTCGCACTTGGTAATTCAACCTGTGCAATATCAGAGCGCGTATGGCGCATGATGTTCTTAAGTAAATAACGCTCGTTGTTCTTAACGAACAAGATTGCTTTACCTTGACGACCAGCACGGCCGGTACGACCGATACGGTGAACATAAGCTTCACAGTCTTGTGGGATATCGTAGTTAACAACAAGGCTTAGACGTTCTACGTCAAGACCACGTGCTGCAACGTCGGTTGCGATAACGATATCTAGCAAGCCGTTCTTAAGACGGTCTACTGTGCGCTCACGCGCCTGTTGGTTCATGTCGCCGTTGAGCGGTGCAGCTGAGAAGCCTTCACGTTCTAGTAGCTCTGCAAGCTGAACAGTGTCATTACGTGTACGTACGAACACGATAGCACCGTCGTAATCTTCCGCTTCTAAGAAACGTACGATAGCTTTGTTTTTGTGTGCAGTTGCACGCCAGTAAACTTGCTCGATCGTAGATACTGTAGAGTTACGCGGAGTGATCTTAACTTGTTCAGCATTGTCTAAATATTTATTACAGATTGATTGGATCTGCTTAGGCATAGTCGCAGAGAACAAACAAGTTTGCTTCTCTTCCGGTGTTTTCTCCATGATGCTTTCAACATCATCGATAAAGCCCATGCGTAGCATTTCATCAGCTTCATCAAGTACAAGTGCGTTTAGACCAGAAAGGTCAATCGTCTTGCGGTTGATGTGATCAATCAAACGACCTGGTGTCGCCACAATAATTTGGGCACCACGGCGTAGAGCACTTAGCTGAATGCCATAGCTTTGACCACCATAAAGCGCTAGTACTTCAACGCCTTTAGTATATTTAGCATATTGCTGAAATGCTTCAGCAACTTGAATAGCTAGCTCACGCGTTGGCGTAAGCACAAGAATTTGCGGTTGTTTAACGGATGCGTCTACTTGGTTTAACAATGGCAGTGCAAATGCTGCCGTTTTACCTGTACCCGTCTGCGCTAGTCCCAGTACGTCTTTTCTTTCTAGCAATAACGGTATACATTGAGCTTGGATCTCAGAAGGTGTTTTATATCCCAGCTCTTCGACTGCTTTTAAGATTGCAGGAGAAAGGTCTAAAGATTCAAACGTAACTGGTTCTGACATTAATGCGCCTCAACTATTTTAAAGAGGCGCGCATTGTACAGGAAAGATAAAATAAAAGCTTGCATAAAATCACACTATTTTATATGTGCCTGATATTGGTTAAAATTTAATCTATGTGATTTTGCTAATTTACTGGTAAAGGCCTAAATTTGCTTTTGCATAGGCTTCAAATTCAGTAAAGCCGCCAATGTGATCTTGGTCGATAAAAATCTGTGGTACGGTAGGGCAAGGTTTACCCGCTGACTTTTCAAGATCGGCTTTGCTTACGCTTTCCTTGATAATGTCAACATAGCGAAAATTGAAGTCATCGCGCTCTTGCGTTAAACGCTCAGCCACTTCTTTTGCACGAACACAAAACGGGCAACCTTCACGACCAAAAATAACAGTAAACATATTCTTTCTCCTAAATGAACCTGAACTTCGGATAATTAATGCCTTTCTAGCAGCCAGTTTTAGCGCTAACTGCGTTGAATTCACTTCCAATAGCCAGCTATTGGTGCGTAAATTCGCCTGATTATCTCCAAAACTCTCTGGCTAGATAAGGAAATAATTTAATGTGAGCTTAAAAACAATGAGTTGGCTCATTCCTTATCCAAACCTCAGGTTAAATGATTAACTTTAGTATAGAGGATTAATCATGAAGGTAAATTGAATTAAAATGATGAGATTAATCCAAAAAAGCGATTAACTCCGATAGACGGTTTTGATCAAGTGGAAGCCGAGCTTGGTTTTCACAGGGCCGTGCACTTCAAATAACGGCTTTTTGAATACCACATCGTCAAAGGCCTTCACCATATCCCCTTTATTGAACTCACCAAGGTCGCCACCGCGCTTTTTTGAAGGACAAAGGGAATGTTGTTTAGCCAATTTGCCAAAGTCAGCACCTTTGGCTAGTTTGGCTTTGATGTCTAAACACTCTTTTTCGGTTTTTACTAAAATATGATAGGCGCACGCTTTAGGCATGAAGGGACTCTCATTATAAAAATAAATGCGATCATGCAGAGCTTGCGCGCCTATGGCAAGTTAAAATGTTACGCTGAAGCCAATAGAAGGACGCATTTCAAAGTCATCGCTTTCCTCTTCTATATATAAATCATTGATTGATTTGACCCTATCGTAGTCAAGGTCAACATAGGCTGTATTGTCTTGGCCATATGCATTCATTAGCTCCAAAATTAGCTTGCCATCGAGACCAAATAATTCTGTTTTGCGTTCAAAGCGAATATCTAGGCGATGATAAGTATCAAAGCGCTCTGAGAATGGGTCGCCATACACAGGCAAGTAGCGGTTTGCAAATTCAGGGTTCTCTTTTACACCCACAATTGGGGTGTAGGCTTGACCGCTGCGAGCGGTAAAGTTAAAGCCTCCAGACCACTTTTCACCAAAGTCATAGTGAAACACGGCATTCAGAATAAAAGGGGTATCGGCATAATAGTCACGCTTAATACCGGTTAGCTCATCCTCACGCTCACTTTTTGCAAGGCTTACTGCAATCCAGCCATACCAGTCATCGGTTTTGTTTTTGTTAACAATAAAATCAACACCGTAGGCTGTACCGGAAGTCCCATTGATGTAGTTTACTTGAGATAAGGGGGCGCTTTTTGGCAGATCATCCATGGTTTTATAATAGGTCTCGACGGAATATGACCACTCATTTTTCAACTCCTGCTTAAAACCTAAGGTATAGTGAGTTGAACGCTGTGCTTCAAGTTCCGGGTTACCAACAACAGGTAAAATGTATTCAAGGTCTTGAATGCGGCTGTAAGTGCCAGCCTTAGCTGAGATCACTGTGTCATCGTTATAGAAGTAATTGAGCGCAAGGCGTGGATGGACAATCGTCTCATCACTGTAGTCATAATATTCACCCACTATTCCTAGTTCACTTTGCCAGTTTGGTGAAAATTGCCAAACGTGATTAACCCCAATAAAGGCAGAATCTGTTCCAGCACTCGATGTGCCCTTAATCCTTTCACCTTTATTTAGATCACAGTCGGGGTCAAACTCAGTGCAAACATAATTAAAAGCGTCGTAGCGGTAGGTGGATTTTTTGTCGTAGTAGCCGGCATCTGCAATGACACGTTGCTCTTTATTTAGCTTATAACTGGCTCGTACTTTATAACTGAGTTGTTCTTCTTCAAAATTCTCAAAGTAGCCATCAGATAAAGTCGCGCGTTGACCGTAGCGCATGGTGGCTTGGTGATTGAGATAACCGACGCCTGCGCGAATATGTAAGTCTTTGGCGTAGTGGTCCCACAAAATGTTCTGACTATTAAATTTACGAATATAGCGAGCATCGCCCTGATATTCTGGGGTTTTAAGGGCAAGATCTGACGCGCCTGAAAACCCAGCCGCAACCGAATCTTCCGCGCCATTGATATTTACCGTTAAGGTATTATTTGCATTGATATCCCACAGCCACTTGGCTTGATAGTCGTGATCATCCGGTGGATCGTTAATGGTGATCCCTGTTGGCTTGCCATCATCATCCTCAAGCTCCTCGCCATCACTGAAAAACAGTGGTAAGGTACTTTTTCTTGCTGACACATAGAATGCAGAATTTTCAGTTGCTTTACCTTCAACAAAAATACCTGCGTTAAACATGGTTAAATCAAGTGTGGTGGCAATATCTTGGTATTTTGGATTACGCAGCGTGACGTCAAACACGGCACCAGTGGCATTGCTGTAACTGGTACCAAATCCAGCAGAATTTAGCTGAAAATCTTGAATTGTATTGCGGTTGAAAATAGAGCTGCCGAAATCGTGAAAGATATATCCTGCGGGCATAAAGTCCACTTCAAAGATATTGTCGTCAGGAGAAGAGCCTCGCACGGCAGGTGCGCCCATAGATCCACCCGCAGCAACAACGCCAGGTAGAGCAAAAGCAGCCCTGAGCGGGTCGCCCATGGCTCCTGGCATGTCTACGAGTTTTTGCGCATCTTCGGTAATTTCTGAAATAACTGAGCTGCGTTTATAGATAACTTCGATGTGTTCAATTTTCTTCTCATCGGCTAATGCATGATTAGTAAGGGTAGTGCAGAGCACGAGGAGTGAAATTTTGCTGAGCGTAAAGTGTGGGGCGTGGCGCATGGTCGGCTTCCTATTCATCCTTTATTAAGATGTGCGTCAGCCTAAACGAAATAATTGTTGATTAATTTCAGAGAGTTGTAATTAACTGTAAGCGGTATACTGAGGTTTCTTACAATCTCGCTCGGATCCCTATCTCAGATGAGTAACCAACAGAGCGATCGGTTATTTTGAAGTTTTCATCAAGTACATAATATGTAGGGTAAGCCTGCACTTTATACGCTTGTGCTGTGGTCTGATTACCGAGCAATACGGGCATGTCTAATTGTAGATCGCTGACAAACTTTGTTACTTCTTCAGTGGAACGATAATCCAACGCAATCGCCACTGCTTTGACTTTGCCTTGCTGATGTAGTTTATCAATATTTGGCATGCTCACTCGACATACGCCGCACCAAGGCGCAAAAAAATACACGACACTTTGTTGACCTTTAAGCTGAATAGACGAATAAGTTTGCTTGGATTGTAAAATGGGTAGGTGAAATGGCGGCGCCGTTTGCTCTCCCGAGTCGGCAAGCATGTTTCTTTCTTGATAGGCTGAAACGGCGAAAAACACCAGCACAATGATGACTGCTTGGCCAAGTAGCTTGAACATACTAATGATCCCGTGATAACAATAGGCAACAATAAAGACCGCAGTGTAGCGATCTTTATTGCAGCGGATCAATGTATTTGAGCTTAACCGTAGGGGTTGTCGCCTAGGTAGCGTTTCGCTTTTTGCTCTTTTAATTTCGCTAAGTCAACGAGTACCAGACCATCGATACAGTTATTAAAGTCGGGATCTATACTAAAGCTCAGAAAGTTCACGCCTTGCTCTTCGCAAAGTTCAGTATACTGTTTAAATAAGGTTGGTACTTGAGCACCCATATTAGCAAGAATATGTTTGAGCTCTGCGAAATCTTCTTTGATGTCATCGCCACTAAACATGTGTTGATAACGGTTAAGCTGATCATTACTTAGCTTCATTTCGTTGTTCGGCGTGGCGATACCTGCAAGGTTTGAAAAGTAATGTTGGTAGTGATAAACCAACATGGCTTTTGCTTCATCCGGTAACGCGTTTGAGAGGCTGACTGCACCAAACATATAACGGTGTTCTGGGTAGCGCTTTACGAATGCACCGATCCCATACCACAGGTAATCTAGGCTCTTGCGACCCCAGTACTTGGGCTGCACAAAGCTGCGACCAAGTTCGAGGCCTTTTTCGAAGTATGGGGCCATGGCTTCACTGTACGAAAACAAACTGTCGGTATAAAGCCCGGCTTGCCCATGTTCTTCTATCACTTGCTTGGCACTTGCAAGGCGGTAGGCGCCCACCAACTCAAGCTGTTTCGTGTCCCATAACAACAAATGGTGGTAGTGCATATCGTATTTATCGATATCGCGACGATTACCACTCCCTTCTCCCACGGCCCTAAAGGCAATTTCTCTAAGGCGTCCAAGCTCTCTAAATATCACCGAGCTGCCGGTGTATTGGTAAACGTATATTTGCATGCCATCGGGTGTTTCACCGATACATTCGCACGCTTCCACTGCCTTTTTAAGTTCTTTGCGATTTTCTGGAACTGCAATGGGGGTTTGTGTTTTGAGTGGCAGTGGCTTTTTACTGGCAAGGCGATAAAGTTGCTTGCGAATAAGCGCGACTATCTCTTTGTCTTTAAGGTTATCAATAAGATAAGATTCTGGAGGAATGCTGGCGCCTATTTCAAATTCTAGCGACTTTTGCCTTTGTTTAAACATCTCTTTGACCAATAATAAACTGGCTAAAGGCTTATAAATCATACTGGTGCCGTAAAAGAGCGGACTGTTTTTCGCTTTGATAAAAATGGGTAGAATGGGGCAGTTGGCTTTTTTAGCCATTCTTAAAAAGCCAGAGTTCCATTTGCAGTCTTTAATACCGGTTGGGCTTAAGCGAGAAACTTCACCTGCTGGGAAGATAAGTAGCGCCCCCTCAGATTTTAAATGCTTGTGAATGTTTGCCAGCTCTTGCTTTTTACTGGTCCCTGAGAGGTTATCAACAGGCAGTAATAGTGGATGCATTGGTGTAACCGACATCAACATCCGGTTAGCAACAACCTTTAAGTCAGGCCTTACTTGCGCCAGCACTTTGATTAGTGCCAGTGCATCTAAAGAGCCAATAGGGTGGTTTGCGACGATCACCACCGGACCTTCGCTTGGGATATGCTCTATTTGCTTTGGTTTAAAGCGAGCGTCAAAATCTAACTCATCGAGCACCTGTTCAACAAACTCGAGCCCCTGCAAATGGGGGTAGGTGTCAGCAAACGCGACAAACTCTTGCTCATGCAAGAGATAACCAAGTCCTTTTTTTACTAAACCTTTTACCTTTGGGGAGTTTTCAAGTTGTGGAAGATTTGCTTCAATGACTTTATCTACACTGATCATTTTTCATCACCTGTTGGCGCTTTTTTGCAAGAGTAAAAACTATTAATGACAAGCATGTTGCATTGGTATGTCATTTATTTTGCAGTGATAGCGTATAGCGAAAATAAAGGAACGATATGGCTTTACTTATTTGTGTTACTGGTCGTAATAATGACAAGTTAGTTGCTAAGCTAGCAGCGCTGCTGCCGCAGCAAACCTTGCTTGAATGGCCCGTTGATGATGTTAGCTTATTAAAGGAGGTCGAGTTTGTACTGGCATGGAACGCGCCAGAGACGCTATGGTCACAGCTTCCTAATTTAAAAGTTGTGCATTCTTACGGTGCCGGTGTTGATAGTATTCCGATGCAGCTATTACCACCACATGTAGAAGTTGCGCGTATCGTTGACCCAAATTTAGCGAATGATATGGCTGAATATGTATTAGGCCAACTATTAAGTCATAAGCTTAGAGTTAGAGAGTACGGGCACAATCAATCTCAGCAAATATGGAAGCCAAGGCGCGCAAGAGCAGGTCGCACGGTTGGTATTATGGGGATGGGGCAACTTGGCCTTGCGGTCGCGCACAAGCTACACGTAAATGGATTTAACATCAAAGGTTGGTCCGGCTCTGCAAAACAACTCGACAATATTGAGCATTTCAGTGGGCAAGATGAGCTAGCTGCTTTTCTTTCAGATATTGATTATCTTGTGTGCCTGCTACCATTGACTGAACAAACAAAAGGGATATTGAACGCCCAGCTATTTGCACTCGCGCCAGATCATTGCGTACTCATCAATGTTGCAAGAGGAGGTCATCTTAACGAGGCGGATTTACTCAATGCATTAGCGGCTGAGACGTTTGGCGGGGCTATTTTAGACGTGTTTGACACTGAGCCACTCCCTGCATCACATGCTTTTTGGCAGCAGCCAAACATTAGTATTACTCCACATGTTGCCGCATTAACCAGTTTGAATACGGCTGCTCAGCAAATTGCTAACAACTATTTAGCGATGCAGGAGGGCAAAGCACTCGTTCACTCAGTCCAGAAAAAACAGGGCTACTAATTGATTAAATGATTGTAATTAGCCACAGAGCAGAGTGTAAAGAGAATAGAATAAACTACTGTATAAAAAAACATCTTGAGTGTTTATGAATGATGCATTAATTTAACAAAAAAACAATAATAAAAAGGTCTAACCCATGAAGCAAAGTCAAGGTGGCGCGAAATTATCACTTGTTGTGGTTTCGGTTATTTTGTTAGGTGTATCAGCTTGGTTTAATCAAGCTAGTGCAAGTGAACTTCAGGGGACGACACCCACCGCAAATAGCAAATAAGCCGAGTTTTACTCGGCTTTTTGTTTTTTAGCGTTTAGCGTGACGCTCTCTATTCTCTTGTTTTTTCTCTTCACTCTTTCTTAGTAGTACGTAAGTAGAGCCGCTACCACCATGGCATTTTAATGCAGAGTGAAATGCCAACACTTGCGGCATTTCTTGCAGCCATTTATTTGTATAGCTTTTCAATACTGCGGGAAAGGGTTTACTGTTTAAACCGATACCATGTCTTAATAACAACACTCGGATGCTTTTCGCATGGCAATCGGTAACAAAGTCAAACAAGGCTTTACGGGCATCATGAAAGGGTTTGCCATGTAAGTCTAAGGTAGCATCAACTTGGTATTTACCTAATCTGAGATTTTTGTATACACCATCTTGGACGCCACTTTTTTTATAGGCGAGTAGATCGTGTGGATCTAATAGATCGACGTACTCTGTAGATAAGTAATTAGGATCAAACTCAAGTTCTTGCTCGGCGGCCTCGCGTTTTGCGAGTTGCGAAATAGTAGGTTCGTTTTTGTGACGGCGTAATTCTGCTTTTTTGTCTTGGGCGAGCGGAGTGACGTCGCCCATTGAAGCTAAAAATAGCTCTTCATCAGTCATGGCCATACTGCTTCTCCATTAACAAGCAATGATGGCCATGATTTTAGCGCACCGAAGTGAAATAGGGAACTAGTCGCTGGGAACTAGTCGCTATGAACTAGTTACTGCAAAGAACTAGTGAACTTCCAGCTGACCAAAGGTATAGACTTTGAATAGATAAAAAGTATTTATCAAAATCAAGCTAAGGTTAGAAATTACACTGGTGTTCATCAGATCAAGGCTAAACGAGATAAAAAGTACGCCACATGCGCACACAGCAGCTACTCTTAGTAGCGTTTTATGGTTAATAAAAAAGGCACCAAAACCTAAAGTAAGTAATATTAAGTTAAGTAGCCAGTCGAGCTCGTTTGCCATTGTCTGTTTGGTTCTCCAAATGCGTTTAAAGGATCGCCATTATGGTGATCATTTATGCTTCATTCAACTGATAAATTTTATGATTTTCAAATTAGAAATTTTAATGGATTAATGATGGCTGAATACTTATGTAGCAGCGCTTGCATAAGTCGTTACAAATACCCAGACGCACTTTTTATTTCTTTGTGAATAGTCTCAGCTATAGTTAAGTATCTTCATGATTATCATAAACAAGTTGATGAATCAGCGCAGATTAAGAAATGCATACCTATACTTAGTTACATATGTACAAACCTAAGAGAGTTCCGCATAAGGCGATAATAAAAAGCCGTAGGCGACAAAAATAATTAAGGAAAGGCAATGAAAATGCTCAAGTACTACCTGTTTGCAAGTCTCTGTTTAGCCGCACTCACGATCCACAGTATTGGATCTTGGCTAATGTTGCCGCTTGCGTGGTTTACCGTCTCTATTTCTTTAGTTACTTTTGCTTATGCAACCAACTATCCGCTCATATTTAGAAAGCACGGTACAGGCAAAATTCCTTGGTATATAACTTGGCTATTTTGGCCTTATTTAGGCTGTGTACATTTATACAATGCAATTGAAAGAGGTAGAGATGTTGTTGATGCATTTCAGCCGCTTACCGATGATTTATTTGTTGCTTGTCGGTTATTTCCAAGCGATGTGGATATGCTTAAGGCGGAAGGGATTGAAGCCATTTTAGACGTAACTGCGGAGTTTGATGGGTTAAACTGGTCAGCAGAACAGCAAGGCTTACACTACCTCAATATTCCAGTGTTAGATCATCAAGCGCCTACCTCAGAGCAGTTAGCGCATGGCATGGCATGGATAGCGGCGCAGCACGAATTAAAGCGAAAGGTTGTGGTGCATTGTGCGTTAGGTCGAGGACGCTCAGTGTTCTTTTGTACTGCTTATTTACTTGCAACCAACCCCGATTATACCGTCCGTGAAGCACTTGAAAAAATTCAAAACCGCCGTGAAACAGCAAGGTTAAACAAGCATCAGCTAAAAGGGCTGACAAAGCTACATCACAGTCAAAATTTTACCCATAGTGAGCAGGCGGCATTAGTCATTAACCCTGTATCAGGATCGGGTAAATGGTTTACCTATGAAAACGACATTGTGGGTATGCTGACGGAAAAATATAACTTATCCATTCACTTTACAGAGAAAGAGACAGATGTCGCGGCTTTGGCTAAACAAATCATGTCTGATAAACAGCCAAATATCATCATCGCAGGAGGCGGTGATGGCACATTAGCAAGTGTTGCTCATGGTGTTCATCAAAGTGATGTACAGTTTGGTATATTGCCTTTAGGTACTGCCAATTCCTTAGCGACCGTGTTACTTGGTTCACTGTCCAAAATAGATCCCATTAACCGTGCCTGTGAAGCAATTTTAGCGGGTAAAACTAAGCCTATTGATATAATGAACTGTAATGGCCGCACCGCGCTTTTAGCAGCAGCCGTTGGCTTTGGTCAGGAAATGATCGAAAAGGCTGGGCGTGAAGAGAAGAATAACTCGGGGCAATTAGCCTATATTCGAGGCCTTTGGCAGGCGGTAAGTGAGAATAAGCCTCTTAATTTTAAAGTGAGCTTTGATGGCGCTGAGCAATCTCAAATAGAATGTGTTAGTCTGGTTGTAGCGAATGCAGCACCAAAAACCACAATTCTTGCTCAAGGTCATGGAGAGCCAATCTATGACGATGGCAAACTAGATATTACGATTTTACCGGTTGAGCCGGATGGTGCGCAGAATCTTACGGTAGCCGAACTTATTTTACCTAAATTGGACGGCAAACCTTCTAATATTCGCACCGAGCAGTGCGAAAAGATAAACATAGAATTTGAACAAGAACAACACTTTGCACTAGATGGTGAAGTGCTTAGTGCAAAAAGTATTGAGATAGTGATCCAGAAACACGCGCTGAACGTAATGGTTCCGAATTAGGTATTTTGCGGCCATTCATTAGTGTGCGAGATAAAAATCAAAAGTGGAAACACTATTGGAGTATTGAGAGAGGGACTCAATTGAAAACCGTTTTATTAGTAGATGATGATCATGATTTTGCAGAGCTGGCCTGTCGCATTGTCGAATACTTAGGCCATGACGCGTGTTTAGCGAATGACTTAGCGTCGGCCAGACAATGGCTAGAAACACAAAGTTTTGATCATATCTTTCTTGATTTTATGCTGCCAGATGGCAGTGGTTTACATTTAGTTGATGAAATCAGAGCTGCAGGGATCCGTACACCAATAACTATGGTTACGGGACATCCATCAGTAAAATCAGCATTGTCGCAGCTTTGTCATGATGGGTTAAATTATCTCACTAAACCAGTTGATGCAGACGATTTTAGAAACGCATTAAGCCCTTCTAAGAACAAAGCCAAGCGAACCGAGAGTCAAGCACATTTTGGTGTGTTGCTGGGCGAGTCTGCCAAAATGAAACATCTATATAAGATGATAGAGCGCGTTGCGGGTACTGATGCTAATGTGATGTTGATGGGGGAAAGCGGTGTAGGTAAAGAAATGTTTGCCCGCGCAATTCACAATGCCAGCACAGTGACAGGGGACTTGGTTAACGTAAACTGTGGTGCAATTCCGAAAGACTTGATCGGTAGCGAACTATTCGGTCACGAAAAAGGCGCGTTTACGGGAGCAAATGCTCAAAAAGTTGGAGTATTTGAACAAGCAGAAAATGGCACTTTGTTTTTAGATGAATTAACCGAAATGCCAATAGAGCAACAGCCAAACTTGTTACGTGTACTTGAAACGCATACGGTGACACGGGTCGGTGGCACAAAGCCGATAAAAGTAAACTGTCGGGTAATATCAGCGACTAACCGTAGCGTTGAAGATATTGCTACCAATGATGTACTGCGAGAAGACATTTATTTCCGATTGGCGGTATTTCCAATCCATATTCCACCGCTGAGAGAGAGAAAAGAAGACATTCCATTGCTTGCCGAGCATTTTCTCCAAGGCTTGAATAAAAAAGGTAATAGCCAATATGTGATCAAGGCGGCGGATATGAGCCGTTTGGTTGAATATGACTGGCCTGGTAACGTGCGTGAACTCAAGCACACAATTCATCGTGCCTATATTATGGCAGATCACGATGACCATAGCTTAGTATTTGATGCGAACTTCGCTTCACCATTCGCACAGGCTAAACGTATGATGGAGCATGCGCAGCTTAATCGTACTCCAATTCCACCACAGGTGGGGACTTCAAGCAGAGCAAATGCGATTCAAGTACCAACGCCTGAAATGAAGCCTGGTAAAACGATTGAAGAAGTAGAAAGAGAATTGATCTATCAAACGTTAGAATCAGTAGAAGGTAATAAGACGCTGGCCGCGCGAATGCTTGGGATCAGTACAAAAACGCTCTACAACCGTTTAAACGCCTATGAGGGAGAAACACAGTCATAATTTCGGGGAGGAACAATGACACAACATGATCAAGGTGAGCTCGCGAAGCTAGTACACGATGCACGCAAACCTTTGAATCAAATTTCAATGAACTCAGAGTTGATTAAGCTTATTGCTGAACAGCCTGGTTCTCAGCAACAGGTGATCGAGATAGCGAATACGATTATTAAGGCAACCAAAGAGTGCAGCGAGTTGTTACAAACGCTGGTGGAGCAAGGAAATGATGAGTGAACAATGAAACAAAGTCGAATTACTTTATGAATTTGAGTAGTAAGCTTAATTTTATTTGGTTTGCGGTGGTTGTGAGCGTTGGCCTTGTCGCGTCCAATGCCCTAATCGGTTTTAACAATGTTAAAGAATTAAACCAAGTTCAAGAGAGTATCCGTAACACCAGCGAAGTGATGATGTCATTGGACAGGCTGCATATTGCGATGCTAAATGCAGAGGCTGGACAACGAGCATTTTTAATCTCAAATAAAGAAAGCGATTTGGCACCTTTTAGAAAGGCGTTGCAAAACCTTGATGAAAGTCTATCTAGGGTTGATCGTAATCACTCTGAAAGTGAAGTACAGCAGCAAAAAATCAATCGTTATGTTGAAGGCGTAAAAGCGCGATTTAAAACTTTACAAAGTACGGTAATCGTTGCGCGTAACACCGATACAGGTAATGAAAACTTATTACTTGACCGAGCTGCGGACTCTGGTGGCGACCTACGAGAAGAGTTTACTCAAATCATGGCCGCAGAAGTGGATATTCGAACCATTCAGCTTAATCAGTTAAAACGCGTCCGCAAAGAAGCACAAATGAATATCGTTGTATTTACTTTGCTGAGCGCCGTGATGATTTTTGCCATTTTGGTACTTTTAGTTGTCAATCTACGCAGCGCAAAGAAAGCAAAGAATGAGTTAGAAAAAGCGAACGATCACCTGGAAGAAAAGGTACAAGCGCGTACCGAAGCGTTAGAACATTATGCTGAAGAGTTAAACCGTAGTAACCGTGAGCTAGAAGACTTTGCATTTGTTGCCTCTCACGATCTGCAAGAGCCGCTGAGAAAGATCCGTGCTTTTGGCGATCGCATCGAAAAGAATTATGGCGAACACCTTGATGATAAGGGCAGAGATTATCTGGCTCGAATGACGAGCGCCGCGCAACGGATGTCAACGCTTATCACTGACTTGCTTGAGTTATCCCGAGTTACCACCAGAGCAAAGCCTTTTGAAGATCAGGATCTTAATCAAGTTTTACAGTTTGTGTTGGATGATTTAGAAATAGCAGTTCATGACAGTAGAGCGAGCGTAAACTCGGATGTGTTACCGACAATAAAATGTGATGCCAGTCAAATACATCAGTTGTTTTTAAATCTACTTTCCAATGCAATTAAATTCAGAGTAGAAGGGCGCAATCCGATTATTACAATCGCGGTTGAAAACAGTCAATTGATGAGTCAAGATGCCTATACCTTTGTAGTGGAAGATAATGGCGTTGGCTTTGACGTTGAATACGCTGAGAAAATATTCTCGCCTTTTCAACGACTGCATGACAGAAAAAAATATGCTGGTACTGGCATTGGTTTAACCGTGTGTAGACGTATTGTTGAGCGACACGGCGGAACGATTTCAGCGACCAGTGAAGATGGTAAAGGTGCTAAATTCACGATAACACTACTCGCTGAACCAACACCAATTATTCAGGAATTGAAGAATGAACTATAAGAAAACTCAGCCGATCCATATTTTGATGGCGGATGATGACGAAGATGATCGTTTATTGGCTCAAGATGCTCTAGAAGAGAGCCGAGTACTCAATGCGTTTCAGTTTGTTAAAGACGGGGTTGAGCTTTTGGAATACTTGAGAAATGAGGGCCAGTTTACTGATAAGCAACAGTACCCAAGACCTAACCTTATTTTACTTGACCTGAATATGCCAAGAATGGATGGTAGAGAAGCACTACAAGAAATCAAAAAAGACCCGATACTACGTTCTATTCCTGTGGTGATTTTAACGACCTCAAAGGAAGAAGAGGACAAATTGAGAGGGTATGACTCAGGCGCTGCATCTTATATTACTAAACCTGTTGATTTTGATGGCTTAGTCGATTTGATGAAACATTTAGGCAAGTACTGGATTGAAATAGTAGAGCTGCCAAACTAATCCTATCGCGCTTGTGCAAGCAAGCGCTACCTCACCCCAAGTCGCCCTATATCTGTATCAACATAACGTGGCGACCTAAACGAATTAGTATCACTTCATTTGTGGAGGCCAGTATGACAAAGGAGTCGGTCAGTGAAGTCAATGTGTTACTCATTGAAGATGACGAAGACGATTATATTTTAACCTTAGATTATTTACAGTCTATTCCTAACTTTAAATTTAATCTCGTTTGGCAAAGCCAATACCATCAAGCGCTAGAAGCACTTGAGAGCAATGGCTTCGATCTCTGCTTATTGGATTATCAATTAGGCCCACAAACCGGTTTGAGCGTGTTAAAAGAAGCGCGAGCAAGACAGGTCCATACACCGATAATCATGCTGACGGGGCAATCAGACGAAGTGTTAGATAACGAAGCCCTAAAAGCTGGTGCTGAAGACTTTGTACTTAAGTCAGAGATCAGTAGCGCACGATTTATTCGTTCCATTCGCTACGCTTTGGCACGCAAAGAGCTTGAACGTGAGCGCCTAGAGCGATTGCGTGTAGAGTCTGATAGTCGAGCAAAAGACCGCTTTTTGGCCCATTTAAGCCATGAGTTGAGAACACCCTTAACTTCTATCTTAGGTTACACTAATCTCCTCCTATCTCGGGAAGAATTGCAGAATGTTAAGCCTGAGCTTTCTATTATCAATAATAATAGTGAGCACTTACTTAACCTGTTAAACGATGTGCTTGACCTATCCAAGCTAAATGAAAATCGGTTACAGCTCAATAAACAAAACACGTGTTTGAGTAGCTTTTTAAGTGATTTGTATAGTTTGTTTAAAATGGCCGCAGCTAAGAAAGGCTTGAGTTTTAGTATCGAGGCTAAAACGCCATTGCCGCAGGATGTAAAAGTAGATAAGACGCGGTTGAAGCAGGTACTTATCAACATTATTTATAATGCGATTAAGTTCACAAGCTCCGGTTTTGTGAAGGTTGAGATAACACTACAAGCGGATGCAAAACTTGAATTCAAGGTGATTGACACGGGTATTGGTATTCCTTGCGAGAAGTTAAAACGTATATTTAAACCTTTTGAACAAGTACAAAATGTTACGACTCGTACAGACGAAGGTGCAGGTCTTGGTTTGGCTATTAGCTCGGCACTCATTAAATTGATGGGGGGGGAGCTGGCGGTTGAGTCGACTTTGGGAGAGGGGAGTGAATTTGGCTTTAGTATTGACCTTGATACTATCGATGAAATGACTCTGGCGCCATTAATGCTTGATAAGACCCACAACGCGGCTAATAACTCGCTTCCATCTGATTTGAAAGGGCATATCCTTATCGTTGAAGATATCAGTGAGATCCAAATGTTAATGCGTACCTTGATTGGTCAAACTGGCGCAACCGCTGAAATTGCGGGTGATGGTATTGAAGCGCTTGCGATGCTAAAGGATAACCCTGATAAGTATGACTTAGTCTTTATGGACTTGCATATGCCTAGAATGGATGGCCGAGACACGATTGTTGCACTCAGAGAGCGTGGTATTGACTTACCTGTTGTCGCACTGACAGCAGCAGCTCAAAAAGGCACAAAAGAGGAGTTAATGGCATTAGGCTTTAGCGATATGATGAGCAAACCTGTTAATGTCTCTGAGTTAGGAGAATGTTTAACACACTACTTGAGCGGGGAGTTGGTAGCTTCTAGCAATGACGTAGAGCAAGCTAGCGGCACATTGCAGTTTTTAGTGGTAGAAGACGACGCAGATACACGCAATCTGCTTAAGCTGTTACTTAATTCACTGCAAGTGAATGTGGTTACGGCAGAGTGCGCGCAAACTTGTTGGCAGCATTTTGTTGGTTCTGAGCGCTTTGACACGATTTTACTGGATATAGGTCTGCCCGATAAGTCCGGGCTTACGCTTGCTCGAGAAATTAAAGCACAAGATCCTAATCAGCATATTGTGATTGCTAGTGGTTTTGATCCAGAGCCGGAAAAGTTGGCTGAGTCGCAAGTGGATGAAGTGTTATTAAAGCCAATTACACTTGTGGATTTGAAAGAAATTAAAGAAAAGCTAGTTTAGATAGAGAGCCAAAGAATAGCTCAAGGAGTTAAATGATACCTTGAGCTATTCTTTGTAAAAGTACGATTTTTCTTAGTGCGCCAAACTTGCCATATTTAGCGCTGAGTGCGCCAAACATAAACATGAAGCCCAACCCTTGAGGAGAGCTAATCGCGCCGGTGAATACCTTCTTGGCTTTCACTTGGGTAAGTTGATTAAAATGTTTAGCGGTAATGAGCTTTTTCTTCTCAATCACCACTTCTTGGTGCAACTTATCAGTGATGAATTCAGCGAGCTTCGTCATTGCTAGCCTCCTGCTTCGCAACTGGGGTATAAAACCCAGACGTCAGGTCGTTAATACTATTATTAAAGAGCTTCAGCCCTGTTATGATTAGGTAATAAATCATCGCGATATTGATAGTCAGTACGATACCCGCCGAAACAAACCAACTTAGTCCCGCGTAGGTTAACGCGTAAGCAAATAACACATGCAAGCTTCCCCACACCATTGCTGTCAAGATTAGAGAAAATAGAATTAACCCGAGCGCAATACATAAGGTTTTTAGATTAGCTCTAAACTTAGCACCTAATAGGTTTAGTTGTGCTTCTGCGATTTGCTGATAGCTGTTGAATAATAGAGACACAGAATCTTTAAGCTCAGCGAGCGCTGGAGTGCGCTCGTGAGCTGCTGCTTGACGGTCTCTTATTTGAGCTTGGTCTTGCATGATTACTTATTCCTTAACAGCATAGTTGCTAACATACCAAGTGAGAATGCGATACCAGCCGTTTTTACTGGGTTTTCCGTTGCATACTTTTTCACACCTGATGTATTCCACGCACGTTCCCACTCCTTGCGTTTGGCACCAATCGCTTCACTCGAATTATGGCTTTTTTCACGTAGTGAGGTTTCAGTACGAGATGCCGAAGCGTGCAGTGAATCTACTGATGCATGCAATGTATCTGCAATTTGATCCGTAACAGGATGGCTAGAGTCTTGGCCATTTGGCTGTGGTTTAGCTGTATTGCTTGTCTGTGTTTGGTTTGCTTGATTACTCATAAACTACTCCTTATTCGTTTAGTTCACTATATAGGTTGCAAACCCTTTGCCAACTTGAAAGTTGTTTAAATTCATAAGGTTAATGTTTTTCGGTATCGTTTGTCGGTAGATGCGAAATGAAGGGTGTAAATGTTACATAGCAGAACCTACAGGGTATTGTGGTCACAAAGCTTGCAGCTTTTACATTGACTCACAACAGCGATAACCCATTCGTATCTTTTACTCGGCAGGATTACAGGGATCTGCAACAGTGGATTTTTATTTAGTAACCTTCGTGCTCGATGAGAGATTTCGACTGATGTTGGATAGGTATAAACTTCTTATTTCGAGTAACAAAGTAGCAAATTTATTACCTTGCCTATATAAATTTCGGCCTTAGCGATAGCGAGCTACGGCGGAATTACGAGTCCGGTTTTCTTGCCTTGGTTTAGTTACTTAAATGAGTAAGTTAGTATGGGATTACTATGAAAGAAGAAACAAAAAAAGCGCTACCAAGTGGTAGCGCCAAAACCAGACTCTTGTGGAAGAGCCAGGACTGAGTCAAAGGGGAAATAATTGGGAGGCTATAGAGCCAAAATTACTGCTTAAAACTGATATTCGATAGAGACGGCAGCTACGTCCATATCAGGGTCGATATTGTCTTCAAGTTCATAGCGAGTGTATTCTAACCGCATGTTAACGTTTTCATTGAGGTGAAACTCAACACCGGCACCATAGAGCCAGTCGCCACCCTCAAGGCTAGATGAAACTCGACCTACAGCTGGAATATCCGCGTAGATATCAGCATCCCACTCAAGCCAACCACCTTTTGCATACACTGAGAAATGTTCGTTTAGTGGAGCTGAAATACGTGTAGATAAAGAAATACCGTCTATTTCAGCAGAGTTGTCAATGTCACTTGCTTCGTCGAAGTTCTCATAGGCAAGTTCAAAACTCCAATATGGATTAATTTTTGTACCCACATACGCTTTTAGCATAGAAGAGTCGTCGTCGAATGAAGTGTCATTCTCACGATCTTCCCATTGGAAAGAGTATTGGCCATAGCCGATACCTGTGTAAATTTTATAATCATCTAGTCCAAAATCAGACTCCGCGTGAGCGGCTGTGGATGCAAGACCTAGAGAGGCAAGTAGCGCAGCAGCAATTGTTAATTGTTTCATCTTTACTCCTTAAATCAATATAAGTATGGGAGGGGGAAAGCCCCCCTCAAATCAAAATTGGCTTATGATTTTGTGGTAACGCGAAGGTTATCTTTTACATCTCTAACGTCATTGGCGTTTTTCGCGATTTGCACAGCAAGTTTGCGCTCCGCTTCGCTACCAACATGACCATTTAGTGTTACGACTAGACCTTCAACATCAACATCGATGTCAGTACCATCTACATCAGTGTCAAACAGGTAGCGAGACTTGATTACGGTTGCGATTTTTGCGTCAGTAAAGCCACTATCGCTTTCGTAATTACGCTCTTTTTTACGCTCATCTGACATATCAACGATAGTCAGGTCGTTTTTCACTTCTTTTACGCCATCGATACCTAGTACCAGTTCCTCAGCTAGCTTCTTATCTACTGAGTGTTCAACTTTACCAGTTAGCACTACAACGCCGTTCTTTACATCAGTGTTAATGTCAAAGTTGTTCAGTTCACCGTTGAAAAGCAGTGTTGCTTCTGCTTTACCGTCTATCCAAGCGTCACTCGCTTCTTTTTCCCAAGAGTTATCAGCAGCAAATGCTGAAGCAGTAGTAAGTGAAGATACTAGTACAGTTGCAATTAATGTCTTTTTCATAATTAAACTCCTTTAATTTCGTAGTCGAATTATCTGTTGCAGCTGTTGTGCCAATCTTTAACTTATTGATAATTATGTGATTTATTTTTATAGAGTAAGTTTTAAGGAAGAATTTACCGAGAAGATGTGTAAATTAGTTTGTAATAATTACCTTTTCCATGAACGGCTAATTAATATAACTAGGAATGATTACTGCATTCTAGATTTGTCGAGTACTTAAATAGGAATATTTGATTATGAATTTAGAAAAATTCTGGACGTTAATTAATGATAAGTTAATCTCTTGGCTTGAATCCGGTGTGCAGTTACTACCGAATATGATCCTAGCCTTAATGATACTCATATTCTTCACTGTTTTGGCTAAAATATCTTCAATTTGGTTTTCAAAGGCAATTAAAAAAGCAATAAAGACAGAACAAGTGGCTTCACTTATTAGTTCCATATTTAAAGTCTCTATTATTGCCATTGGGATTTTCTTCGCTTTAGATATAGTAAAACTATCAGGTGCTGTAATGTCATTGTTGGCTGGGGCGGGGATCATTGGCCTTGCTATTGGCTTTGCATTCCAAGACATGACCGAGAACCTCATCGCTGGATTTGTGATGGGGGTCAGAAAACCTTTTATGGTCGGTGACATTATAAGAACCAAGGATTGCTTTGGCACGGTAAGCAAAATCAATTTGAGAAACACCTTAGTAGAAAACTTTTATGGCCAGCTGTCTTATATCCCCAACAAAATTCTCTTTAAGAATGAGTTACAAAACTACACTAAGCTTGGCAAGCGAAGAATAGAAGTACCAGTTGGTATCTCGTATGCGGACGACCCAGAGCAAGCCCGAGAGGTGATTGTTGAGGCAATTAACAAGCTTGATTTCGTAGTAAGCCAAAAAGAAACAGATGTCTATGCAGAGTCTTTTGGTGACAGCTCTATTAATCTATTAGTGTGGTTTTGGATAGATTACCCAGCAGATCCGGGCTTTATGGTGGTCAGGCACAAAGCAATTTGCACCATTAACCGTGTATTAGTTGATAACGATATCTTAATTCCTTTCCCAATTAGGACTATGGATTTCAATGCTAAAGGGAGCACAACCTTAAGTACGCAATTATCACAGGAATAATTTACATCTAGTTTGTAATATTTTCACCGGTCTGAAGGTGCTTAGATTAAAAAGCCTTATATAATAAAGGTTTATGATTTGGCATTTAATCTGCATTAGTGAAAGGGACAGAAAATAATATTTGCAAAATGCACTTATTAAATATCGCAACGAAAGGAGTTATTTATGGCAGATTCAAATTACGACATGGGGCCGGTAAAAGAGCTCATCAAAGTATTAAATGGTGGTGTTGATTTTTACACTGAAGCTAAAAAGAAGCTAGATAATATCGAATTAAACCGCGTATTTGACCAAATGATTGTAGATAAAGCGCAAGCAATCTCGGATCTACAACCATTTGTTCTTATTGACGAAGGTGAAATTGAGACAGATTCAGCGCTTAGCATCGACATTCGTGAATCGTACACCAAGTTGGTTGGTATGGTGAGCACCGACAAAGAGCACACCTATATTTCTCAGCTAGAAGAAGTGGAAGACAAAGTGTTAAGCAAGCTTGATAAAGCATTAAGCAAAGATCTTCCACCTAAATGCAAGAGTGTATTACTGCAAATTCAAACCAGAATGCAAACTTGTCACGATCAAATGAAGCAGTTGCAAGAGCTAACTGCCTAAGGAGAATGTTATGTTGAGTTGGGCTGTAATGTTTTTATTCCTAGCACTTGTCGCAGCCGTGCTAGGTTTCACTGGAATCGCTGGCGCTGCGGCAGGTATGGCGAAAATTCTATTCTTTGTGTTTATCGCCTTTATGATTATTTCGTTTATTTTTGGCAAAGCACGAGCTCCCAGGTAAAAGGGAATTAACGTACAAAAACGGTTTTAGGAGATAGATTATGAAATCAGCAATTACATTAGCAAAAGCATTTGGTTTTGTTTCAATTTTAGCACTTTTTGGTTGTAGCGAAGGTCCGGCGGAAGATGCTGGTGAGCGTTTCGATGAAACAGTTCAGGAAGTAGAAAATAGCGTGGAAGACGCGTGTGAAGATGTAAAAGAGAACATGAACGCTGAAAACGAAGAGTGTTAAGCGAAAGTGATTTCGACGTGGAATAAAAGAGGAGAAGCCGATAAAAGCTTCTCCTCTTTTTTTGTAATAGGTTTAAAAATCAAACCTATACAGTTAAGAGACACAGTTACGAAGTATGATGCATATCAATAATGCGCTGCTTAATTTGCAATTATTATTGTAATCTATGAACTTTGAGTAATACTTTATTTCTATGTTTACTCAATAAAAATCAGACTATGCTAAATAGGGTTTCAGTTAAAAGCAGATTGTTGTCGCTTTCGGGCATACCTGCTGTGTTTTTTATTCTCGCTACTATCTTTACAATTGGAACATTATCAAATCTTATCAATTACATTGACCGTATTTATGACGACAGAGTTGTACCGCTGAGGCAAATAAAAGTAGTGTCAGATAACTATGCGGTGGTTATTGTGGATACGTTTCACAAGTTACGAGGCCATCAATTATCCAACAGTGCCGCGTTAAAGCAAATCGCAGAAGCTAAAAATATCGCTGAAAAAGAATGGAGCCAATATTTATCTACAGAATTGACGAGTGAAGAGCGAAGTTTGGTGAAGCAGGTTGAATCCGCTGAGCTTGCTGTTAAACAATTACTTACCAACTACACGAGTCGTGTTAATACGAATACTTTTGAAGAAATTCCTTATGATAAATTTGTACACGATCTCTATGCCGCCTTTGACCCCCTAAGTGAAAGCTACAATGCACTAATTGAGTTACAACTTGCAGAGGCAAGTGCACTAAGAGATGTTGGCCGCTCAGAAGCCAGTGCGACAAAAACGGCGATGATTATCTCTTCCGTTACTATTGTGATCGTAATGGTGCTGATTGGTATGTTGATATTTAGGTCAATTAACGAACCACTCAGTCGTTTGCGTATGCGTATTGGCAACATTGCAAGAGATGCTGATTTAACCCAACGTGTAGTGGTTGAGGGGCAGGACGAGCTGAGTGAGATAGGAAACGACTTCAATACTATGGTGTCGAGCTTACATGAGTTAGTTACCAACCTAGTTACGATGGTGAATAGTCTGTCCTCAACATCCAATGAGCTAAATGGAATTAGTCAGTCAATTGCGGGCACTTCACAAGAACAAGAGCAGCAAACGGTAATGATCGCAACCGCAGCGACAGAAATGAGTAGTGCAATTCAGGAGGTTGCACATAATGCAATGAATACCGCAAACAAAGCAGAGATGTCGGGTCAGCTTGCAAAGCAGGGGATGGATGTTATTTCGCAAAATATTCAGGCCATCGAGCGCCTTGCCAGTGAGGTGGGAGATAACGCGCAGTTAATTAAAGCGTTGAACGACCAGTCGAATGAAATCAACCAAGTCGTGCTAATGATCCAAGGTGTGGCTGAACAAACAAATCTTTTGGCATTAAACGCTGCAATAGAAGCGGCGAGAGCTGGGGAATCAGGTCGAGGCTTCGCGGTTGTTGCTGATGAAGTTAGGCAATTGGCACACAACACGCAAAAAGCTACGGAATCGATCCGAGATATGATCAGTAAGTTACAGGGCATGGCACAAAATGCCGTGTCGTCAATGGAGAATGCACAGTCGAGTGCAGCCGCAGGAGTTGATAGGGCCAATGAGTCAGCTCAAATCATGACTGATATAGACAAGGCGGTGGATGAAATCGTCGGTATGAATATTCAGGTTTCAACGGCAACGGAAGAACAAACAACGGTGGTTGCGGAAATCAGCGAAAATATTAATGATTTCAGTAGCAGTATTTCTGAAATTACTCGAAGTGCGCAGAGTAATGCAGATGTGAGTAATGACTTAGAAGCGCTAGCTGAGCAGTTAAACGGTCAAGTGTCGGTATTTAAGGTTTAATGGCAACTCGACTAAGCACTTAATTTGAGAGGTTTCGCTTTTGGGCTTGAAAACACAGTTACGTTAATTGGTGTGAGATAGAAAAGCGCGGGTTTCTAGTCAGAAACCCGCGCTTTATTTATACCAGTTGTATTAAGTAAATGATCTATCTTGAAGCGGGGAAATAGCTTTAGTAGCAAGGCAAAAATTTTGCTATTTAGTTGTTCTAAATGAGAAATTTTTAACGAAGCTAATATGCTATTTCACCCTTCAAATTGATTAGAGAATTAATTCAATTGGTATTATAGGCATTTTGCTGCTGCAGCTAAGTTTTAAAGGTGTTGTAACCCTATCACGCCACAGCATTTGCATAGTGCTTTACGTTAAAACAGATATTCCATACTTAAATTGTATGCTCTAGGCTCGCTGTACTTTTTCGGCACGAAACCGTAAGTATCGTAATAGCCTTCATCTGTGAGATTACTGATATTCAGTTTAACGCTCAGTTGGCTAGAAAATTGATATTTGACGTGTGCATTTAGTAAAAGCTGGCTATCTTGATCTGCACGCACTGCGCCTCGACGACCACCTGTTGGAAGTCCAAGGTCAACTCCTGGGACGTTTAAAATATCGACTTTTCTGTCCGTATCCCAAGTTGCATTTAGCCCTAATCGCCAAGCTCCATAAGTATACTTGGTGCTCGCATTGAGCGTTTGTCTTGGTGCATACAAGTTAATATCTTCGCCATGCTCATCGACAACATCAAAATCACTGTAACCAAAGTTTACTTGCCAATCATCTGTCAGTTTTGCTTCTAATTCAACTTCAAATCCATCAGCTTCTGCACCATCTACGGGTCGATACCTAGCAGGTCTTTCGTCTGCATATTCGGGGATAACAACACCGAAGTCTTCCTTTAAACTATCAAAATAAGCGACATTTAAGCGTAACTTGTCGTCCCAAAGTGTGGTTTTAATGCCGACTTCTAAGTTCCGAGCGGTGATTGGTGCTAATTGATTTAAATTGGCATCCACTTTATCCAGTTGCGGCTCATAAGCATCGGTATAACTTGCATACGTACTGATCTGGTCATTGAGATTGTAAACCAGCCCTAAGTATAAGCTCTCACCCGTTTCTTCACCTTTGTCGCTTGAGAACCCGCTCCAAGCAAAGTCACGTTCATTGGTACGTTCATAATCAAAAAATTTGACACCAACAATGGCATGAAGGTCATCCGTTAACGTTAACTTACTGCTGAGTGCAATACTCTGTTCTTTCGTCGTTTTGTCCCAATAGCCAATAAATTGCTTATCTGTCGCAGTTAAATGAGCGGCTGGGTGAAGGTTATTAATCGATTGGAGTGGATAAAATACTGTTCTCGCGTTTTCATCCAGCTCTTCGAAGCGATCGTCTGTGGACTCAAAATCGGCATTTAAATAGGTGATATTCACCTGATGTGCGCGGTCAAATAACTCAAACCGACCAACCAGTCCCAAAATAAAATTAGTCCCATCAACCGTTTCAACCCAGCGTCTGTCACCGCCTTGAAGGCCAAGGCCTGTTTCTTTGTCTGGGTTACCACTAAAGTAGGTCAAGGTAATGTCAGCTTCTGTTTTACTGTATTGTGCGCCAAAGTTAAGTTCCCAATCTAAATTGATTTGGTGAGATAATTTTAAATGATAACTTTGGTGGGTATTGCCGTTGTGACTATCTGGCGATGATAAATTTGTTTTCTTGTCTATTTCAACGGAACTACCATCAGAGTAAAAAATTGGTAATCCCCACGGTGATAGTTTCAGTTCATTGTCTTGATAATGAACACTAAAAGAGGCTTCGGTATCTTCAGAAAAATAATGATGCAACTGGGTGTATGCAACGATCTTATTACTATTTTCTTTGTCGACAAAGCTATCTTTTTCCTCATAGGCTAGAATAACTCGTCCGGCCAATGCTTCATCTTTCGTTAGGGAGCCTGTTGCATCTATGTGTGTACGCACTTTATTCCAAGAGCCAATCTCGGCACCAACTTTAACAAATCCACCTCGGTCTGGTTGTTTTGTGATGACATTTAAGGTTGCCGATGGTTGTCCTGCACCCGCCATTAACCCCGCAGCGCCCCGAAGAACCTCTACTCGGTCATAGACAATAGTGTCTAAGCGACTCTCTTGTGGTCCAGCAATTGAGGTCGGTAAGCCATCTTTAACCAATGCATTGACGAGATACCCACGAGAAGTAAACTCAGTATTATCACCCGCGCCAAATTTGTATCTTGAGATACCTGTTGCCTGTACCATGATGTCCTCAAGGTCATTCAGTTCGAAGTCTTTTATGTAGTCGTGGCTTAACACGGTAACAGACTGGGGGGTTTCTTTAATGGTAAGGTCAAGTCCTGTTGGACCCGAGTTACGCTTGATTGGCTGGCCTACAACACTGATCCGTTCAATATTGTCGCGCTCGGCTTTTGCTGCCGCATTTGGAGAAAAATAAAGGAGTGATAACATCAGAGCTAGTGCTGTAGATTGATGCGCTTTGGTTTGCATGGGTGTTTCCTTTCCTAAATTGTTTTTTCGTCACAAGAGATAAAGATGAAAGTTCCTATGATATGTAGGAGCTATTTTTCTGAGATTGAACCAAGCTTTTGAATGGTTCTAAATGAAAACAGAAATTATTTTCAATTCTAAATGATAATTCTTTTTGTTACTATAAGGGGTAATGCAAAAAATGAATTATTGCAAAAATAATGGCTTACCCAAATCTCATAGTTGTTAGGATCTGATTGTTAGGTGGGATGTCAATTAGGTTGGATAGCACTGTCACGGGGGCTTATCTATGTTTGAATATTAATACAAGGCAAGGAAGTGAAGTCGTTTTATGTCTTCGCTATTGGGTGGTCCATGACGGCAAAACAATGGTTCAACTGGCATAGTTTGAGTGGCGTGTGGTTTGGGGTGTTGCTGTTCATAATATGCTGGACTGGCGCGTTTGCGAGTATTGCCCACGAACTAGATTGGCTATTCAACGATCAGGTGAGGGCAGTAGACGGGCAATCAAACATAAGCTTAGCAGCAGCTTACGAGATGGTACAAAAGGCGTATCCTGACGCCCGAATAGGGATTGCCTTTACAGGTCCTGATACCTATTTTTCGTATGATATCGTGATGCGGATGCCTGATAGTCCTTGGCAACACGTTTATGTCGATCCACTTTCAGGAGCTATCCAAGGTGAAAGTAGTTTTTTTAATATTCAGCGCTTTTTTCGCGATTTCCACATGCATTTTTTCGGCGTGTTTGACAGCATCATTTCATACTATCTTGTGCTTATCTTTGCAGTTCCTTTGTGTATTTCGACCGTGAGTGCGCATTATGTATATCGCCTCTGGTGGAAAAAGTTATTTGTATTTACGTTTAGCGGGGATGCACGTGCCAAAATGGCAAGTATGCATAAAATAAGTGGGACGTGGGGCTTATGGCTTGCGGTTGTTATTTCGCTTACGAGTATCTGGTATCTATTTGAGTTTGTACGAATGGATATGGTCGATGGTAAAACAGCTTATACTGATGTTGGGGATTTTGCCGTTAATCCCTTGGCAGAACTGCCGAGACAGGATAAACCACAATTGTCTGTTGTGGAATTATTCGCAATAGTAAAAGCGACGAGACCCGATCTTGAGGTGAAAGCTATTCGCTATTCTGGGGGTTATTTTTATGCTGAAGGACAATCGCAGGATTGGATAGTTCGGGATAGGGCAAACAAGATCTATGTCAACCCTTACACGGGGGAAGTTGTTTATAGCCAAACAGCATCGAGCCAAGGACTATATTGGCGATTATCCGACACCGCAGACCCTCTACATTTTGGCAATTTTGCGGGGATATGGGGGAAGATACTGTGGTTTATATTTGGGGTTGTGCTCTCATTTTTGGTTCTCAGTGGTACTTACATGTATATCAAGCGGCAGTTTAAATTGCGCCGCAAAGATAAGTACCGAGGTGTAATGGTATCACTAGCGTTGAGTTTCGGATTGGTCTTATGCATTTGTTTTTACGCCCATCGCACAATTGCGGGTTATGGTATGGCAGGAAAGTGGCCGGAATTGCCGCTTGCTTCGTTGACTTTTTTATTAGGCTGGGTGTCACTCACTTGCTTGATTATCCTGGTTTGGAGCGCCGCCCTGCTCAATTTACGTCATAAAAATAGCTCTTCTTCGCTCAGGTTGAATCGGTATTAATTGCAGCTGACCAAAAAAAACCTCGCAGCAGCGAGGTTTCTTCACTCATGAAACTGTGCTTACACAACACCACGAGGTAAGCGACAGTCGTGATCTTTTGCTGCTAGTTCAGCAATCCACTGTTCTTCCGCTTTGAAGCCATCTTCGTTTTCTGTAACGATAGTAAAGCTTGCTGATTTTACAGCTGCTGCCTTCGGCGCTTTCTTAGTCGTTTTCGCTTTTTTGGCAGGCGCCTGCGTTGTCTCACTTGCTACAGCTGACCCTGAAGTTAGCTCTTCTGTTAATTCAGCTACCTCAGCAAGACGCATGTTTTTGCCACCATCGATGCTATACCAACCTGGCTTTGCAGTGATTTCAGGCTTTTTGCCATGTGCAGCTTCGTACGCAGCTTCGAAAGCGCTTAGTACTTCAGTTTTATCTAGTTTACTCATCGTAGATCCTAGTCGTGTTGTACGCGGATACGCGGGTTAAGATTAAACTCTATTTATACCCATATTTGCGCAAATTTTCAATTTTTTACGTTTTTCAGCGCCAATTTATCGAACTTTAGCCTGGTTTTGATGCCTTTTTCGACGCTTAAAGTGCTTCAGGGTCGATAATGCGACGTATCGTGATCCACATACTACCAACTTGTTCATGCCAAATTCGAGTGACTATATCTAGCGCCTTATCATTTGCGATAAACTGCCGACTTAATGGGAGTGACTTAAAATTATAAAACTCTGTCGGGGCAGGGAATACTTCAACGCCTTGTGCTTCAAATAGGTTTTTTGCGCGTTTCATGTGCGAAGCTGACGTGACAAGTGCAACATCATAATCTACCAAAACGGGCGCGAGCATTTTCGCTTCGTCTGCGGTGTCTTTGGCATTGTGGTTTTGCTTGATACGGGTAGCGGAAATACCTAAGCTCTGTGCAGTTTTAGCCATGAGTCCTGCGCTTGTTGCGTTGCCATAGCCATAACCAGAAACATACAGCTGGGCTTTTGGGTAAATATTAGCAAGTCTAATGCCTTCAACTAGTCGAGCTAAACCGCAACTACCTAATTGAGCATTACTGGGGAGGGAATCATCGGGGTATAAATTACAACCAAGCACAACAATTCTGTCTATGTTTTTGTGCCTGCTTGGATTGAATGCGGTGAGCGTGCCCTTATCCCACTCGATAATGTGTTGCGCGACATAAGGAGTGGATATGCTCCAAGTAGTTAGTAGGACCAACCAGACTGCGATATACGACCCTTTGCGTGTTTTGGCGATAAAAAACATGAGCCCCATAAGTGCAACCAAAGATAACGGTAACGGCATCAGAAGTTGACCGATAACCTTTTTGACTTCAAACATTTAAACATGCCTTAGATTTAGATAAGCCTGACGCAATGCTAGCATGAGATGGGAGCTGTAGAAATGTATAACAATTAGGGCTCAAAAAGAGCCCAGTCAACTATCTTGCCGTGGTTTTACGGCAGGTATTCAGAAAATGGCGATAAACAGGGTTATCTTTCATGCTTTTCTTCATTGCTAAATACATTGGACGATTTAGCCCAAGAGCGCCTAGAGGAATCGATTTAATCAGCCCTTGGCTTTCATACGGTGTGACCAACCAGTCTGGTAATGCCGCAACCCCCATACCTGCACTCACAAGTTGGAAGATTAATAAACCTTGATCGACGGTTTTTAGCGTACCATCAAAGCGTGCATTTTGAATAAAGTGCTTAAATATGTCCTGACGCTCGCGAGGAATAGGGTAAGAAATGATGGTTTCATCTTTTAGGTCGAGTGCTGTGACATAGGCCTTCTTGGCCAATTCGTGATCTGGTGCAACGATTAACTTTAATTTAAAGTCAAAAAGATGCGCGTATTCGAGCTGTTCTGGTTCTCGAATGTCCGAAGTAAGCACTAAGTCCAGCTCATCTTCAATAAGGTCAGGAATCGCATCATAGCTAAAGCCTCGTTCGTAATCGACTTTAATGTCAGGCCAAAAGGTATTGAATTCTTTAATTGTTGGCAGCAACCAGTGAAAACAAGCATGACATTCCACGCTTAATCTGAGTTGTGAGATGGGCTGGTTAAGGCTTTCCTTCAAACGACACTTTGTTGCTTCAACTTTAGGCAATACATCATTGGCGAGCTCTAATAGCAACATGCCTTGAGGGGTAAAGCGTACCGGTTGGGTCTTGCGCTCGAATAGTTGGCAGTCGAGTTTGTTCTCTAGATCTTTGATCTGATGAGATAAAGCGGATTGAGTCAGGAATAGCTCTCGTGCTGTATTCACAAGAGAACCAGTTTCTTTCAAGGTGGAGATAGTCTTTAGGTGCTTTATATCAATCATTATCAACAATTCTCATATTTGAAGTGAGCAAATCTCAGCATTACTCAATATTACGATTCTATTTAGTTATTATCAATGTCTAGACGTCTAAATACCTGCGGTGAATTGTTCAAAAATTCACAAATCCACTATAACACTAAAAATGACAGCGTTGTCACTACTTCTGTAAAAATTTTGCAAAAAATTACAAATTAATTTTATTCATATGAAATCTGAAAAAGCATCAATTGTTGTTTTTGATTATGATAATTAAATTTAGACATCCATACATCTAGACGGAATTAAAATCATGGCATTAACACATAATTTGGGTTTTCCACGCGTAGGCAAAAAACGTGAACTTAAATTTGCAGTAGAGCGCTATTGGTCGGGCGACTTAACGCAAGACGACTTAATCGCGGAAGGAAAGCGCATTCGTGCAGAAAATTGGGCATTGCAAGCTGATGCTGGTGTTGACCTTCTCCCTGTCGGCGATTTTGCTTGGTATGATCACGTGTTGAATATTTCATTACTTGTCGGCGCTATTCCTAGTCGTCACAAAAATGATGAGTCTGTAAATCTCGATACTTTGTTTCGGATTGGCAGGGGTCGAGCACCTAGCGGCTGTGCGTGTGCAGCAAGTGAAATGACAAAATGGTTCAACACCAATTATCATTACATCGTCCCTGAGCTAACTCAAACACAGGAGTTTGCTCTGACTTGGACTGAGTTATTCATTCAAGTAGAGGAAGCACAATTACTTGGCTACCGAGCAAAACCCGTCTTGGTCGGCCCGGTAACCTATCTCTACTTAGCTAAATGTGTTGGCCAAGAGTTTGATAAATTAGTTTTATTAGATAAGTTATTGGCTGTATATCAGCAGGTACTTGCCAAGCTTGCAGCTCAAGGTGTTGAGTGGGTACAAATTGATGAACCTATTTTAGCACTGGAAATCGACGATGCTTATCGTAACGCGCTGCGCCGGAGTTTTGATGCGTTGAGTGGCCAAGGAGTAAAAGTGTTGTTGGCCAGTTATTTTGACTCCGTACAAGCGCATGTTGAAGATATTCAATCTTACCCCGTAGAAGGCGTGCATTTTGACTGCGTAACGGCAAACTACGACTTGGCTGCGTTAGAGGAAGTAGTTGGGCAAGATAGCGTACTGTCTCTCGGAATTGTGAATGGTCGTAACATTTGGCGCTCGGATCTCGAAGGTGTATATCAGCAACTTGCTCTGGTTCATGAACGTCGCGGTGATAATCTCTGGCTCGCTCCTTCGTGCTCATTATTACATACGCCAGTGGACTTAGAGCAAGAGCAAAAGCTTGATAGTGAGTTAAAGTCTTGGCTCGCATTTGCCAAACAAAAAGGGCAAGAGCTGGCATTATTGAAAAATGCATTGGAGCAGCGTGATATTACCCAGTTGGTCGAATATTCTAAGCCTGTAAAAGCGCGTTTGACTTCTACTCGAGTGAATAATAATGAGGTGCAGCAGCGTGTTTCAGCGCTTACAGCAAAAGACGGTCAACGCACGAGTGAATTCGCAACCAGAATTAAAAAGCAAGCACAATCGCTAAATTTACCCTTATTGCCAACCACAACGATAGGCTCTTTCCCACAAACCCAAGCTATTCGTAAGGCGCGACGTGATTATAAAGCGGGTACGTTGAGTACTGATGCTTATCAAAGCCAGATGGAAGCGGAGATCCGTTATGCCGTTGAAGAACAAGAAGCGCTTAACTTAGATGTGCTTGTACATGGCGAAGCAGAGCGCAATGATATGGTTGAGTATTTTGGTGAATTACTCGAAGGTTTTGCCTTTACTCAGTTTGGTTGGGTGCAAAGTTATGGGTCGCGCTGTGTTAAACCCCCTGTGATCTGGGGAGATGTCTCGCGTGCAGCACCAATGACAGTGAAGTGGACGAGTTATGCACAGAGCTTAACCAAAAAACCGATGAAGGGCATGCTAACAGGGCCGGTGACTATTTTATTTTGGTCGTTTGTCAGAGATGACTTAGATAAGCCGAGCATCGCGAATCAAATCGCATTAGCACTGAGAGATGAAGTAGTGGATTTGCAAAATGCAGGGATTAAGGTGATCCAAATCGATGAGCCTGCATTTAGAGAAGGGATGCCACTCAAAGCCAGTCAGTGGAAAACTTACTTAGCGTGGGCGGCATATGCGTTTAGGGTATCTGCAAGTGGTGTGAATGACGAAACACAGATCCATACGCATATGTGTTATTCGGAGTTTAACGATATTATCGCCGCCATAGCGGATATGGATGCGGACGTGATCACAATTGAAACGTCACGTTCAAATATGACCTTACTCGACGCCTTTGAAGATTTTGACTACCCCAATGACATCGGGCCTGGCGTTTATGATATTCACACGCCAAACGTACCTGAGGTGGTATGGATAAAAGACCTAATTCACAAAGCAGCGAAGAAAATCCCAGTAGAAAGATTATGGGTGAACCCTGATTGTGGGCTTAAAACTCGAGCATGGACAGAAACCCGGGCTGCACTTGAGAATATGGTGGCAGCAACCAAGGAGCTTAGAAGCGAATTAGGTAGAAGTTAAACTAAACCAGTCTAAATACCCATTGTTTATAAACAATGGGTATTTGCTAGTTTCTACTCAGTAAAAATGCCATCGCTTGATCTGCGGCGAGTGGTTTGGAAACAATATAACCTTGTCCAAACTGACAGCCTTTTTGCTTTAATAGCTGCCACTGGGTTTCGAGCTCGATACCTTCGGCGACAACGGTCAGGTTAAGTGATTGTGCAAGCTTCAAAATCGCATCAACTAGGGGGTTTTCTCTTTCAGTTAGTTGGTCAATAAAGCTCTTATCAATTTTAAGCACATGAATGGGGAGCTGGTGCAAATAACCTAAAGCAGAGTAACCGGTGCCAAAGTCGTCAAGATAAAGCTTCACTCCAAGGGATTCTAATCCTTGAATAATTTTGGTTGCGAGAGCTAAGTTTGCTATTAATCCAGATTCTGTGATTTCCAAACATAAAGAGCCAGGTGTAAGCTCATAATGATGATAAAGTTGCTGGATCGTATCAACGAACTCTAAGCTTGCGAAATGTCGCGATGAAACATTTACCGTAACACGAGTCTTCGGCAGCTTTTGCGCTTTCCAACGTTTGAGTTGTTTGGCTGCTAATTCCAACAAATGTAAGTCAAGTTCAATGATCTGTCCGGTTTGCTCTGCAATTGGAATAAAAGCATCTGGAGAGACGAGACCATTTTTGGGGTGAAACCAACGGACAAGGGCTTCAAAGCTCACAATAGCGCCAGTCGTGAGAGAAAATATCGGCTGATAGTACAGCGCAAATTCATTGTTTTTTATGCCATGTTGCAGATCATTTTCAATATCGGCTTGCTGTTTTAGGCGCTTGCGCATGGCATTATTAAAATAGCAGACCTGACCCCGACCCGAAGATTTTGCTTCGTACATGGCGGCATCTGCTTGCTGCAGTAAATTAATTGCGCTATCGGACTCGTTATCAGTGAACGCAACGCCAATACTGCCAGAAGCTTGCAGAACATGACCATCTATATGAAGGGGCTTGGTTATTGCTGTGGTGATCCTATCAAGTAGCAGAGTGACTTGTTGCCTGTCTTGGACATTTTCCATAAAAATTGCAAACTCATCACCCCCGAGCCGCGCGAATGTATCGGTTTTGCGAATACAGCCATTTATCATCTCGACAATAGCAATCAAGAAATGGTCTCCAACATCGTGGCCAAGTGAGTCATTAATGCTCTTAAATCTGTCTAAATCCAGATAAATTAGGCAGTGCAAATTAGAGGACTCGATTCGTGCAAGCCTCAAAATGGCATGCTTGATCCGCTCTAACAATAAATAGCGATTGGCAAGACCTGTTAAGTCGTCATGTAAGGCTCTATGCTCTAACGCTTGTCGTGAAAGCTGCCGGTCTATGGCCATGCTGACTTGGCGACTTATATAAGTCAAAATAGATAAATCATGATTCACGAAAGCTTGGTCGTTATTGTAGCTTTGCAGTACAATCACGCCCTGATATTGATTATTAACCAAAAATGGTACGCCTAACCAAGAGCGCGGCGAGCGGCCCACCATTTTAAAATCACCCCGCGTAATGTGCATTCTAAATTGATTGTTATCACACAGCAGTGGTCGTTGGTTCTTCAGAATATAGTAGGATGCAGTATGCTTAATCTGATCTTTTGATACTTTTTGATGTGCATTACATTTTTCGCCTCCCTCAATCAAATAATCGATTTCTAAAATATCCTGTTGAGTATCATAAAGGCCGATAAAGAAGTTCTCGGCGCAAAGCTGAGAGGCAATGATTTTATATAAGTCATCATAAAAAGCTTCAAGGTTCTCAAAGCGGTAAGTGATGTTTGCAATTTTAAGCAGGGACTTTTCTAAATTCTGTGCTTGGTGTAACTGGGCAATCGTGGTTTGGAGGTTTTCTAAGGTACGTAACTGATGGATTTTGGCACTGAGCAGATGTGCGACCGTCGATAATATCTGTAAATGCGCGGAGGTAAAATAATCGGCCTCTGGATGCTCACAGTCAATCACACCGATTAAATGACCGTCATACTCAAGTGGTACACAAAGCTCTGACATGGCGGGTCGTAAGTCAGCAATGTACATAGGGTGAGCGGCGACGTTTCCAGAAATAAAGGGCGCTCTAGTCGTTGCTACTTGACCAGTAATACCTAAACCAATCTTTATCTTGGTTTGTTCAACACGATAATCACCATTAGCATGGGAAACGCCCATACTTGCAGCGACTTCTAGATATTCTTGGTAAGGATCAGCGAGATAGATAACACAATCGACAAACCCCAGTCGGTTGACAACCTGTGTCGTAACGTATTCAAATAATTCGTCAAGTTTGGTTAGATGCAGCAGCGACGAAGAAAACTGGTTAATGATGCTAAGCTGCTCAGTTTTTGATTCTAATTTTTGGTTCTCAGATAGCATACATATTTCTCATGAAAAGATGCTACTAAGTTAACTTAAATTGTACATATTTACCAATATTGTGAAAAATGAAAACGCGCTAAAGTAAACTCACAAAGTGAAATAATCTGCGGTTGGCCTGAAAAACTTTACTAACACCCATGTGCAGCCTATGATCGGGCAAATTCAGCAGTGGAAGAGAGCAATGACGAGCAAACAAACGCTAACGATTACACGACCAGATGATTGGCATGTGCACCTACGTGATGGTGATGTATTGGTCGATACGGTAAGAGATATTAGTCGCTATATGGGCCGCGCGATTATCATGCCAAATCTGGTCCCGCCTGCAACTTGCACAGAGACTGCTTTGGCTTATCGTGACCGCATAATGGCCGCTAATCCTCAAGGTAACTTTCAGCCTCTAATGGTGTTGTACCTTACGGATAACACTACTCCTGAAGAAATAAAAAAAGCGAAAGCAACCGGTCATATCGTTGCTGCTAAGTTGTATCCAGCCGGTGCGACGACAAACTCAGCGTCGGGGGTAACGGATATTGAAAACGTGTATCCAGCACTTGAAGCGATGCAAGAAGTTGGCATGTTGCTGCTTGTGCACGGTGAAGTGACGGACTCATCTATTGATATTTTTGATAGAGAAAAAGTATTCCTTGAGACGAAGCTATCTAAAGTCGTTGATAACTTTCCAGCGCTAAAAATCGTACTCGAACATATCACAACAAAAGATGCCGTTGATTTTGTCAATCAAGCACCTGACAACGTTGCAGCAACTATCACTGCTCATCACTTGCTTTATAACCGCAATCATATGTTGGCTGGTGGTATTCGCCCTCATTATTATTGCTTACCTATCTTAAAGCGTAATACACATCAACAAGCGCTAATTGAAGCGGCGACAAGCGGAAGTAAGAAATTCTTTTTGGGCACTGATTCAGCCCCTCATGCGAAAGATAAAAAAGAAGCCGCATGTGGCTGTGCCGGTGCATACACTGCACATGCCGCAATAGAGCTATACGCCGAAGCATTTGAAGACGCGGGAGAGCTTGATAAATTAGAAGGCTTTGCGAGTCACTTTGGTCCGGACTTTTATGACTTACCACGCAATACAGATACCATTACGCTGACTAAGTCTCCTTGGCAAGTGCCTGATGCATACAAATTAGGTGAAGGATCTGTTGTTCCTATTAAAGCGGGTACAACTATTGACTGGAAAGTTGAATGAGATTTAAACAAAATGTAATTAAATCTTCTTAATCCTAACTAGAAAGCGCTATTATGGCGCTTTTTTCGTAACAAAATTAAAATTCACAGAATACAATTTGTTTTTTATTAATTTTAATATAGTATTCAATATAAATATTAAAACTAAGCTTAATTGAGAGAGTATCAATGCGTGAGATCAAGTCTTTTATTAAAAATGCAAGCTACGGTGATTTAGAAAAAGCGTTAGAGCTTATCCAAAAAGCACTGGACGAGCAAAAGGAACAACAGCAAGCTAAAGAAGAGGTATTGGCTATGCTGAAAGAAAAAGGACTTACGCTTGATGATTTAGTGGGCACTACGTCAGCTGACCGTCGTTCTAAAGTAAAAGCAAAATACCGTATTGAAAAAGACGGTGAGGTAATCGAGTGGACTGGCCGTGGTAAAACACCTAAAGTATTCCAAGGTGTTAACCTAGATGATTATCTAATCTAATAATGCTTTATTATGAAGGTGGTTCGGTATTGAACAACCTTTGTTTAAATTGCTTAAATAAAAGGCGTACCTTAGTAGGTACGCCTTTTTTGACTTAATTATATATCCCCTGAGGCGCTTATTTACGTTTTAAGACCTTATCAGCAGGAAGCGGTACAAAATACACTGCTCCACTTTCGTAAATCTAGCGAGTCTGCAGTAATTGTTTTGCCTACTGGCGCCGGAAAGAGTTTAGTTATTGCGGAGCTTGCACGGCTTGCTAGGCACAAAATATTAGTGTTGACTCATGTTAAAGAGCTTGTAGAACAAAATGCACAAAAATATAAAAGCTATGGATTACAAGCGAGCATTTTTTCTGCTGGATTAAAAGAAAAGTCGTTACAGCATCAGGTGACTTTTGCCAGTGTGCAGTCGTTGTCTCGAAATTTGTCACAACTTAATCAATTCTATTCATTGGTTATCATTGATGAATGTCACCGAGTAAGTGGTGATGATAATAGTCAGTATCAGCAAATTTTAAACCAGCTGACTGAATTTAATCCTGAATTAAAGTTACTGGGCTTAACAGCAACACCTTATCGCTTGGGTATGGGATGGATATATCATAAGCATTATCACGGTTTTGTGAGGGGGAAAGCAGAATCACCATTTAAGCGGTGTATTTATGAGCTGCCGCTCAGATATATGATAAAAAACTCGTACCTAACGCCACCTAAAAAAATTGATCCAGCGGTTGAAAATTATGACTTTTCTAGTTTAAGTACAGATTCATTTGGGCGTTATTCAGAATCTGATATGAATACATTATTACAGGCTCAGACCCGTGCAACAAAAAGCATTATCTCGCACTTACTAGCGCTAAGTGAGAATAGGGTCGGCGTAATGATTTTTGCCGCGACGGTTATGCATGCAAAAGAAATTCTCGGCTATTTACCTGAGCAATATAGTGCGCTAATAACGGGTGAAACCAAATCTGCCGTGAGAGATGCACTTATCGTCCAGTTCAAAAATAGAGAAATTAAGTATTTAGTGAATGTTTCTGTGCTGACTACCGGGTTTGACGCGCCCCATGTTGATGTTATCGCTATCTTGAGACCCACGGAGTCCGTGAGCCTCTATCAGCAGATTGTAGGCAGAGGACTTAGGTTAGACGAAAATAAAGAAGATTGCTTTGTCATTGATTATGCTGGCAATGACTTTGACTTATTTGCACCTGAAGTGGGAAGTAAAAAGCCAAATTCAGACAATGAGCCCGTACAGGTGCTGTGTCCTGGTTGTGGCTTTGCCAATATTTTCTGGGGCAAGGTAGACGAGCAAGGCAAGCTTATTGAGCATTTTGGTAGGCGCTGTCAGGGGTTGCTTGAACACGATGAAGGTCACTCACAGCAATGTGATTATCGTTTTAAGTTTAAAGAATGTGAGCAGTGCGGTGCAGAAAATGATATTGCTGCAAGGCAATGTCATCAGTGCGGCGGAATAATGGCAGACCCAGATGATAAGCTGCGCGCGGCACTGAATTTAAAACATGCAATGGTATTACGCTGTAGCGGGCTATGTAGCGAAGTACTCGGTGGCAATAAATTAAAAATTACTTACTTTGATGAGGATGGGGCAAGTTGCAGTGAAGTCTATGACTTTTCTAATCAAAAGAGCCTATTTATATTCCACCAGCAATTTGCAAAGCGGAGAAAGTCAACATCGGCACCTGCGCAATGGCAGTCAGCTGAAGAAGTGATAGATACTGACTTAATTGCACCGGATTTTGTGATTGCTAAATTACACAAGAAGTTTGGTTGGCAGGTTTCTGAAAAGCTGTTTGATTATCAAGGAAGCTACAGAAAGGCCGACAAAAGTTAGCTTTTCTGTAGCAAGTTTATTCTTCCGAGGCCATTAAGCCCCAGCCATCACCATATCCTTCATAGCCATTGGCTATGCTTTCTAGGTATTGCTCTGTCTGACTCAGCAGCTCGTGCATAGGGACCATAGTCACTGTGGTGATCACTTCCCAAACGCCAGTATCAGGACATTGTTGTAACTGGGTTTTAGGTGCTAATTCATCTTTCTCAATCGCGCTACTGAAGCGCTTAGCATCATCAGCTTGCTCGAAAAGAATATAAAAATCGATATTCTGCATTTGCGTCAGATCAACGCCAGCAGCGGCAATCTCAGCTAAAAGTTCACCGTTATCATCATTTGGGAATTGCATAATTTCACTCTGCAGGTTCAATTGCTGCTATTGTCCGTCATCTGCAAGAAAATAAAAAGGATGAATGTAAATAAATGTGCGATAAAGCCACTGCGTTACATCAAAATACACCCTATGTTCAGCTTAAGCTCAGTAAAATTGCACTTTCTCTGAAAAGTCGTTTTACAGTATCCATTTTCACAAGCACAATGGCGTTATCGATGCCCATAAGTCGCGATATTTAGGTCGTTTTATTTTAATGAAGCCGTATTTCTCTTGTTTAACACTAGCGCTTTTTTTGTGCTGCTTTTCCTCGTTTAACGCAGGTGCGGAGTCTCGCCCTGCATCAGTAAAAATCTCCAACATTGAAGTCAAAGTCGAAAACGGCGACGTAGAAGACAACATCACTGGTTTTTTAAAATCTTACAAAGGTAAGCCAAAAGTCCCTCGGGTGATGAAAGAGGTACGTGCGGACATACGTCGCGCTTTGCATGCTTTAGGTTATTATCATTTTGATATTCAACTCAGTGGAGCAGGGCAAAACGTCATAGCCGAAGTCAAACTTGAAGCACCACTGAAATGGAAAGATATTAATATTGAGCTTGTGGGCACGGGGAAGGACAATGCGGATTTAGTTTCGCTTATCAAAGATGTACCAATCCAAGTTGGCAAGCAAGTTAATCATAGTGATTATCAGGCAACGAAAAGCCGCTTTGAAAGCGAGCTACTAGAACTTGGATATTTTGATTATCAATGGCAGGAGTCCAAGTTGCTTGTTCACAAAGCGAATCGCTATGCTGGCGTGCGACTACTTCTCAACACAGGTAAACGTTATCAATTTGGCGACCTTGCTATTGAGGGAAACACCAAAGCGGCTAACTATATACGTTCGCTAAGCCCATTTTCGAAAGGGCAGCCGTTTGAAGCTAGCCTCTTGTCTGATTTTAATCTGTCTTTAAATGCCACACCTTATTTTAGTGCGATAAAGGTTTATCCGCTGTTAAAGGACCGGACGAGCGATCAGATCCCCGTTCGAGTGAGTGTTGAAGACAAACCCGCAAATAGCTTTGAAGTGGGTGCTGGCTACAGTGATGATGTGGGTGCAAAAACCCGTTTTAAGTGGACTAAACCTTGGATCACCGAGGATGGCCATTCCTTTGAATCCAATCTGAGGCTGTCGCAAAAGCAACAAGATATCACTGCCAGTTATACCATTCCAGTAGACAATCCTAACGACGATTTATGGCGTGTGTTAGGCGGTTATAAGGTGCAGGATGAAGTAACTGAAGGGATCAACAGCCGGATTTGGAACGTACAAGTACAGCGACAATGGCTAACGGATGACGAGTGGGTGAGGACGGCGTTTTTGAAACGTGAACACGAAACTACGGAACAGCTAGGCGAAAAACAACGGACGGAAATGTTGATCCCAGGTATTAGCTACTTAAAGAAAGAAAGTAAAGGTGGCGCGCTACCTTATTGGGGGAACGAGCGCCTGATCTCCATTGAAGCTGCAGCAGATTCTGTACTATCGTCTGCAAATATGTTGAAAGTGAGATGGAACAATGAATGGTTAAGAAGCTTTGAAACCAAGCACTTGTTTTTTGGTCGTTTAGACTTAGGGGCGATTGTGACAAAGGATATTGACCAAATTCCGTTTACCCATCGTTTTCTTGCTGGGGGGGATCAGAGTATCCGTGGTTTTGCCTATGAATCTATCGGCCCTCGCGATGACGAAGGGCGCATACTTGGCGGCAGATATTTAGCCACTGGTACAGTGGAATATAACTATCAATTCCATCCAAGTTGGCGAGCTGCTTTGTTTGTTGATGCGGGTACTGCAACGAACGATTTCTCGGACGCTTGGGAAGTTGGAGCTGGGTTTGGTTTTCGTTATTTAACCCCCGTTGGTCCAATCCGGCTCGATCATGCTTGGGGGCTGACCAAAGAAAGTAAAAGCACCCGTCTCAGTATTGTTATAGGACCTGAAATCTAATGCAGTTCAGAAGCTTAAGAATCAAAATCATTACTGCCATTATTAGCTTATTTTTACTTTTGGTTTGTTTATGCTTTACCTTGCCTGGGCAAAAGTTACTGGTTTGGACAGCGAATAAAACGGTTTCAGGGTTAGAAATCGATGGCTTAGATAAGCGCTTGTTATCTGGCGCCAATCTTACGTTGCGTTATCACAATGACAATATAGATATTCGTCTTAGAGACACCAAAGTCACTGTTGAGTGGTTGACCTGTGCCAGCGTTTGCATTGCGCTAGACGCAAAAACGATAGCGATCGTACAAAAGCAGAAAAGTGTCAGCGAAGCGGAAACTACTGAAAGTGGCCAAGTTGAGTTACCACTGCCAATTGCAATAAAACGTGCTCAAGTTCAGCAATTCTCGTTGGACACGCCGGAAATTACTGTGCGATTGCAAGGCTTAGACACGCAGTTTTCAGGTTCTGGCTCACATTTTAATGTCCCTTTTTTGCTGTTAGACAGTGTGAAGTTGACCACAAAGGCAACTGAACAGCCTGTGCCTGCAAAATCGCCAGCACCACTTAATGCAATAGCGCCACTCCAACTGCCTAAGATAGATCTGCCGCTAACCGCTGAGCTCGGCGAGTTAAAGATTAACAATCTCGCGGTAGATGAGCAAACACTTGAGAATATCAAGCTTTCTCAAGTTGTAGTGGATGAAAATGTGGACGTGGAGCAGGTTCAGCTTAACTATCAAGAATGGTTTATATCAGCAGCGGCAGAAATCTTGCTTAATGACTGGACTATTGATCTGAGGTCAACCTTGAGTGCGCCACAGGGGTTAGCCAGTTTAACACTGGCGGGTCGCCCTCACGATCTCACGCTTACTTTGAATAGCGAGGGAATGGCGTTTGCAAAACTGCAAGCCCATGCGGATTTGACAGCGACAAACTGGCCTTTTGATTTACAGGGTCAAATAGATAAATTAGTTATTCCTTCAGAGCCCACGACTTTAAAAGGTGCGACACTCGGCTTGAGCGGGGATGCCTCAAAATACCATTTGTCAGGCTCAATCGCTGTTAATACTGTGCAGTTTGGTGATGTTACCGCGACACTTGAAGGGCAAGGTGGACTACAAGCGTTTACATTAGCTAAAGCAAAGCTTCAGCTTGAAAAAGCGCAAGCGCAAATCGCGGGACAAGTGAACTGGTCGCAAGGGGTGAAGGGTAAAGTGAACGGGGACTTTTCTCAGCTACCAGTCGATAGATTACTAGGGCTAGTGCAATACGATGCAGGCCTGACGAAAAACGATATGCTGGCAGGGCAATTCGCGTTTGATTTTATGAGTCAAGGTGAACAGTGGCAGGTTAATGTTGAGCGCTTTAAGCTCGATGGTAAAGTAGCGGGCACACCACTTAATGCGGACGTTAAGGTCGTTGTGGATGAAAGCCTGCTAGGTGAGTTTAGCCATGCACGCCTGAATTATGGCAAAAATAGCCTGACGGTAAGCGGTGAGCTTGGTCAGCAGTTAGATCTCGATATTGACTTTCAGTTTGAGCAGGCGGCAAATACGCTTATTCCAGCTGACTTAAAGGGCAGTGGTGAAATCTTTGTTCAGGGCGACCACCTCAAGCCAAGGATTCAGACCGATATTAAGTTTGACTCTGTGCGTTACCAGAATATAGCACTACATGGCTTAACGACGAAAGGCACGGTTGATATTGCCAATGAAGTGACTGGGCAAATTAAACTGGCATTAGACCGTTTGATTGTTGACTCTGAAATGGTTGAAGACATTCGTTTAGCTGTGAAAGGCAATCAGCAGCAACATAACGCGACATTGGATATTCGTGATAAGCGAGTGGTTGCAAGCTTTGAAGTCAATGGCAAGTTGCAACAGTCCACTTGGCAGGGAGAATTATCGTCTGGAGAGGTAACTTCTCAAGGGCAAACGATAGCATTGCAAAGTCCTGCCGCAATCGTGATCAGTGAAGTCAGTCAACGCATTGCAAAGCAGTGTTGGCGGATGGATGATACTGATTTGTGTTTTGCAGCCGAGCAACAAGGCACACAAGGGCAAGCCGATGTTAAACTGGAGAAATTGGCACTTGCTAAACTACAAACTTGGTTGCCAGCAGAGCTCAAAGTAACTGGTGAAACTCAGGCCGTGGCTAAACTTGCGTGGCAAAATGGCCAAGTAACGCGAGCCGATGGCGAGCTGAACATTGTTGATGCCGGCGTTACGACTCATGGGCAAACATTTTCAATTTCTGAATTTAAAGCGTTACTAAAAACCAATAACAAACAAATCCACGCTGATTGGCGCATGACCTCCGAAACCTTAGGTAAGTTCAGTGGTGATACGCGTGTGCCGCTAGATAAACAATCCCCCCAATTAGCTGGTAACGTAAAAATAGAGTCAATTGAGCTGGCTAAGTTGTCAGCGCTACTAAACCGAGTAACGGAACAAAGTTTTGACCTGCAAGGGGAAGTGTTAGGGGATATAAATATTTCAGGTAGCCTCGCGGCCCCTGAAGTGAACGGTAAACTAACTGCTCAGCGCTTATTTATGTCTTCTGACTCTTTGCCTGTTGAAATTGATAAAGGTCACATCAATCTTGATTTTAATGCCACTTCAGCTCAACTTGAGGCTGAGTTAACAGCAGCAAAAGGCGGCAAGGTAGCACTAACTGGCGAAGCCTATTGGTCGCCCGAGCTCTCTGCTGAAGTCAAAATAAAGGGCGAAAATATTTATGTGCAACCAGACTCACAGATTGAACTAACCGCAAGCCCAGATCTAACACTTGCCTATAAAGATAAGATTGCGCGAGTACTTGGAGAAATTGTGGTGCCGTTTGGCCGAGTAAACATTGAATCTCTGCCTGAGGGAGTCACCTCGCCAAGCGACGATGAAGTCATTGTTGATGCTAAGGTGCAAAAGCAGATGTCGGTGCCAGTTCAACATGAAATAGATTTAAAACTGACCGTTAAAGATAATTTTAGGGTGAAGGCGCTTGGGCTAGATAGCTTTGTTACCGGTGCAATCGAAATTGACAAGCAAGTTGAGTCGCCAATGTTAGCAACGGGAGAGTTGCAATTGCGAGAGGGGAAATATCGTGCATTTGGCCAAGACTTGTTGATCCGTACAGGACAAATTGGCTTCAATGGCGCATTAGATAAGCCATATTTGAACATTCGAGCTATTCGAAATCCAGCGACAACCGCCAATGATGTGATAGCCGGTGTTGAGCTCACTGGCAATATTGCTAAGCCGCGTTTGACTGTATTTTCAGAGCCTGCAATGGACCAAGCCAAGGCACTGTCATACCTACTTAACGGTCAGCCTTTAGGGGAGTCTGAAACCTCTAATAATGCGCTACTCACGCAGTTTTTACTCTCACAGGGAATTGACCGCAGTGAAGGATTCTTTAGTAAGGCGGGGGAATCGCTTGGACTTTCGGATGTTAACCTGTCAGCAAAAGGCAGTGGTGACGATACACAGGTCGAGGTGTCAGGTTACATCACCCCCAATGTTCAGGTCAGTTATCGTGTTGGGGTATTTGAGTCTATTAATGAAATTGCGCTGCGTTATCGTGTTTTTTCGAAGTTTTATGTTGAAGCCACGAGCGGTTTGTACAACAGTATAGACTTCTTATACAAATTTGATTGGGATGATAAATGAAACTGCTTTGGCTCGTTCTAGGTTTTGTGATATTTCCTCTCAAAGCACAAGAAACAACGGAAATTAGAATCAGCGCTGGTGCCGATCCGTACATTATAGAGCTGCTTACTTTGAGTTTATCCTACCAGGTAGAGTCAGCGAGGCTCGTATCAGTGAGAAGTATTCCTTCTCAAGACAGAGCGGTGCGCCTACTTGGAGAAAAAGGGGGGCTGGATGTCAGTTGGTTAGTGACTAACTCACAGCGCGAAAAGGCCGCGAGTGCAATTCGCATTCCCCTAGTGAAAGGGATTTTGGGTTATCGCATTCCTTTAGTGCACAAACATAATCAAGCCTTACTGAGCGGAGTACGCTACATTGGCGACTTGCGCCGAGTTACTTTTGGTTTACGCAGAGATTGGCCAGACCATCAGATTTTTGAGCGTAATGGCCTCAGTGTGACTTCTTTCTCACAAGAAGACAGTGGTTACGACATGCTGTTGAAAAAACGTTTTGATGTGCTACCAAGCGATTTAGTGAGTATTGAAGCTGCCCTGAGTGACACGGATTTGGTAGCAGATCAGCATGTGGTGTTTTACTATCCTTCGGCGGTATATTTTTTTGTTTCTCACGACAACCCGTTGCTCCATAGCCAAATTGAGAAAGGCCTTAAAAGCGCACTGCAAGATGGCCGATTCGAGGCGTTATTTTTAAAACACTTTTCCGCTCGTCTTGAAAAGCTAGATCTTAAAAACAAAACAGTCATAGAATTAGACAACCCAAACCTGCCACCCAGTGCGCCGTTGGAGGTGTCATTTTATTGGTATAAACAAGGAAAATAATAATGAAAAAAACCTTACTACTTATTGCGCTTGGCATAAGTTCATCTCTTGTCTTTGCAAAACCTTATACAAAGTCACCATCGGAAGTCGTTGCTGAGGCCAAAAGCAGCGACTGGCAGCAGCTGGACCCTGAAAATATTCTTAAAATAGAATTACAAACAGGATCGGTCTATATCGCGCTTAACCCTGAACTTGCGCCCAATCATGTGGCAAATATTAAAGCGTTAGCGCGAGAGGGGTTTTACACAAACTTGAGTATGTATCGGTTCGTGGAAAACTTTGTGGCCCAAGGCGGCGATATGTCGGACAATAAAATGCCGCAAAAAGGAAAAAAAGCGATTGCCGCTGAGTTTTTTCATAGCACAGAATCAACCTTGAAGATCACACCTCTTGCTGCTGTAGACGGCTACGCGCCGCGTACCGGGTTTTTAAATGGTTTTGCCGTAGGACAAAATGAAGCTGGAACTAAAACCTGGATGACACACTGCGTTGGTTCGTTTGCCATGGCCAGAACCAATGATGTTAATAGTGGTGGTACCGAGTTTTACATCACGTTGACGCCGCAGCGGTACCTAGACAAAAACACCACCGTGTTTGGGCAGTTGTTATCGGGAATGGAGCATGTTCAGCATCTAGATCGTAAACCAGTTGCTGGACAAGCGTATAATATTATCAAAGGCGTTACGGTACTTGCTGATGTAAAAGGTGCACCTTCTTTTAAAAGGCTAAAGACAAATACGCCGATTTTTGAGTCGCTAATTGCTGCACGTAAAAATAGAGCGGGAGATTGGTTTGTTGATACGCCAAATCACACCGATATATGTTCGGTCCCCGTCCCTGTTGAAATGGAAGGCACGACAGGGGAATAAATAACCTGAGCTGCGGATAATTAATGCCTTTCTAGCAGCTAGTTTTAGCGCTAACTGCGTTGAATTCACTTCCAATAGCCAGCTATTGGTGCGTAAATTCGCCTTGTTTTCCCTAAAACTCTCTGGCTAGACAAGGAAAAAACTAAGTTTTGCTTTAGCAACAATGAGTTGGAACATTCCTTATCCAAACCTCAGGTTAAATAGCAATACTTAGATGTGATAAAAAGCCATGTGAGAACATGGCTTTTTTACGTTTTACTGTCGGTTAGTTCTTACCGTATACGGAGTCTGATCTTGTTCACTCGAACGATATGGATTGATATCTAACCCGCCACGGCGAGTATAGCGTGCATAAACCGATAATTTTTCAGGGTTAAAGGTGCGCCAAAGCTCGCAGTAAATGCGCTCCACACATTGCTCATGGAACTCGTTGTGGTCACGGAATGAGATTAGGTACTTAAGCAGCGCTTCTCGGTCGATTTGCTTACCACGGTAACTTATCACCACGCTTGCCCAGTCTGGCTGTGAGGTGATCAAGCAATTTGACTTGAGTAAGTGGCTGTGAAGCGTCTCGTCGACCACATCCTCAGAGGCAAGTTGTAGTAAGTTACTATTTGGTGTGTAGCTATCAACTTCAATATCCAGCTCGTCGATACACTCACCAGGGAGACGCGAGAAAGGAATACAATCGAATTCGTCTGCGCCAAATAGTGTCACGCTAACTTGGCTATTTGATGCCGTGGAAAGATCCGCAGCTAGCGTTTGGCGCACGCTTTCCATCGTATCAAAGCGACTTTGGTTAAAGCTATTCAAGTAAAGTTTGAACGATTTTGACTCAATGATATGCGAGCTTTGGCAAGGAAACACAAAAGTGGCAACCGCAACTTGAGGCTTACCTTTGTTATTGAGCCAAGACAATTCGTAGCCTGTCCAAGTATCTTCACCTTTGAATGGTAAAGCGGACTCATCAACATTGATTTGGTCACGATTGAGTTTACGTGCAATGGGGTGCAGCAGGCTTGGAGTATAAACACTGGCATATTCTGTGGTTTTACCAAGCACAGAAGATTGCAGCTCTGGCGAGTTACTGTAGTCTGTCATGTTAATTCAAATCTCGTTACAATGCGGTCATTATAACGAATGTTCACCTCGGGATTAATAGCAATTTGCTTAATTACACGAAACAAGTATTCAGCCCGTGGTGAGAAAAATAAAGAGAGCTTTATATATGACTCAGCCCGTAAATATGGCGCGCTTGCATCAAGCCTATGTAGACTATCATCAACAGACCTTCAAAGATTTACCGAGTACCGAGCATGATGAAAGTTGGCCTAGCCCATGTGAGCAGGGTGAACCGAACAAGCTTAACGAGATAAAATGGCTAGCGGTAGCGCGCTCGCCAGCGGGACATCTAAATGATTTAGCCAGAGCGTTGGAAACGCAATTTCCTGAGGGATTGAACGGACTGTATGGTGATTTCTTTGCTGGCAATATCGTGGCATTTATTGAGGGTAAGCAAATTGAGCTACTGCAAGCATGGAACGAAGATGACTTCGAGCGCTTGCAGCAAAATATCACCGGCCATATTTTAATGAAGCGCAGGCTCAAACAACCTGAAACCGTATTTATTGGCTTAACAGAAGCAGACGACTTATTGGTGTCGGTCGATGTCGCTACGGGTCAAGTTGGGTTAGAGTTTGTCGGTAAGAAACAGCATCATGTTTTGGCTGATTCTATCGCGGAGTTTGTAGAAAAACTGACAGTCAACTATCCAATATAGCTAGTTGGTATCAAGGAGCTTGCGCTCCTTATTGAAAGTCCCACGAAATATTCGAGACCAATTGGCAAGTTTCGCAGCGAAAGTCGAAAAGGCCGAACCAAGGCTCCTCGAGTAACCAGTCTCCCTGACAGCTTGGGCATTTTCTTGCTTTTTCTGCGGCGAGGTTTTCGCCGCCAACACGATACAGATAATAGTAAACCGGTTTTTTCGTGAGATAGCGAATACGTTTGCTCAAATCCATGCCACGTCTAAACAAATCACTACCCGTACTGGAAATTTCCTCCAGTGCAGCAAATTCGCAGCGAGTCGCACCGTTGATCTGTATTTGATCGCAGGCTTGCCAATCTTCTTTCCATTTGATCAGTGTTTTGTAATCACCATTGGCAATAGCAGGGATTTTATATAAAGGCACTGGTAAAAAGTCGTCGCCACAATACAGTGGACTACAAGTGTGTACGTATGTGGTGTAGAGAATGTAGCTTGACGGCTCATGACAGGCATCAGCGCTGTTGGCATGTATATCTTGCCCAAAAACTTTAACCTTAGGTGCAAGCAAGCCTGATTGCTGTAGCTGGTCAATCGCAAACTTCACAAAAGGACTATGGTTTAATGGATGCAAAGCGTCTTCTTCTGGACACATCACACGAGTGACGAAATAGCCATCTTTAAGTACAGTTGGAAATTCGTCACCAATGATTTGACCATTAAAGCGAAGCGCATTGACCACCCGGTTAATGGCCTGCTCGGCAGCATCTAAGGTGGTTTCCTCATAGCAATCAAAAGTTAAGTCGACAACAAACACTACGACTTCTCCAATAAGGCAATGAGCTTATCAAGCTTAGCTTCAATTCTATCTAATTGGCTTTGTGAACTTGTTTTGACGACCTCTTCAACCTCTTGATAGTGCTCAATACAGGTAGGGTCTTGTTTGTACGCAGCAATGCCTGAGATAACGTCTGGCATTGCGACGCTTTGAGTTAATTTGCTTTTTGTTAGCGCGACAGTTGGAGTCTTCCCACTATCGACTAATTTTTTGATAGCTCTGGCAACGGCAGGATGCATAGAGGTTCCTAAACGCCTTAATCATAGGAGTGGATCATAGCACCAAGTTACGTAAGGAGCGATTGCTTTAGCTATCTTAACATCGCATCTAGTTCGTCAATGATTTCACTCCAATCGGCGTCTTCTTTTAGCGATTCTTCAATAAAGTGACGTTGCCCTTCATTCCAAAATGGTGCTTGGCTTAACAGCATATCGTCAGGAAGGCGGTGTTGTTTGACAAACCCTTCGATCGCCTTGGGATTGTTGTCGAGCCCAAGTTGGGCAAATAAAGTACTCATAGTGTGGCGACTAGTATCCATTTCGTTCTCCCTCGTTTGCTTGAATTTTACTCACTAACTATAGTAAAGGTGGTTGTAAAACCTTTAGCAAGTCATCATCGATAAAAACCATAATGACTAATGCGAGGATAAATATACCTGTCCACGACTGAATAAATTGTGACTTGTATCAATATCTATCACTAGCGAGTAGCCGTACATTATTAAAGTACACAGAAAAAATTCTGAGGTTTTGATATTAAGTAGTATTTCGGCATGATTATCAGAAGCTTGGGGCAATAACAATAAGGAACCATGATGTCAGTAGAAACTTCTCAACATGAATTAATCGTTAGATATTTAAATCCAGAAGATATCAACGTAGCCGCGAGTGTGTTGTATCAGGCTTACCATGATGATCCGTTACTCAAGCAGGTATTGGAGGCAAAACAAGAAGCAATTTTTGAAAAAAAACTCAGAGCCTTAATACGAGAAGAGCTGTCGGCATTTGGTCAAACGGGGCAGCCGATGGTGGGGTTATATCATCAAGATAGATTGGTCGCGGTAGCATGCGTTATTGCAAATGGCGATGAATTGGACGCAAATCGGCAGTGGCATTGGCGATTACGACTCATGATGAGTGCGGGATATTTGCAAACGCAGCAGCTTATCGATAAAGAAAAGTCGATTAGACAAGCGTTGCAAACGCAAGAGCCGTGTCACTTTTTATCTCTAATTGCCGTTGACCCACATGTTCAAGGGCTTGGCTATGGCCACTATTTACTCACTGCGTTGGATGATTTAATTGCACAAAGTGAAGAAACGAAAGGGATGGCAGTATTTATTACTAAGCCAGAACAAGCGCAGTTTTTTGCGGGTCACGGTTATCAAGTTCTGCAAAAGATGGCGTTTAGCTCAGTAGAGGGCACATTACTATTTAAGAGCAAATAGCAACAATGGAAATTACCATGTAAGAGATCTCGTACGAGAATGTGGGTTAAGGCGCTTTGTAGTACCGAATTTGTAGTGTGATTTTTAGTTACCCTTCTGTTTTTAAAGAAGTTACTTTGTTTTTCTTTTAAATGACAGCAAAAAGATTGTTCGGAGCTATCTAACAAAAGTGCTCAATCCCCGTAAACTTAACAATGTAAGGAAACACAAGAGCAGGAGCTCAGCGTCAAAGGATAAGGAATTTGACAACAAGAGAAGGATGTATTGCATAGGGCAAGGAAGATCAGGAACTCGAGGAAGCGAGTGTGAAGCGGAGCTTCACTAGGGATAAGGAGACACATGGAGTGTCAAGGAGCGCGGGAAGCGTAGTGGAGCAAGGAAGAGCAGATAAGGACGAGCAAGGCTCTAGGATGAGGGAGCGCAATCTGGATGATTGCGAAGTGGATGGGTTACACTGGACGTAACAATGTATAGGGAGCACATAGGGATTATGTGAAGCGGAGCCAAGGTGGCATTGGAGCGCGGGAAGCGAAGAGGAGGCCAAGGTGGCTAAAATGGAGATGCATTGGAAGTGCTAATGGATGACACAAGGATGGGATTCGGGTAGGTCGGAGTACATACCCGTTCAGGGGAAGAAGAATTGGCGGATGGCTTTTGGGTTGTAAAGCAGAGGAATTGGATACCTCTTGGGATAATCGTCAGGATTGAGGCGCAGCAGATAGGCTAGCGCCTTAGTTTTTTGTGACGGTTGTAAATTTGATGTATATTTTCCTAGTAACTTAGTTGAAGTTCTCAAAACTCTCCGCTTGCAGTTTCATTCTTATCTTTCGATCTCCTTGCTAGATTATTCCACTCTCATTTTAGTCTTATACTGATTAGTCTTAATACTTGCTCAATTTTAAGGAGCAAATCTGACGCTAACCGCGTTAAAAATTTCTCATTTAGAACAACTAAATAGCAAAATTTTTGCCTTGCCTTGCCTTGCCTTGCCTTGCCTTGCCTGCATGGATGTAGGTACCTTGGCGATAGCAGGACGCGGTAGTGGTGTTATCGCTAAGATTCTCCCGCCTCAAAATAGATCACTTAATTAAGCGAATTGGTATTGTTTTTTAGTGCGCGATGTTGGCGCAATAGTTAAGGAAAAAGAAATGGAATGGTATCTAACAGTATTAAAAAGATATTCCGATTTTAGTGGACGTTCAAGACGCAAAGAATACTGGATGTTTATCTTAATAAATGCGTTGATAGGCTTTGCAATTGGTATTGTCGACGGGCTTTTTGGCACTCTGTTTTTGACAGGTATCTATTATTTGGTGGTTCTAGTACCGATAGTTGCAGTATCTATTCGTCGTCTTCACGACACTGGACGCTCGGGCTGGTGGCTTCTAGTGAGCTTTGTGCCTATCGTCGGTTTATTAGTGATTATATATTTCACCACCATGGATAGTGAGGTTGGTGAAAACGACTACGGGCCAAGCGTCAAAGGGTATGTTTAAAATAGTTGTACTATTATAAATTCAGAGCAGGCACTTGTATTTATATGAATTTAAGTGCCTACTTTCGCACCCATCGGATTAACTTGCGATTTTATAAGCGGGCAATTCTTTTTTGACTAATCGTTCATTTTCTAAGTAAAGCTTACCTTGATAGGCTGACTCGCCATCTGAACTAAACTCAAACATAAATTGGCTTTTTATTCCAAGCTTACCGTCCTTTAATACCCCGAAACGGCGCTTAATACAGGCAACACTTAACAGTTGCACTTGCAAACTTTCAGTTTGATGTTGTGCATGTCTATTTGCCGCTTCTGCGATCTGGCGGCTATACCAAAATAGCGCGATACCAGATGATACGATGATAAAAAGCCAAAGTGTTGTCATTTAAGAAAATAACCTTCCAATTGCACGAGACAGAGTTTCACTGCGATTTTCTGCTCTAATAATCCCTAAAACATGTGGGCGTAACATAGGTATTGCAACTAAGTCTGCGAAAATACTGCCGAAAAGTCCATCGATTTGATTATTCTCAGCGGCTTTTTCCATATAGATAAAAAGCCTTTGCTGGTCGGTTAGTGTCTCCCAAGCACGCCCTGCAATAGTGAGTAAGCAATCGGCATCTGATCCCAACTCAGATGCTAAAATGGCGTCTACTGCATGTGCGATGAGACCAAGCGCGTGACTTCCCGACATTGCACGCAAATTGGTGACTACGGCGTCCTTATTTTGCTGTTGGCATGCGCGGTTTAAAGCGGCTAAAAAGTCTTCGGTTTGTGATGTTGAGACCGTAACGTGTTCAAGCATTGCAGCTAATGGTGTCTTAACTTCTGCTGGCAAAAAAGACCACGCCTGTTGCAGGTTGCTCGCGTTATAACCATGGTCTAGACGTAGGGCAAAGTCTGCAATACCTTGTAGCGCTATTTCTTGCCAGCGTTCAAACCCAAGCTTGCCAGAAAAATAGAGTTCGGCGTGCTCGTAATATTGAGAAGCCGGGCGATTAAGCTCACGCTTTAATAGCGCATTGAATGCCGCGAGTTTGTTCGCATTTGGCGTGAAGACATAAGGGTTGTTATCAAGTTTCCCTTGAGCGGCTTCGCCCGTGAGTTGAGTACCTAATGCTTCGAGTACCATGGAGGCAAAGTGGTCACGGCTGGCGATAATGAGCTTGCTTTGCTCATCCAGTGGAAACTTTAAAAACCACACATAAGGATCAGCGGTCGCCTCATTATCCCAAAATTGAATCGCCATGATGGCATGGCCGCCAAGCGGGTAAGGATAAGGGACTTGAGTACTCTCGATTTGCGCAAACTGCTTCTTATCTATTTTTGTGATACGTCGACCCAGATCATAGGCCCGCCACTGCGTTCCGGCGTTTGTTAGTAATTCACCTAAAGTTGAAATTTGCGCTGTCATGAATGCTCTATATGTTACTTATATTTTCAATAGCGGCAATTATAGCTACTTTTGGGAGCGCTGATAAGCCTATGAAAAAGGTGCACTTGAGAGAATTGGCTAGCTCCTAAATAATGCAAATTGCTATAATGTAAAAAATTGAGAAAGAGACAGGACCGATGAACTCGGAATTATTGATTCAGTTAGACGAACTTGAGACTTGTTTAAAGGCGACGGGTCTTTGGCAAGACGAGCCAATTTCGGCTAAGGCACTTACCTCTACGGAGCCATTTTGCTGCGATACGATGACCTTCGCGCAGTGGTTGCAATTTGTATTCTTGGGCAAAATGCGAACAATGGTAGAAAGTGGTGAAGCATTACCGGAAAATATGGCGATTGCGCCAATGGCTGAAATGGTGCTGAGTGAACATCTTTATTTTAATGCGGTGCATCAGTGTTTAAAAAACCTCGATAATACAATTGCAAAGAGCGCGTAATGCTTGAGATTTTATATCAAGATGCACATTATGTTGCGATAAATAAGCCGTCAGGGTTATTGGTTCATCGCTCATTTTTGGATAAGCGAGAAACACAATTTGCGATGCAAATGCTACGTGATCAACTTGGTCAACATGTTTTCCCCGTTCACCGTTTAGATAGGCCAACGTCAGGCGTGCTACTGTTTGCACTAAGCTCTGAGGCCGCGCGAGACATGAATGAAATCTTTATTAGCGGTAATATTCAAAAACGCTATTTAGCGCTTGTTCGCGGATTTGCTCCGGAATCTAGATTCATCGACAGACCACTCAAAGAAGAACTTGATAAAATTGCTGATAAGTTTGCCTGTCAGGATAAAGCTCCGCAGGAGGCGCAAACACAGATAAATTGTTTATTGCAGGGTAGCTTGCCAATTCCTTTTGGTAAGTATCCAAGTATTCGCTACTCATTGGTGGAGTGTTTTCCTAAAACGGGTAGAAAACACCAAATCAGGCGCCACCTTAACTATTTAGCACATCCGATTATTGGTGATGTCAATCACGGTGATAATAAACACAACCACTTTTTTGTCGATCATTTTGGCTTACGTCGGTTGATGTTATTTGCAACTAAATTGGAATTTGTACATCCTTATACCAACACGACGATTTCAATTACCGCGGATTTGGGAGAAGAAGCATTGGCTGTCTTCGCTCAGCTCGGCTGGTCAGACAACGAGAAGGATTATAAATAATGGCAAAAGTTTCCATTTTTGTGGGAAGTATGTACGGCAATGCTGAAAACTTGGCAAACGACAGTGCTGAGTTTTTGAATAAATCGGGTCATGAGGCAAGTGTTATTGAGCCTGCTTCCATCGTTGATGTAACGCAAGCTGAAAACATTTTATTTATTTCTTCTACTACCGGATCTGGTGATATTCCCGATAACTTGCTGCCTTTATTTTTGCAAATGCAAAGCGAATTTCCGATGCTAACGGGCAAGAAAGTAGCGGTCATCGCATTGGGGGATTCTAGTTATGGCGATACTTATTGTGGTGCTGGAAAGCAAATTGATGCCCTGATTGAAGAGTTGAACGCCACTCGAGCACAACCGCGTCTAGACATCGATGCCTGTGAATATTTTGAGCCTTGGGAGCCGGCAGAGGCTTGGCTTCAATCATTGGCAAAAAACCTTTAGGTTTTATCTTCTGTTCAAGCATTACCTTTCAATTTACGCGGCTTAATAGGCCGCGTTGCCAGCTCAAATAGCAAACTCATCAGCATAATCATAGTAACGGAAAAATATAAATATTTACATTTCGGTTACGTTGTGTGACATTGGTCTGGGTTGTATGAAAAGTGACCGATATTATAAAGTTCAAAATAATGAAAAGGAAAAGACAATGATTAAACCGATTCTATTTGCTGTATCTGCTATTTTCGCCACCGCAATGTCGTCTAATACTACCGCATTCGAAGAAATTTACCTTGAATGTTACAAAAATGGTGAGTTGTTATGGGCTGACTCTTTTTCTGATTATCGAGATGCGGATAACGCATCGAGAATTTGCAGGAGGATTGGTGGTACGCCAATAATGTACTAACGATATCAGTTCTTTATGAAACTTCCTTTAGATAATATTAATCAGCATTGAAGCCTAACCAAATTTTTGGGTTTAAATCAGCTGTAAGCGACGTTGAAAAACTGTGTATTTAAACGATAGAACTGTCGTAATCTTTAAGGAAAAGTGAGTCAAAAGTGCTGCTTTAATATGTAAAAATCCAATATCATTACTGATATTGGATTTTTATTTTTAAACCCTGGTTCTTAGCGCTAAACACGTTTCGTCTGAACTTTCAGCTTTAACTTTTGACCAGGCTGAAGATACTTCTGTCCAGTCAGGTTGTTCCATTTGACGATTTCATTCACGCTGACGTTAAACTTAGTGGCGATACGTGCCAATGAGTCGCCTTTACGCACTTTGTAAGTGATTGTGCGCTCGGTGTTGACGAGGACGGTTTGATTTGCTGCTTTTTCATCTTTAAAGACAGTAAGCTTTTGTCCAAGGCGCAAAACGGCATTGGTTTTTAACTTATTCCAGCTAGCTAATTGCTTAACGGTAACATCATATTCGCGGCTGATATCCCACAATGTATCACCTGATTTTACTGTGTGGCTGAGTTTTTTCTTAGTTACTTTGTTGGCGGCAAGGCGCACTTCTGGTGGTAAATGCTCACTTTGCAATTCGCCATCACTGAGTGGCACCAATAACTTCTGGCCAACACGGATCATATTGCCATCGATGCTATTGAGTGAGCGAATGGCGCCGATACTAGTATTAAACTTAGTCGCAACGACCGACAGGCTATCTCCTTTTTGCACTGTATAATATTGCCAACGAAGTCGATCTTTTACTTCAGTTTTAGCTAATTTCTCTTGAAAAGCGTCAACTTTTTCCATGGGTAATAATAACTGGTGTGGGCCATCTGGATCGGTGGCCCAACGATTAAAACCTGGATTTAAGCGATAGAGTTCAGTTAAAGAAATATCGGCCATTTCAGCGGCAAGCGCTAAATCAATTTGTGACCCTACCTCAACGGTATCAACAACTTGGGCATTGATTATAGGTTGCCACGCGACCTTAAACTCATCTGAGCGTTTTAAGAGGTCGGATAAGGCAAGTAATTTAGGCACATACGCGGTGGTTTCGCGAGGTAAATCGAGAGACCAAAAATCGGTAGGCAAATGCTTTTTACGATTTTTTCGGATTGCTCTGAGCAATCGACCTTCACCTGAATTGTAAGCGGCAATTGCGTTTAACCAATCGCCTTCCAGTGTTTTATGGAGATAGGTGAGGTAATCTAATGCAGCCTGCGTTGATGCAATAATATCGCGACGGCCGTCATACCACCAATTTTGTTTGAGGTTAAAGCGTTCACCGGTTTGAGGCATAAATTGCCAAATACCGGAAGCGGTGCGGTGTGAATAGCCAAATGGATCGAATGCGCTTTCCACAATAGGTAACAACGCGATTTCTACCGGCATATTGCGCTTTTCTACTTCTTCAACAATGTAGTAGAGGTAAGGTTCTGCACGTTTTGCGATACGGTCTAAATAGGCTTGGTGACGTTGATAGTAATTACGTTCGGCGACCACAGGTCTATTTTGTGGCACTTCGATAGATAACTGATAACGGATCCGCTCCCATACGTCGTCAAATACAGGCACAGCCTCTTCATCTTCGTCTTGCCATGAGGTACTGAGTGTTTGGGAGATATCATAAGGGCTCGCGTGATCTAAGTTGGCCTGCTTAACTTGTTCAGTTGCAGTTTCCAACGGGGTTTCTTGCGTGATTTCACAACCACTTAACATTGCTAATGAAGCAACAATAAAGGCGAGCTTTTTCATAAATGCGTTCTTTTGCTTGGGGGTTCGGACAAAAACTCGGCAATATTACCGAGTTTGTATCAGCATTTAAAGCTTCTTTATTATTTTATTTCGACTTCCTAAAAATCGTTAGAAATGCTTATCTTTGGCGGTATTGCAAAGAAAATGGATAATTTATTCAATACTTCCTATGTAAGTACGCCAAAAAAGCGTCATTTTGGCGTTACATTAGGTCACTATTGAATATTTTAGAAGTTATCCTTCCATTTTCTCAGTGCACTAAAGCGAGCTTCAGGTGTATTTTCTGACGCGATAAATTGCGTTGGAACATGGGTGAGAATGGCATCATTTGCGGCACGTACAAAAGGATTGATTGCTTTTTGTTGTTCAATTGTCGTAGGTACCGTGCGCTCGTTACTGGCACGTAATGACTTTGCTTGTTGGTGATACTGGATCAGTGCTTGGTTAGTGGGCTCAACGGCCTCAGCAAAAGCAAGGTTCGCGAGTGTGTACTCGTGCGTGCAATACACTTTACATGTGTCAGGTAGTGTGAGTAGCTTTTCAAAGGAGTGCCACATTTGGCTAGGTGTTCCCTCAAAAAGTCTACCGCAGCCCGCATTGAATAATGTATCACCCGTAAAAGCCAGTTCATCATTTACATAACAGATATGGTCTAACGTGTGACCTGGGGTGGCAATAATGTTCAGCGTGGTATCAAAAAGTGTGATCTTATCGTGTTCACTAAGGCCATGAGTAATGCCTTTATATTTACCATTTTTAGGCCCGTAGACTGTTAAGCTGGGAAAATGTGATAAAAGCGGGGCAATGCCATCAGTATGATCCCAATGGTGATGGGTGACTAATATGCCTTGGAGTGTTAAATCAAACTTGGCGAGGTAATCTAAAACAGGTTGTTCGTCACCTGGGTCAACCACCCAACAGTTTGAACGTCGAGGGTCTTTTATCACCCAGATATAATTGTCATCAAATGCTTTGATTGCATCGACTTGCACCATAACGCAATGCTCTATAAAGTGATTAATAACACCAGTATAACGAGCTTAGTAAATGAAACCAGCGTTAAGTTTTTTACAAGGACCCAAACCCGATGAGTGGCAAGACTTTCCTCACGGTGAATATTTAAAGGTGGGGATCCAAAAACGACTGGATGAATGGCTACCAAGAATGTTTGGTTACCACATGCTAAAACTCGGCTGTTTGAGCGGTCAAATGAATACCTCTGCCAGCCCGATTAAGCATCAAGTTTGTGTTGCCCCACAAGGCAAACATGTCGGAGTATTTGCTGAAATTGACGAGCTACCTTTTTACGAAAACTCAGTCGATGCTTGTATTTTAAGCCAGTGCTTAGAATATCATTCTGATCCGCATCATATTCTACGCGAAGCCCACCGAACGCTTATTCCTGGAGGTTATATTGTGATCTCAGGTTTTAATCCGTTTAGTTTATGTGGTGTGGCGCAAATGCTTCCCTTTAGTAAAGAAAAACTACCTTGGTCAGGGCGCTTCTTTACTCCATCGCGGGTGAAGGATTGGCTAGATTTACTCGGGTTTGAAATTGTTGGTGACGAGCGCTTTATTTATGCGTCTTTAGCGCGAGGCTCGAGGCTTTCTCGTTTTGCGCCATGGCGTCGTTTTTGCCGTCATTACTTAAAGCCGATGGGAAGCGTGTATATGTTGGTGGCAAGAAAGCGGGTGATGCCGCTCACTCCAATCAAACCTAAGTGGCATGTAAAGCCTAAGTGGACACCCGCTGTGAAAGGGGCTGGACTCAGACAAACCTGCCAAGATAAAGAATAACGAGTATTATTACTTAATATAAATCTTAAGGGAGCTGTTATTTGTTATTGAATGATCCCTTAGTTAGACGCTGGCTTCGTAGCCTTCATCTACAAGTAGGTTTGGACCTGAAGCCGCTTCACGCGCTAAGTCATCAACAAGCTCATTATATTTATTTCCAGCGTGGCCTTTTACCCAGCGCCATTGGATCGTGTGTCGGCTGGTGGCAGCGTCCAGTCTTTGCCATAAATCGACATTTTTTACTGGTTGTTTGGCTGCGGTTTTCCAATTGCGCTTTTTCCAGTTTTCAAGCCAAGACTCAATGCCTTGCTTAACATATTGGCTGTCGGTATACAGAATGATATCGCAGGGGCGCTTTAATGTTTCGAGTGCAACAATAGCCGCAAGCATTTCCATTCTATTATTGGTTGTGAGTTTATACCCTGCACTCATTTCTTTTTCATGTCCTTGATAGGAAAGGTAAACACCATAACCACCTGGACCTGGATTGCCTAAACACGAGCCATCGGTATAAATCTCTACGGTTTTTTGCACTGAATTGCCTATTTTTATGTAAAATGTGCGAATAGGGCAAAATAATAGCAAAGTTAAGCGAGCAACGATATGCACACACGGCAAATAGTACTGGATACAGAAACCACAGGTATTGATCCTAAAGCAGGGCACAGGATCATTGAAATTGGTTGTGTTGAGCTAGTCAATCGCAGACTAACGGGGAATAACTTCCACGTATATATCAACCCTCAGCGCGACATTGAAGAAGAAGCCATTGATGTTCACGGTATCACCAACGAATTTTTACGTGATAAACCTTTTTTCCATCAAATTGCGCAAGAGTTTTTTGACTATATTAAAGGAGCTGAGCTTGTCATTCATAACGCGCCGTTCGACGTCGGCTTTATGGATCACGAGTTTGCTAAGTTAAATCAAGGCTTTCCGGCAACCCATGACTATTGTCAAGTGCTAGATACTTTGGCGATGGCAAGGGATCTTCATCCGGGCCAGAAGAACAGCCTAGATGCGCTTTGCCGTCGCTACGATATCGATAACTCAAAGCGTACGCTGCACGGCGCTTTGCTGGATTCCGAGATCCTTGCTGATGTTTACCTGTCGATGACGGGAGGCCAAAAAAAGCTGAATTTGGCAAATCAAAATAAAGGTGATCAGGCTAACTCAGCCGGTGGCATTATTCGTTTAGACAGCAATCGTCCTGCACTTAAAGTTTTACGTGCTTCTGCCGATGAAGAACAAGCACATACAGAACGTTTAGAGCTTGTAAACAAAGCTTGTGGACAAAGTCTGTGGCAACAATTATGAATATAATCGGTATCGTTGGGGTGGAGTAGACGCTTAACTAGGGGCTTTGTCCCAAAAAAAGATCACTCAGGCCATCAACGCAATGTAGGGTTAATACATGAATCTAAAACAGCTTATCTTGGGGTTTGTACTGCTAGTAAGTACGGTTGTTGGCGCTCAAACACCACAGATAACGATGTTGCAGCGGGACGGTAAGGTAAATGAAATCCCTCTTTTAGATAACCGTTTTCGTATTGATTATAATATTGAAGAGATCACTTTACTGTTTTTTCGCGCCCCAGGCGCTCCCGCCGTGGTACTTGTGAAGCCTGATGGTAGTAAATATTATGCGACCAGTTCACTGGATAATGATGCACTACGATGGTATGACGAAGTCAGTTATGACTTGATCATTCTAAAGAACCCAACGCCAGGCCCTTGGCAAGTCATCGGACAGATCCAAAAAAACAGCCGCATAATGGTGCTTGGTGACATTGAACTCGAAGTTGAAGCTTTGCCCCCGCTATTATTCCGTGGTGAAGTGCTGAAGGTAACAGGGCGCGTGACTAATGATGGCAAACAGATAGATGTGGGTTACTTCCGGGATGTCGTGACTTTGTATGTGGAGTTCTCTAGTACCAATAACGATGAATATGCCAACTTTGGTGCAGGTACGCAAAGCGTGACCGACTTTAAAGATGATGGCCGAGAGTTTGATGAAAGACCCTTGGATGGAATTTTTACTGGTGAGTTTAAATTAAACTTTCCTGCGGGAGAGTGGCAGCCTGAATTTTTCATAGAAACGCCCATTCTAAAAAGAAGAGTGATCAAATCACCTATTGTTATCGCTGAGCCGCCATTCAACTTTGAATTGATGCTAGCGGGTGAAAACGAGCTTGAACATGGCCTTACTATTACGATAGACGACACGGTTGTGAAACCTGAGACCATATTGCTACAGGGTAAAATCTTTTACCCTAATGGTGAAGAGCAGATGTTTACCTTAGATACAGAAGAACGGCTTTATCGTCAGCTGCCAATCAAGAATTATGATTGGGGGCGTTATAGTGTAGAAATCTCCGTATTTGGTGAAAATATCAATGGCCGTGAGTTTATGGCAACGTTGCCAAACTACAATTTTGAAATTGAAAGACCCATTGAAAAAGTGCCTGAATTGGAAGCCGCTGCGTTACCGGCAGTGATACAACCCGAGCCAGAACCAGAGCCGACTATAAGTACAGCGCTATTAGTCAGTATTATTGTTGCTGGTAACTTAGTTGTATTATTGCTCGGTTGGTTAGCCATTCGTGTTCTGGTGCAAAAAAAGCCAATTAGACTAAAAGTACCAATGCCAAAGAATCCATTTAAGAAAACCGAAGAAGTCATTGATCTTGATGATTTAGGACCATCTGAAAATAACGCAGCAGGGAATGGTTCAAAAAATGATAAATCAGGTGATATTTTGAACCTTTCAATGAAAGATAACTAAAAAACACGGTTTTTTTTCAAAAAACGGTTGACTCATGAGGGGGTCATTCGTATTATTCACGCCGCTGTCAGGGAGCACACCTTACAGCAAACACTGCAAGAATATGACGCGGAGTGGTAGTTCAGTTGGTTAGAATACCGGCCTGTCACGCCGGGGGTCGCGGGTTCGAGTCCCGTCCACTCCGCCAAATTTCTTCGTGGTATCAATAAGTCGCGCTGGAGTGGTAGTTCAGTTGGTTAGAATACCGGCCTGTCACGCCGGGGGTCGCGGGTTCGAGTCCCGTCCACTCCGCCAATACTTATTACAAACGTGCATTTGCTTCTTATGGAGTGGTAGTTCAGTTGGTTAGAATACCGGCCTGTCACGCCGGGGGTCGCGGGTTCGAGTCCCGTCCACTCCGCCAACACTTCGAAGCAAAAAATGCGAATACTCAGTGGAGTGGTAGTTCAGTTGGTTAGAATACCGGCCTGTCACGCCGGGGGTCGCGGGTTCGAGTCCCGTCCACTCCGCCAATGTATCGCATAACTATATTCAAGCTTTATGACAGCTTGTTTACTCGCTGGAGTGGTAGTTCAGTTGGTTAGAATACCGGCCTGTCACGCCGGGGGTCGCGGGTTCGAGTCCCGTCCACTCCGCCAACACTAAAACGAGTAAAATAATGTCATTAAGATATCTCTGCGGAGTGGTAGTTCAGTTGGTTAGAATACCGGCCTGTCACGCCGGGGGTCGCGGGTTCGAGTCCCGTCCACTCCGCCATTTAAGATATCTTGCAAATCTATCACTGCGGAGTGGTAGTTCAGTTGGTTAGAATACCGGCCTGTCACGCCGGGGGTCGCGGGTTCGAGTCCCGTCCACTCCGCCAGTTTGCAATTTCTCTTCTCATATTTCAATTACTTATCTCCTAATTTTCTTTTTCTATTGTATTGTTATTTGATCCTGTGATCAGATGATCACCATTTGGTGACCGTGGGCGTTTAAAAATGGTATTCATTGGTCACGAGAATGCGGTTTGGTTTTCATGATCAACTTTGTTTTTTCTTAGCATATCTATCTTTTATCTTTGTTTTATTTCTCTTCATTGTTACTCGCGAATTCAAGTCCGAAGTGCACCACTCGCTAAATTAGGCTGCTTTGCGTAATTCATTGAATATCACCACAGGTTGCCTAAACCCTATACATTTTCTCGGCCTCGCATTGATCGCCCGCTCTATATGCGCAATTTGCTTATCTGTCACCGTTCGTAAATCTGTTCCTTTGCGAATATATTGACGCAGCAGACCATTAAAGTTTTCATTCAACCCTCTCTCCCATGAGGAGTAGGGGTTAGCAAAATAGATATCGGTTTTTAGCTTATCTGAGACATATTCATGCTCGCAAAACTCACTCCCATTATCTGCGGTTATCGTATGAACATGACGTCGATAGCGCCACAGCATGCCTCTCATCGCTCTGCTCACTTGCGCTGCACTTTTTGCTGGAGCTTTGCGTATCAGGTAAAACTTACTTGTACGTTCGACCAGACTAACGATTGCACCCGTGCCATGCTTGCCAAGTACAGTATCCACTTCCCAATCACCAAACCGTGTTTTAATGTCAACAATCGCAGGTTTATGCTCAATGCCAACCCGATTTAGGATGATGACACGTTTGCTTCGGCAACCTTTACGATAACGTCTGTGCCCTTATTCGGGGAGGACTCAGGGGGCGATTAACAGAGCTTGACCATAGGCAGCAATACATTGATTTAATTCAAGAAGCAAAACAATCGGGTTGCGCTGTAGAGAAAGCTTGCAGAGAAATGGATATCAGCTTGAGAACGTATAGACGATGGTATCAGCAAGGCATAGTACAAACAGACAAACGCCCAGAGGCAGAGCGTCCAGTGCCAAGTAATAAACTAACCGTGCATGAGCAACAAGCCATTGTTGATGTTTGTAATGAGCCTGAATTTGCTAGCTTACCGCCTTCACAGATAGTGCCTAGGTTGTTAGATAACAATATCTATCTTGGCTCAGTTTCAAGCTTCTATCGTGTGCTTAAGGCTGAAAACCAATTACATCATCGTGGTCGCAGCAAAGCACTGAGAAAAGTGGCTAAACCCACGAGTTTTACAGCTGCTACACCGAATGAAGTTTAGTCATGGGATATAACTTACCGTGTGCCCGGAGTTCAGGGCTAACAAGGATGTTTTAAATTGAACCACGAACCTGTCTGAAATCGATAAATATATTGGCCGGAGCGCTCGTAGTAGTGCGAGGTGGGGAAAGCCCACTACATGGCGAAGGGGCGCAGTAAGCTCAATTTTGTTTTACCTTGAACTCTTGATTGTTTGACTGTTTATTTAGTTTGGTTGGTTGTTGTTTTTATGTTAAGCATGAGGGGTGAACTGAAAGTAAAATGTGATTTTTTAGTAGTAAAACTTAGAAAGTTGGGTATAATTCCGCGTCTCGAAAATTAAAAGGATATGCAAGCATGATGGATGATATGGACGTAGTTAAGCAACCAAATGATGTTTTGGAAGGGAAATCTTGGTTATCTTTTAGAAAAAGAATTGATGATGAAATCTTAAAAGAAATGGACAAGGTTCGTTTTTTAAATATCTATCAACCGATTTGTGATGCTCTTCAAGGTGGTAAACGTATTCGAGCGATTTTGGTTCTCATGGCCAACCAAGTATATGACGAACCTCAAGAATCTGCTTCTGATGCAATGAAAGTTGCTGTTGCTATTGAAATGTTACACGCGGCAGCGTTAGTACATGATGATATTATGGATAATTCTGATTATCGTCGTAATGAGCCAACAATTTACAAAAAATATGGTACCGATACTGCCATTTTGGCTGGTAACTTTCTTATTAGTCTGGCATTTAAATTGGCTAATTCTGTTAAGGCAAAATATGCTGCAGGTTGCAGTTTGTATTTGTGTGATATTTGCATGGAATTAGTTGATGGTCAGCTATTGGATATTAATGCTTTTGATACTGAAGATCTCGATAGTTATTATAAACTCATTGATGGTAAAACTTCCTCGATTATCTCTCTTCCGATGAAAATTCTTGGTGTGATTAATGAAAATGAACAGCTTAGTCAGCATTTGTTTGATTACGCCCGAGAAGTTGCTCGTATTTTGCAGATTCTAGATGATTTTTATGATGCCTTTATTGGTGATGAGAAAACAAGTAAAACGCCGGGGCTTGATCGGTTAAATGGTAAAAAGACTATTGTGGATTTGGTCAGTAACAAAGATGACTTAAAATCAATGACCAGAACACAAGTGAAAAAGGCGATTCAAGTGACTCTTGCTGAACATCGAGAGGCGGCACATGCTCTTCTTGCTCGAATCGATACTCCAAATACTCAAGCGCTGAGTGACTTAGATGCTTACGTTTGGCATATGTTGACTAAGTATACGATTTAGTTTGTGAGTATTATATCTGGTTTTGTCTATGCCTTTTAAACGTTTAAAACTTAGTTTTTCTTACTCCAAACATATTCGGGTATTGTTTGTTTTCGCTTTGCTAATTAGTTTAATTGGCTCGTTTACGGCGTTTTTTACCCAGTATCTTATCGATAGCGTTATTCCGTCGGGGGATATGCGATTTTTGCTAATCTTCTTAATGTTTTATGCTTGCTACGAAACTCTAAATTTGACTATCGGGTATTTGTCTAGAAGTTATCGAGTGGTGTTAGAAAAATTTCTCGATTACCATCATTTAGATAAGTATTTGGTGGCCTTACTTACGGCCAAAATCCCTGAATTAAACAGTTATAAGAAGGGCAGTTTGATTCAGAGGATTTATGATGCTCAGAATATCAAAAAGTATTATTTAACTTTGCAAGTTGATATCGCCGTTAGCTTTTTGACCATCTTTGTTCTTAGTTCGATTATTTTGTATATGAGCCCTCTGATAGGTTTGGTGATGGCTATCAGTTTGGGGTTGTTGGTGGTGATCTACCTTAAAGCCGTTCCTAAAACTGTTGAGTATGAAACCCAGCGTTTTCAAATTAAATCAGATTTTTTGTCTGTAGTCGATGATATTGTTGATGGGCGGGAAACTATCCGCGCTAATAATTATAAAAGTCAAGTCTTTAAACGATGTACTGCTCGTATGGAGGATTTTCTCAATCGTGAGCGGGATGTGTCGTTTTTACAGCAAAAAATTCAAACTAGTACTTCTGTCGTCCGTACTGTTAGCAGTATTGCTATCCGAGCAATTGTGGTGATAAGTATTTTGTCTTTAAATAAGTTCACTTTAGGTGAAATGTTGACTTTAATGGCATTTTCTGAAATTTCGATGAAAACCACAATGCAAATATTGATGTCTTTTATGCAATTGAAGCGCACTAGTATAACTCTAAAGCGTTATCGGGAGTTTTTGGATAGTGTCAGTATCAATGAAAAGGAGTTGAATGATAAACCTGTTGAATGTCAGCCAATTGAGCAAGTAAGTGTTTGTGGTCTTAAGGTTGGGGTTAATGGTAAGGCTGTTTGTGATGTACCTGATACTACCTTTAAACTTAATCGAATTTATAAATTGGTTGGTGCTAATGGTGCAGGTAAAACGACTTTTTGTAAGTCGTTGGTCGGTTTGTTTGACCCCATTGATGGCGAATTTTCTTTTAAAATTGGCGAGCGTTTGGTTAACTCAAACCGTCGTATTAACCATTGTGCGGCGTACTTTCCCCATGACATTCTGTTTACTACTACGCTGTGGGAAAACATTACTTTAGGCCAAGCAATCGAACAAGAAACGGTCGTTGATTTACTTAAGAAAATAGGTCTATGGTCTGTAATTGCAGCTTTGCCGGAGCAATTGCATACGCAAATTAGTGATAGGGTGAATCCTTTTTCTGAGGGACAAAGACAGATTATCTTGTTTTTGAGAGTGTATTTGTCGAATAAGCCTATATTGGTGTTTGATGAGGTGTTTCGTGGTTTAGATAAGCACACTAGTAAGATTGTTGGTGAGCTTATTAATCAGAAAACAAACTGTATCATTCTTTATGTTGCCCATGATTTTACTATTGATAGTGAACGCAGTGAACTTCTGACGTTAACTAAACGTCTGTCGGATAGTAAACAGACTGATAAACGCAAGGATGTGGCATATGCATGAGGTCAATGACAATATTCACGGTGAATTGAGAAAAGCTCGCTCTAAGTTGTTAAAAGTGACTTTTTGGTTATTTTCTATTGCATTAGTGGCGTCATTGGCGGTAACGATTCAATTGCGAGTGGTGCTGGAAGAAGCGTTTATTTATATCGTTCCCGAACCTGTCCTTCATTACGCTGAGCGAGATATTATTATTGATCAATATCAGGTGCCTGATGGGAGTAAAGTGGTGTCCGATATGTCTATGTACCAAGCGGAAAATATTCAGCTTAAGGATCAGTTGGTTTTGCTTCGGCAAGAAGAGATCCGCGATCAAGTGCAAGCGCAGGCTTTAAAGCAGAAAATAGAGCAAACTCGAAGTTCGGTGGCTATGCTCAGTCAGTTTGAAGAGGTTGAAGTCAAAAGTATAAAGGCTGAGATTATCATGATCGAAGACCTGCTGGTTAGGTTGAAGCAAGAATTGACTTTACTTAATAAGGATTATCTTAAGCAATCGACCTTTGTCGAAGGAGTGACTAATTTAAGTCATATCTCTAAAGACCGCAAAATCCGCTATCAACAGGATTTATTCCATAAGCGAGCGGAAATCATTGAGATGGAGCAAGATATTCATCAACAACAGCTGAAATTGGCGCAATTAAAAAATCAACAAAGCCAACAACAGATAGGTTTAACCCGTCAGCGCGATATGGCGGTGACTTTATCTGTATTGGAAAACGAAGCTAAAGTGTTTGCCGATAGCCTAAAACTTAAAGAATTAGAGTTAGCGCAATTGGAAAAAAATCATAACCGCTTGCAGGGCAAGGCTGAAGTTGATGGCCGAGTTGAGTTTGAAAGTCTCAATGGCATTCGCAAAACCCAATATAGAAAAGGCGAATTGGTTTACACCATCTACCCTGAAGGACAGCACTTTGTTACCAAAGGTTATGTCGATGAAAAGCACATTCTCGATATCGCCTTGGGTAAAGAGGTTGAAGTTAAACTCAGCGCATATAATTATCTTAAGTATGGTTCTATTAAAGGAAAGGTTAAAACCATTATGGGAGTAAAGGATGGTCGTGCTGAAGTGATTATTGATATTGTGGATATGAAAGACTTTAAGTTAGTTCATGGTAATTCAACTCAAGCCTTTATTACCCTTGAAGGGGTAAAACTCTATGAGTATGTGTTTGGGATTTTCTTCCCGTATATCGTTTAATTTGTCATTGATAATAAGGAATAGTCCATGGATAAATATGTTTCTGATGCGCTTGAGCGCATCTTGGATGCGACACCTGTCCGCAATCAAGTATCTCAACAGGTTTGTGAGCATTTGCAAGAATACGGCCCTCTTATTAGTTCTGTATTGGGTCAGTCGGCTCAATACTTTTCGTCAAAGTGCATGGGATACCCATCAATTTGGTTTTTATTTCGTGTTTGCGATATTCCTCAAGAGCAATGGCCTGAGCGCATTGAAAGTGTGATGCAAAGTTTACTGTTTAGCTTGTCTACTAGTATCGCCGACGACTTTATTGATGGCGACGAAAGGGTCGGCGATAAAGATATGTATGTCTTTTACATCATGATGTTAGCAATTGCTGAAAGAAGCTGCGGTGAGAAAAGTCGTTTAGATAATATTAAGCAGACTTGTAAAGGACTCTACGACTCCATTATTCAAAGTAAAATAGCCCAAGCAAAGGGGGAAAATGGTGACGAATATGTTTCTACTGACCGCATCGGTAGTTTCTTCGCGATGATTGCCAGAGATTTTGTTGATGCTTTACCACAACAAAATGACCATAACCTCATTGAAGCGACCCGTTATTTCGGTCGTATTTGTTGTTTGATTGATGATGCCATTGATTTTACTAAAGATGTCGAAATCCAAGGTGAGAATATTATTTTTGAAGTTATGGATAAGGCGACTTTTGAGCAATCTAAATCTGACGTTCAAATCCGCATTAATGCTGCTTTGCAAGTTCTTGATAGGGAATACAGTACTTTGAGCAAACTGCTTGAAAGCATATGGAGTCAAGATTGTCAGCAGCAATTTGCTCAAATTCGTTTGGATATAGTTGATTACATTACTACTACTATGAATGCACAATAAGAGGACTTGAGGATGATTTTAATTGTATGTATGAAGTCCTGGGGAGAATTTGGGAATTTTCTGGCTGCTAAACAGTTGCAGGCGTTTTTGACTAAGACCTCGGGTCAGCTTGTGGATTTGATTGCTGGTGATGATTATATTGACAATTTTGTTCAAGTGGGTCAAGACATTAAGATGGCGGTAAAGAGTGCCGCTAATAGTGATGAAGTATTTGATAATTATTTGAATATTGTTACCCGTTTAGATCATAGGGTGGCTAAGCAAACCGAAGAGCAAGATTTTTCTGAATATTTGCCTTTGCTTGAGGCGATTGAACAGCGTAAACCTACGACCGTTATCTGCACTAAAGGTGTGGTGGCTCGTATGTTAGCAGCCCAGAAAATTAAGAAAATGCCGGAACAATTATATAACTATGTGACTAATCACGGTCACTTTAGTATGGATGTTCACCGTAGTGCAATTGATAGCGGTATGAAATATCTGACTCGTTTACCTGCTGCAACTGAATATCTGCGCGATATAGTGAAAGTGCCTGCAACACAAATTCATGATTTTGGTTATATCTCTTCGGTGCAAATGGAAAATTTAGCTGATACGCAGCAAGTTAGTGAATTGACAGATGTGATTTTGGTAAGTAATCGCGGTGGGCGTAAATATACATTGTTGTATCAAGAGTTGTTGAAAAACACCAATTTAAACCTTCATTATATTGTGATCAATGATGCTGAAGAGCTGGCGGTAGCTGAACAAAGCGCCCGTGATTATCCGGGCCGTGCAAAAGTCCTTGATGGTCTGCAACAAAAGGATTTTTTAGCTTTAGTGGCCGAACTTGGTAAGAAAGGCACTGTGTATGTTGGTAAAGGTAGTATTAATACATTGATCGAAGCTGTACTTGGTAAGCAACCTGTGTTGGGTTTGCGTTCTGGATTGCCAATGGAAGAGTGGGGAGCACAGTACCTTGAGCAGCATCAACTTGGTTGTATCAGAGATGATTGGAAAGATATTTACAACAAGATTGCTGAGTTGGTTGACTCGCCACAGGCTTATTGTGAACTAAGAACCAATGTATTGAAGTATTTGGCTGGTGATTCGATTAATTTAAGGCCTAACTTAGCGTGGTTACAACCACCTACCGAAGAGCAAAAAGTTCTCGGGCAAATAGGTCAGTGCAAGGTTCAACTGATTGCTGGTCTTGAAGCTAAAATGTCTGAGCATCAAGTTGAGATGACAGATAGCGCTAAGGCAATGATGAATATGTTTGTTGATGCTCAGTTGACTGACAAAGTTGTTACTTCACCAGAGGATTTGGTGTTGCTGTTGCAAAAGCTCAATATCGAACAGATTAGTCAAATGTATATTGAGGAGTTTGGAGCTTTGCGCCTGACCACTAATCGGACTGTGCGTTTATTAGCAATGATGCATGAACAATGGGTTGCGGCCAAACAAGCGCAGGAAGCAGCATCATGTTGATTATGGGGGTTCACTCAATAGGTCATGACTCGGCTGTTAGCTTTGTTGAAAATGGAGAATTGATTTGGTCGATTGAAACCGAGCGATTATCTCGGGTCAAACACGATGGAAAAATTCAAACTACCCTGGATTATCTAAAAGAGCATAAGGCCGATTTGTTGCAAAGGGTCGATGTGGTGTCTTTTAGTACTCACGTTAGCAATAAAGTCGCAAAAATCGATGATTTTGAAACGTTGAATCAAGGTATTGACCAGCATAACTTCTATTTTGAGTCTAAAACTCTGATTACAGGTAAGTCAGTTAAATGTTTTGTTGTTGCCCATGAAATGTGCCATGCAATGGTTGGCTTTCAATATGCTAAACCAGCGGAAAAACAGCTGTGTTTTGTTAATGAAGGGCGGGGGCATTTTTCACGTAATTGTGTGGTTCGTCGTGATGGCAAACAATTAACTATTACTCATTGCAATGAATTGCCTTGGTTTGGCTCTGGTATGGGTTGGACTTCTCTTGCGGTTATGATGGGCATAGAAAAATCTCCTTCAGCTGCAGGCAAAGTGATGGGTATGGCGGCATATGGTGAATATGAACCGAGATATGCTGAGATGATTTTGGCTGCACCACATAATCTTTATGATTATTCAGTAGTTGAAAGACCTAAGTTTTTAGCTAAGTTGTTTAAACAATATATAGGGCAACCGACGTTTAAAGTTAAGGCTAATTTGGCGGCGACTTTACAACAATTGTTCGCTCAGACAGTGGTTGAGCATGTTAGTCACATTGTTACTGATGAGGACCTCTCAGTTTCCATGTCTGGTGGTTGCGCATTGAATCTTATGGTGAATACTCTGCTGTGGCAGCGCTATGGTGAACGTTATTCTGTACCTCCTGTTTGCAATGACTCAGGTCAAAGTTTGGGAGCGGCGATATTTGCCCAGTTACAATTGAAAGGTCATTTACTTGAGCCTGTGTCTGTATATAGCTGTGGTGAAAGCTATACAGTTGAGCGTGACTGGCTTGAAAAGCAAGGTTTTATTGTCGAGGACTATACAGCGCAAAAATTAGCAAAATATCTACACAATCATGAGGTTGTTGCTTGGTATCAGGGTAAATCTGAGATGGGACCAAGAGCTTTGGGTAATCGTTCATTATTTGCAAGTTGTCAGGCTCATGGAATGAAAGATAGACTCAATCACATGGTTAAGTCTCGTGAATGGTATCGCCCTTTAGCGGCGATAGTTGCTGAAGAGTCTTTGGCTAAAATCACCAATGATATATTTCCGTCAAAATATATGTTGTTTAATTATGATATTGACTCGGACTTAATCCCAGAGGCTACTCATGTTGACGGCACGTCGCGTTTGCAAATCGTTAGCTCAACAGATAATGCTAAAGTTCATGAGTTATTACTAGCATATGAAAAGTTTAGTGGTGTTGGGGCGTTGATTAATACTTCTCTTAATGGTCGTGGCAAGCCAATTTGTTTGACACCAGAAGATGTAATCAATGATTTTGCCGACAGAGATGTTGATGTTTATGTATTTGGTGATTTGATTGCAAGGAGGGGGCATTTTGTTTGAGTGCGAATATGATTTTAATCAAAAGCGGCAACATTATCTAGATAATGGTGTTGTTGGTTTCGAAAAATTAATAGGTGAAGATTTGCTTGAAAGACTTGAAGCTTGTTTTGACCGTATTATTGAAGGTAATTATCTAACAGGTGTGCCACCGACTAATCGCACTCATATGCCAAATGACTCATACGATAATTTGACCAGAATTTCTTGTCCGGCAATTGCAGATCCGCAAATGGTCAGCTTATTAATGGAAGCTGGAATTGGGGTTGTGGCCAATGCATTAAGCGAGAGTGATTTTGTTCAGGCTTGGGGTATTCAATTGATTAATAAGGTGCCCGGCGAGGGGCCTGAGTTTAATATCGGCTGGCATCAAGATGGACAATATTCTCCTTGGTTATTTGAAGGAGATTGGATCACCGCTCACATTACTTTATCTGATGTTAATGAAGATGATGCGCCAGTATTGTATATTGAAGATTCACATCATTTACCGACTTTCAAACAAGGTTTACATAAAGGACAAATTACTGGGCAGGCCTTTAAGGCTGATTTGTATGAGCATGGCTTGGTATTAGCTGAGCGTTTAAATGTACCTTGGAAGGTTAAGTATCATACTTCTAAGCGCGGTGATGTTAATTTTCATCACAGTCGTTTAATTCACGCTTCGGACAATCTACGCAGTGGTAAAACCCGTAAGACCTTTAGTATTCATATGCGTACTAGTCATAACCCGTTGGTGATCAACGAACCGTTTTTAATTCGGAATAATCCGCCACAAACTAGTTATTACTTGGACTTTGCCGATCAATTGATGTGTCCGGTAATTCATGGTGTTGCTACTGATTTGGTCGGTTTTGCTGCGCCTAAACAAACATTTGAGGAACTAAACTGTGTTTGATAAATACTATGATATGTCTGCTCATCAAAAGCAATTGAATGATACTGGCTTGGTAAAATTTGAAGGGCTACTTAACGAGCAAATGCTAGATAAGCTAGAGGCTTGTTATGACCGTATTATGGCTGGAGAATATGTTAGTGGTAATCCGCCACCTCGTCGTACTCACCCTCCTAAAGATTCAGAAAAATACCTTACTCGTGTTTCTTATCCTACTGTGGCAGATCCTGCTTTGGTTGGTTTATTGATGGAAGCTGGGATTGGGGTATTGTCTAGTCGCTTGATGAATAGTGATTTTGCTCAGGCATTTTTTATTCACTTGGTTAACAAGGTGCCCGGTGAAGGTTTAGAGTACAACATAAGTTGGCATCAAGACGGTCAATACGGTAAACATTTGTTTAGTGGTCACTGGATTACAGCTCATATCGCTCTTGAAGATGTTAACAGTGATGATGCGCCAATTCTTTATGTTGAAAATTCTCACCGACTTGAGCCGCTGAATAAGCGCGAAGTGTCTGGATTCAGTTTCCGTAAACCGTTGGATGAATTGGGACAGCAGTTTGCCCAAAAGACAGGTATTAAGTGGAATGTGGTGGAATATCTATCTAAGCGTGGTGATGTGACTTTTCATGATAGTCGTTTGATCCATGCCACTGATAATTTACTCTCAGGTCGTACCCGTAAAACTTTTGTATTGCATTTGCGTTTTGAGCATAACAAGTTGCTGTTTAGCGATCCTATTCATGTTACAAACGAGCCGCCACAACCGAATTTTTATGTTGATATAGCCGATTCGATCATGTGTCCAGTTTTACACGGTGTTGCGACAGATTTACCAGAGCGTCGGTTAAAGGCTGGATAAATTTGGTTTAAACGGATGAAAATAGTCTATTTTCTCGAAAGATTTCCGGAGCTGAGTGAAACCTTTATTCGCCAAGAAATATTGGGTTTGTTGCAGCAGGGGATTAGCGTTCGAGTGGTCACAGTAGCTTGTTCAGAACAGAGTAATCATGTGGATTTGGCTAACGAGCATCCGCTGTTGGCTCGGTGTGAAGTCGATGTTATTGGTGAGCAAGATTTAGTTTATTCAAAAGGGCGTATGCTTCGTTGGTTATTACATCCTTATTCTCAAGGTAAGTTTAAACAGCGCTGGGATAATTTAAATGCTAAACATTACCGCACTAAGTTACTGTATAAAATTGTTTCAGGTCCTAAGCGTATTGCAGCTGATGAGATTGTCATCACTCATTTTGGGGGAGCAGGCGTTATGGCGGCACAGTTAAAGCAGTTTGGCTATATACAAGGGCCGTTAGTTAGTGTTTTACATGCCTATGAACTTACTAAGCTTCCAGCGTTTAAAGATTTAACACCACATTATCATAAGTTATTTACTCAAGCGGATAAGGTGTTATCGGTCTGCCGTTTTATGCAAGATAAGATCACGTCTTTGGGCTGCGCGCGAGAGAAAGTTGATGTTATGCATATGGGAGTGAATATTGAACAACTAGCTCAATTGGCTGAGTACCATAAAATGGATGCGGGGTTATTGCGTGTCCTGTTTGTTGGTCGCCTGACTCAAAAGAAGGGGATACTGGATGCTCTTGAAGCTTTGGCCAGAGTTTCTAATCGAGTCAATTTTCATTTTGATATTGTCGGTGATGGCGAGTTAAACCTAATTTGTGAAAATTCGGTTAGAGAACTAGAACTTGAGGATCGAGTGACATTACACGGTGCTTTGGCCCATCACAAAACTTTGCAGCTTATGGCGCAAACTGATGTTTTGTTGTTGCCTTCTAAGACTGCGGATAACGGTGATATGGAAGGGGTGCCAGTAGTGTTGATGGAAGCTATGGCCATGAAAAAAGTTGTGTTGTCGAGTTTTCATTCGGGGATTGGTGAGTTGGTCGATGATGGTGAGAATGGTTTTTTGGTTGCAGAAGGTGATATTGAAGGGCTTTCGTTGAAGATTGAACTAATAGCTAATTTTACATCTGATATGCGTCTTCATATTGGGCAACAGGCTGTAGCTAAAGTTAGTCAATTATTTAACCAAGGCAAGCAATCTCATGCCTTGGCTAGTTTATTGCGAGAATTATGATGCAGTACGATATTGTTTTTATTTCATATGATGAGCTGTGTGCTGAGGATAACTGGCTAAATTTACGCAGACGTTTTCCAAAAGTTAAGCGGGTTCATGGTGTTGATGGTATTCTCAATGCGCATAAATTAGCAGCTCAAGCGGTTAGTGGTGAGTGGTTTTTTGTTGTTGATGGTGATAATAAAATTCATTCTGAGTTTGATTTTGCCTTACCTGAATCACAGTTGTGTGACGACACCACTTATGTTTGGCGTTGTATCAATTCGGTCAATGGGTTGTGTTATGGCAATGGTGGGGTAAAACTGTTTAATAAACGAGTTTTTGCTACGGTCGATGAGTTTTGGGGCGATATGACAATGTCGCTAAGTAAGCGATACAAGCCAGTGGATGTGGTTGCTTCTACCACTATTATTAATGCTAGCGCTTTTCATGCGTGGCGTGCAGCGTTTCGCGAGTCGGTTAAATTGAGTGTGCCGCGAAAGCGAGTGCGGGAAGAATTTATACGTCAACAACGCTTAGGACAGTGGTCCAATGTTAAAGAGGATGTTGAATATGCGCAATGGGTTGCACGGGGTTGTGTTGAAGGTATAGAGTTTTATCGTCAATGTAGTGCAACAGGAGAAGATCACGCTAGCTTCATTAACAACTTTAATTGGTTGCAACAGCGCTTTAATGAAAAATATTCCGAGGATCAAAGATGAAGAAGCTTGCTAACATACTGCTGATATTGGCATTGGTTGGTACAGTCATTGTTGGTTTTTTTAAAAGCCCTGAGTTTCAATTGCGCCACCAAGGTGATGTTGTTGCTTATCGTGGCGGTGGTTTGGTGGTGGACTATCTTAAACTCAAGCAAACTGGTTGTATGGCTCAAAGTATTACGGCAAGTGAAAGTGGTTTAATCGAAAACACGCTGGCGGCGGTTGAGCAACAAATCAAAAACGGTGTACGTAATATTCATTTGAATGTGCAGTTAACTCGTGATAACCGTTTGGTGGCGTTTCATGATAATGACTTGAGCTGTGCTACTGATGGTGAAGGTAAAGTTCACCAATTGACTTGGGAGCAAATAAAAGATTTAGATGCTGGCTACGGTTATACCCTAGATGGCGGCAAAACTTTTCCTTATCGCAATCAAGGATTAAGAATAGCTTTGTTAGAGACTTTAGTTACAGATCCAGATGTTACTTACTGGTTGAATCTAAAAACCACCGCTAAACGTGCATCGCGTATTTTGTTGGAGTTTATCGATACTTTAGAGCCTCAAATGCAGCAACAAATTGTACATATCGGCAATGCTCAGGTTGTGGATTATATTCATAGCCTCAATCCGCAAGTGAACAGTATTACCCAACGGGATTTAAAGACTTGTCTGATTGATTACGCGCTGGTTGGTTGGAGTGAGTCTTATCCTAATTCGTGTAAAAACCGCATCATTATTGTGTCACCTGAATTTGCTGAATACTTGTGGGGGTGGCCTGAACAGTTTGCTGCCAGAGCGCAACAGCATGGTAGCCGAGTTTATTTATGGACCAAACATCAAAGCTATCAACACAGTGATAATTTGTTGCTGCATGGTATTGGTTTAATTAGTGGCAACGCGCCTGCTGCTTTGTCCCAAGGTAGTTTATAGCTAGTTGTATTGTGATGCATAAGGTAGCCATAGGAATTCCAACTTATCAACGGCCAAAGTCGTTGTTACGTTTGCTTGATTCAATTAATCAACTGAAATTTTCTGCACAATTTTGTGTTTTTGTAGTGGACAATGATAATCACAGTCAATCAGCAGTTAATTTGTTGGCTAGCAGGTTAGCCGATTATCGTTTTACTTTGCATACTCGTGCCGTTGCGCCTGCCAATATTTCTGTAGCTCGCAATATGTTGTTGCAGATGGTATTTGAAGAACATGACTTTAGTGTCATTGCTATGGTAGATGATGATGAAATAGTAGATTGTGATTGGCTTAACCAGTTGGTTAATTGTCAATTGCAAAGCGAAGCGGATATTGTCCAGGGTAATACACTTCCTAACTTTTTAGTTAAGGTTGAACCTTGGATGAGCCAAGTGCCTTTTTTCTATCGCCATCAATTGATGAGCAGTCATGATTCAATGGCGTTGAGTTCTTGCAATATTTTGATAACTAAGGCTATTTATCAAAAGATGCACGGGCAATTGTTCGATCTGCAATTTGGCATTTCAGGTGGTGAGGATACCGACTTTTTCCATCGGGCTAAAGCTTTAGGTGCTAAGTTTGCCTATGAGGGTAAGGCTTTGGCCTATGAAGATTATGATCAACTAAGAGCAACTAAAAGTTGGGTGCGTAAGCGTAGTTTTAGAGTCGGCCAAACTAATGTCAAAATTTTTCATCAAAATCGCAGTGGCTTCATTTTTAGCTTAAAAATTTTCGCCAGATTTTTGGTTAATTTAGTTAGATTGGCGCTGCTGTGTTGGCACCCTGCACACTCTATCCGTTATCAAATGAAAATTTGCCGCCAGTGGGGGATGTTGCTGGCCGCCTGTGGAAGTAGCTAATCAATGTCTTTTTTATTTAATCAAATGCGTAAGCTCATTGGGAAAACTTGGCAAGCTGATTTTGGCCGTTTTGATGCTCAAGTTGAATTCATCCGCGAAGGTGATACTGCCCAATTGAGTTTTTTACTACCTTTGGTATTGCCAAATGATAATATTGCCGCGTTTTATCGTTGTGTTTGTCAAGTGTGTGAACAATTGAATGCACAGCTTGAAAGTGGGTTGATCTCTAGTGCTCAGTTGATTTTAGGCATTCAGGGAAATTGGCAACAAAGTGTATACCAGCAAATTATTGCTGATTTATGCGCTAAATTGGCTAAATCTAATGTACATGTGACACTGATAAAGCAAAATAAAGCCAATAAAATCGCTATGATCAAAAGAGCAATTAAATGTGCTAAAGAAAAACAAAGTGAATTATTTGGTTGGTGTGATGGTGATTTGCTGTTGTCTGACAATATTATGGAAACATTAATTGGTAGTATTTATGTGCGACACAATTGCATCGTAGGTCCAGTGCATGTTCAAGTTAAAAATCCGCAAGATTTTATTGAGCAGCGTTACTTAAAACTTCCAAGGACTAAACCAAATAAATATCCCCAAGGCTGTGTGCTGTTTAAGCTCAATGCTGTTGAGCATGACTTTGATGAAAGAGATATCAGTGATGATGGCTATCTAACATTTGCCAATCTGTGTTTGGATGGTCAACCTATGAATGGAATACAGGTTATTGAAGCGGCCAAAATTTATTATTTGACCGATTTGAATCTTAAACAAAAGTTAATTCGTTTTCGCCGTATCAGTCTTAGTCATATGATCTTATTGCATAAGTTCGATAAGACTAAAGCTAAATATATTTATCACAATATTATGTTTGCACCATTGTTTGCACGGCCTTTGAAGTTTAATCGTCAACTGGTTGTAAAGTCTTTACTCTATTTTGGTTATTTGTTAGTGACCTTTGAATTGCTTTTAAGAGTGCTGATAGACAAACCGTTAAAACGAATTGTGTGGTCTGCTTCATCTGGTGGTGACGAATGAGCCGTATCAGTATTGCTATTCCTCATTATAATCAACCTCATTTGATTAGTAGGGCTATTGAGTCATTGTCTTTGACGTGTCTTAAAGATATTCAATTATTGGTAATGGACGATGCCTCATCAGATGATGTCTTTGCTCAGTTGCAACAGCAGTTAGATAAAACTAAACAACTAAGCAAACATCCTATTCGTTTGTTTCGTGCCAGTAAAAATGTTGGTACTTATCGGATGAAAAATGCCATTATCCAGCAGTTGGATACTGAATATTTGGCCTTTCACGATGCTGATGACTTCAGTGTGGCTATGCGTTTAGACCGTTTATATGATGGGATGAGAGACAGCAATATCGATATACTTGGCTCTGCTTATATGGAAGTCATGTCGGATTTAGATAAAGGCGATAGTTATTACATTAAACGGTTTTATAAGATGCCTTATCTTGCCCATAAAGTGGGGATTAAATACATCAGTTATCAACCCTCTCAATTAGTGCGCTTTAGCTGTTTTGACACTTTAGGTGGATTTGATGGTTCTACTCGAATTGGTGCGGACGATGAGTTTACCTTACGTGCTGTACATTGCAAAAAGGTGCGTAATTTAAGTGAGCCTCTCTATGTAAAAATAGAACAAGCTAAGTCGTTGACTACCGATGAGACGACTGGCTATCAATCACCTATACGTGCAGCTTATAAACAGAAAATGGCCGATTTGCGTAAGAAAATTAAAACTGGCTTAAGCCAAGAGTTTTATCGCAATACGCCTAATGATGAAGATTTTAGTTTGAAGGAATTTTAAAAGGGATACATATGACAACAGGAATTTCTACAACACAACTCAAAGATGCCTGCGAACAAGGGTTGGCTTATTTGCGTCAGCAACAAAAAGCCAATGGAGCAATTACAGCTGCTAATTACGGCACTTTTGATGTTTGGGAAACTATTGAAGCGGCTATGGCTATCACTTTGTGGGCTGAGCAGGAAAGTTTGCAAAATGATGCTGTGCTAAGTGCCGCTATGGCGTTTTTGGCCAGTAGCGAAACTGATGATGGTATGGTGCCAGACTCAGCAAAACGCACGGATTTATATTGCATTGAGACTTCCAGTGAATATCTACAATTATTAAAGACCTTGCTAGAACGCCAATTTCCTCAGCGCACCGATGTGATAAATCAAGCGCAATATATCTGTGAGAAACAACTTAATGATGGTCGTTGGAGAATCGAAAATCCGGCGGTAAGCGAAGATGTACAGCACTTGCCTAGTGTCACCGCTTTTGCCATGTTGGCTTTGCTTAGGGTTGATACTGAGCCTAAATATTTTTTACAAGCACTGACATTTTTAACTGAAGGACAGTTGGCTAATGGTACTTGGGGTCAACATTGGCAATATTATGAAACGCCGTTTTATCTGATGGCTCCAATTTGCGAGTTGTTGCAGCGCTTAAATGATAATGGCCGTTTTGATAGTTATCTTGCTAAAGCGCAACGTTTTGTTTTATCTGAGCAACAAAGTGATGGACGTCTGGTTAGTGGCCAAACTGATGGTGAAAATCAGATCAGTGAGTCTTTGCATACGGTATTGGGGCTAAAAACTTTATTGGCGACGGGCATTCAATTAGATGATCCTAACGTTCAAAAAGCCCTTAAATGGTTGCTTAGCCAACAAAGTGAAAACGGTTGCTGGCATGGTGGGGTATTTCCTCATCCGAATGTCAAAATCAAGAAAAATGAAGACGTCTTTTGTAGTGCTCAGGTGCTGGTGATGTTGAATCGATATTGGCAGTTGAGCCAAGGCTATAAGGTATAGCGGATGTCTGCTGTTGTATTGTGTTCTGATTGTTTTAACAATCCGGGTTTGAAAAGATATGTTGAGGAATTGTTTGTCGCTGATTTAGCTGGGTGCCCTCGTTGCGATTCGACTGAAGGCCATTGTTTAAGTGGCGCTATGGTTATTGAATTGGCTGATAAGTGCTTTTTGCACGGGGAAATAGCTAAGGCTGCTTATTACAATGATAAGAATATAGAGCGCAATAAACAGCAAAAGTTGTCAAGCAGTCTGGGGAAAACCCTGAAACAGGATATATTGTGCATTGAAAATGCCATTAATGATGCCTATTTGGAGAATACTGATTCCCAGATACTACTGCGAGCGTTAGAGAGTTATCCGGTTCGGGTTTTAACCCCATCAGATCAATTTTACCGTATAAGAGTATCGCCAGAGCAGCCACAAAATTCAGCAGAATATGATAGCCCTCCAGATGAATTGTTGGGTTCGGGACGACTTGATTCGGATAACATGCCTGTCATGTATGCATCGCAAAATCTTCAGATATGTATTCATGAGTGCCGGGCGGCGGCAAATGATAGCCTTTTTGTCGCGACATTGCGCCCGACGTCACATTTAAAATTGCTGGATTTGACTTGTATTGCAGCCGAACCGCTGCAAAAAGCTTTGCATATGGTATTTATGTTTAGTCGTTTTTCTTATCCTCTGACTCGCAGAATTGCGGTGTTGGCTAAACAGGCTGGTTTTGATGGCATTATCTATCCGGCTACATCTACTATTCTGGCAAAAATCGATCCTAAGGCTAAACAACAAAATAATTCGAAGGTGGTAGAGAATATTGCCATGTTCGGCAGACCCATACTCGACTCATTGGTCGAAGTGGTAACTATAGAAGCAATAACATCGAGTAACCAACTTTAGGGAAAATGAAGATGGGTTTAGAATTAGTGAATCAAAAATTCGATGCAGAAATCGAAAAACTTAAACAAGACGATGAAGTGCTTGCTGTGATGGGCTACGGCTCATATTTTAAAGGCAGATTTAAATCTGGCAGCGATATTGATTTGATTTTGATACGCGATGGCGAAGATATTTCATATAAAAAGAAAGTGTTTAATGAAGGGTTGGAATTTGAATTTCGTTATGTGACTGAAGATTTCTTACTTGAACTGCTTAGCCGAAGGCATGGTCCTACCATCAAACATATGTTGGAAGCCACTATTGTGTCAGATCCAAACGGCATAGCTGAAAAACTAAAACAATACGCTATAGATATTACTGCCAAGTCTATTGATGAGACCTTTCCTCATGATGCCAGACGGGAAAAAGCGCTGGTGATTGAAAGCCTGCATCGCAAAATCCATCAGGTTAAAGATCATCCCGGATTTTTTGAATTTGCTTGTTCAAAACTATTGCTTAATTTGGCTGATGCTTTTATTCGTCTGCATTGTCATTGGGGGCTACAGGGCTTTCGCGAATCAACAAGACAACTCAAAGCGATAGATCCTAAAGTGCACCAGCAATTTGAATCTGCTATGGCACCTAATCCTCAAGAGCTGAGAATGGAAAACATTGATGCCTTGTATCATTTGGTGATTGATGCTCTTGGCGGTGTGGTGGCAGTGAAAGAGTCGGTGCTGTCTATGGGCGTTGAACAGGTGATCAATACCATTGAAAATTAAGGGATGATGTGATGGCTTTTTTTAAAAGTATAAAGCAACGGCAATTGTTGGTGACCAATAAAAAGGTGATGTATACCAGCTTAACGTGCGCGCAAACTCTTGAAGAGATTGACTTGGCCCAATTTAAGGCGCTGTTCGATGAAGGTTGGCCTATATTGCAACTGGTTAGAAATCCGGTGGATAGGGTCGTTTCTTTTTATAAAGATAAAATTATCGATGCTGGTAGACGTAATGATAATGGCAAAATTCAAATTCAAAATTGCCAATATATGTTGTTGGCCATGATGCAAATGGAGCTTAGTTTAGAAACCACAGTAGCCGATATTTTGGCTGGATTGCGGGCGGTGCGTTTTGATGTTTTTGCTTTAAAAATGTTACCTCATTTGTATCCTCATACTAAACACTTAACTCCACAATATGCGATTTTGCCTGAAGAAATTCGAGAGGCTTTGAATGATAACAATTATCGTGTGGTAAAGATGGAAGATAGTGAACAATTGTCCAAGGAGTTGACGCCGCTTGGTGTTGATGTCGGAGTGATACACAATCAATCGAAAGTAAATACTCAAGTTGAGCTTGAGGAGCGTGTGAGTGTGTTTATCAAGAACCTCTATACTCAGGATTATGGAGAATATCAATATGAGTGATATTAATCCTCAGTTACTTTTAGTAGATGAAAATGATCAAGTTATTGGTCATCAGAGTAAATTGGCGGCTCATTTGGGTGAAGGTCAATTACATCGGGCTTACTCGGTGTTTATTTTTAATCGTCAAGGGCAGTTGTTATTGCAACAAAGGGCTGCGCCAAAACCACTTTGGCCGGGAAGTTGGTCTAATTCTTGTTGTTCTCATCCGTCAGTGGGTGTTGCTATTAAAGATTCTGCTCAGTGCCGTGTTCAAATGGAGCTAGGCTTAGAGGCATCAGTGGAATACTTGTATAAGTTCTTGTATCGCGCTAAATATTTGGATGTTGGTCATGAGCATGAGTTGTGTCACGTGTTTTGGGCTATTTGCGATGATTTGCCAAAACCAAATACCGATGAAGTGGCTGCATATCAGTATATTGATATTGATGGTGTCGCCGATTTTATTGCTGCTAATGAACAGCAAGTGACTCCTTGGTTTAAGATGGAATGGGCTTATTTGCAAGTTCATCATCTTGAGGCTATTAAACAACAATTATTCGGTGAGTTATCGCCATGTTAAACACAATTAGACGTGTCATTGGTGAAGTTTATCAATATGATGCGCCGAAAAATGGTTATCAAATAGAGTGGGGAGGAGTTGCTGAGTCTGCACAGTTAACTGTTTTAGTGCCTTGTTTACTTACTAGCGATAGTCTTATTGATTTGTATAAAACGCTTGAAAGTTTGTTTGCAGAAGTCGAGTTGGTGCTAGAAAAGAAAATTTGCTCAGATGTGCAGCTGGTCGTGGCTGCACAATATCATCCTGCTCATCAGCATGAAAGTGATATTTACATTGAATTGTTGCAAGGGTTATTGGCATCGAAGTCGATTGTAGGCCTAACTACATTACTCATTAGTATGGATTATCCAAATAAAATTGATGCGATAAATACTGCTGTGGAATTGGCACGTCAAGCTGGCTCATTGTTTTTCTGTTGGTGTGACGATGATATTAAAGTGTCTTCTGGAAGCTTGGGTATGTTGGTGGACAAAATTAAGTCGGATGATTGCCATCTTGCAGGCTGCCGTAAGGTGTTGATTGAGCAAAAAGGCCAAACCCTATGGAGTAGCATCCGAAATTCACATAATAAGGTTAATAAATATCCGCAAGCATATTTAGCGTTTAAATTAGATAAAATTGATCACCAATTCGATTCAGGGGTTATTAGTGATGATACCTATCTTACATTCGCTAATATTTTTATTGATGCCGAACCTATGAATAAAATTGCTATTGTTGAGCAGGCTGTGGGGGAGTTTCAATCGGGGGCGACACCCTTGTCTAATCTAAAACGCTTGCGTCGTTTGGTTCTGAGCAATTTTATTGTGTTATCTAGAGTGGATGAAAGCTCTGCAAAATACGCATTTAATCAGATTATTTTTAAAGAATTGATGGATAAATCCCATCATAGCACTGCTAAAACTCGTTTGGTAAAACGTTGCTTATATGGTTTATATGGGCTGTTTCTAGCCGAGATCACTGTAAGATATTGGTTGAAAAAACCAATTCGGCAAGTTGGGTGGTATGGTCATTCTGGTAAAAGGCGGCCCACTTAAGTTTTATTTGCTATGGATATTATTGTAATGAACGAGAATCAATCCATTGTGTTATTGGTTATTGTGCTGGTATCGCTATTTATTTTTAGCTGGTGGTATAGGCTGCGAGGCCCTGTTGTCCAAGTCAAACAGAGTCGATTACTTAAACAGCTTACACAGCGTTTAGGTACTCAATTGAATTGGTCGCGACTTGAGTTGCATTTAATTGAGCAGGCTCATCCGCAATTGACAGAACAAATTGGTAATATTAATAAGACTGATTTTGAGCTGTTTTTCCGTCGTACATTCGGCTCTGGCTATTTGTATGAGTTCCATTCAATAGAGCCTGATCGCAATGCAGTGACCGTTACCAGTCGTTATAGCCCTGAACAATTGCAGAAGATGAAACTCTACGCTGAACAAACGGGCAGAGCTAAGACTGAATGGGAGTTTGTTCGAACGTTACTGGATTTGATTAAGTTTCATTTTGGTCGGCCTTATTTGCTAAAACCTAATGACAAAATAAAAGCGTATGGTGTAGAAGTTTTTAGGCCTAATCATCCATTAGATCATGGTATTCGCCAAGGTCGTTTGTCTGGAGATATTATTCGCTTGGTGGGTAAGTACCCTGATGAGTTCCGACAAGATATTGTTCAATTGGTTGCGGCTCAAACAGACCTGTGTAAGTTTATCCGCCAAATGCAATTTACGGGGGCATTTCAGCGCTCGGGACGCGAAAGTGAGGGGAATGTTGCTGAAAACTATCAAGCTTATGCCCGTGCTGATGTTGGCTTTTTTCGTCAGGCTGCACGATATTCAAGTTTATTTGATGATCAACTACAAATAGATGATTTTGCCAACGCTTTGACTGCTGCTTGTGATTATCTTGCTGAGCCTCATGTGATGGGTGATATAATGGCAGCGGCCCATATGTTGGATTTACAAAGAATTGGTTTGTATGGTGAAAAAGATAGTATTATTGCTGCTCAATTACTTAATACTAATACACAATTAATGCATAATAGTGCGAATAAGGGAGGTACTGGTGGCTCACAAGTAATCAGGGAACTTAGACAGTTAACTGACTGCTATTTGGTTAATAATGGTGTTTTGGGTTTTTATCGTTTTGAGAAGAAATGGTATATGCAAAACAATGATTTAGATTTAATGGCGCAAGCTGTGGTGTTGGACTATTCAAAACCGTTGCCAGTATATTCACCGAGAAAGAAAAAAGTTGGAAAATTGGTAAAAGCTAGTCGTAAAATATTTAAACGATTGAAAAAATATTAGTCAAAAACTTGCCAAATGTTATAAGTGATAATTTAATTTCGCAGTAAGTATACCCGAATTCAGATAATAATTGATAACTGTAATATTATGCCTTCCAAACTCTGATAAATAAAACTTTACAAAACTCGTGATCAAATAAAAGTTTTTATTCGGTGTTGGCGCATTAAATTAAATAAAACCAATGAGTTATGGGTTGTACCTATTAAGCCCGATTAACAATATGAAGTGGGCACGGCCTGTCACGCTGGGGTTACGGCGGTTCGACGCTTCGATTCGAATCCCGACCACTGGGCCAGCTTGCATTTCCTCTTCTAAGCGAGCTTCCTTTACAAAAATCCAAAAATCCAAAAATCCAAAAATCCAAAAATCCAAAAATCTCATTTACTTTAGCCCTTCCTTTGTCATCGTAATCAAACAGCTCACTTTTCAACATAAGCTTATAATAATGTCGACATAACTTTGCCTGTTGTGGCAAAGTGGCAGGCTCAGTTGGTTAGCTCTTGTCTTAGATAACTAGGCCTAAGACGATTATCTACGCGCCGTACTCATTGCAACTCTCATATCCTCTAAGCAAAACACGATTAACTTAAAGCGTAAACCATGGTTACTTTTTAACTCGTCTCTTTTCTAGCGATCTACTTGCGATCTGTTTTTATTTAAATATACTGTATGTATAAACAGTGTTTGGTGATGTATGGCGAATTATATAGATCTTCTTGAGCGTAAAAACTTGCTTTGGCGTGGGCGTGGAAAGGCCGTGCAGCATGATGTCGTCAGTACTCGCTTTGCTGCACTTGATGATGTGCTGTGTGGTGGTTGGCCGCAACAAGGTGTGATTGGTGTAAAAACTGCAATGGGAATAGGGGAGTTAAGGTTGATATTGCCCCACTTTGCGGATGATAACCGTTTGAAGGTATTAATTAATCCACCAGGACAAATACATGCCGCGGCATTGCATTATTTATCGTTAGACCTGAGTGAATTTATGATATTGCAGCCACCAAGTGAAAAAGAAGCACTGTGGGCTGCGGAGCAGTGTGTAAAAAGTGGTGCGTGTAGTGCGCTTGTACTTTGGCACGAAGCGCTTTCTATTGCCGCTGTAAAGCGTTTGCAGCTAGGTGCACAGACGGGAGGTTGTAGGTTATTTGTTTTACATCAAGCACAGTACGCTCAAACTCTACCATTTACGCTTTCAGTGGCTTTACAAGCACAGCACAGCGGCTTGGATGTGATAGTGAAGAAGCACAAGGGGCACTTGGCACATCGTAGTCTTAAACTAGAAAACCCCCACTATTGGCCAGAGCTTGAAAAGCCAAATCTACCTCATGTTAGCGATAATATAGTTGCATTTACAGGCTATGAGCGGCGTTTAACGAGCTAGTTATGTGGTTATATCTCTATTTTCCTATGCTGCAACTAGAGGGAATGACAAAGCAAACGGTTTCCGGTGATTTTGTTACACCCGTTGTTATTATTGATGGCCGCAAAAACCAGATAGTGCAGCTCAATGATGCAGCGCAGCAGCGAGGCATAAAAATAGGAATGGGCCTTGGGACTGCTTGTGCATTGTGTACACAGCTTCATGTTTTGCCCTACGACGACCTTCTAGAAAGACAGCAGCTATTAGAAATTGCCAATACGCTTTATCAAGTAAGTGCAGATATTGTAATCGATGAACCTAATGGCCTTGTGCTTAAAGTCGATTCTATGCTGTCGCTCTATCATGATTTGCCAAGTTACTGGCAAGTAATATCTGGACAATTAGCGCAACTTGGCAAGAGTTATTATTACGGCATGGGTGAGTCCACAATAATGGCTAAGCTCTTAGCGCGAGAGCATTGCAATGCGCTTATGTTAACGCAGTGCCAAAAGCGTCATTACTTGGGGAAGATAGGATTAACACGTACAAGTCTAGACAGTCAAGTGATTGAGTTGCTTGCTCGCACCGGAGTTAAAAACGTGGCGCAGTTAGAGCAGTTTTCACTCAGTGAACTGGCCAAACGTTTTGATACTGAACTCGTACATTATGTAGGCTGCTTGTTTGGAAAACTAAAGGAAACCCTTAACTATTACCAACCTGTGGAAACCTTTGAGCTTACTGCACCTTTACTTTACGAAGTCGAAGTAATGGCTTGGTTAGAAAAGCCAATCGAGCATTTGCTATCGCGTTTAGCGTTATTCCTACAGCAACGTAACTTAGTAACTCGAACGCTTTATTTTACCTTAGCACTTCGAGATAAAGAGGCTTTAGAGATCACATTAAACAGCGCGGAGCCTGAATATAAGGCGGCAAATTGGCAGCGCTTGTTAAACCTCAAGCTAGAATCCATAACCTTAGATGCACCCGTACAAAGTGTTTCACTCAAAGCTGATGCACTAGAAGCGCAGCATGCCACAATAAAAGATCTCTTCTCAACGCAGCAAAGTGCGATGTCTGCGCAAGGACTGCGGGCTATTCTATGTGCTAAGCTCGGTGAGCAGGCAGTGCAAGGTTTACAACTTACAGGCGATCCTCGTCCTGAAAAGGCCAGCACTTATAGCCACGAGCCACGTTTCACGACACTCAAGAGTAAATTAAGACCTACTATCCTATTTCCGAAGCCACAGCCGTTATGTGAAAGAGTCAATATTATTTCTGGTCCAGAGCGTATCGCTTCGGGGTGGTGGGACGGTGAGCCGGTCCAGCGAGATTATTTTATTGTACAAAATGAACAAGCGCAGCGGTTATGGGTATTTCGAGAGCAAAATAATCATTGGTATATTCATGGAGTATTTAGCTAATGTCTTATGCCGAGCTTTTTTGCCAGAGCAACTTTTCATTTTTGACTGGCGCATCGCGACCAGAAGAGTTGGTCAAACAAGCAGATTTTTTAGGTTACAGCGCAATAGCTATTACTGACGAATGCTCTTTGGCTGGTATTGTCCGTGCTCATGCTTATATTCGTGATCATAAACTCAAGATAAAACTGATAGTTGGGAGTTTACTGAAGTACAACAATATTGAGTTGGTTGCTCTTTGTCCTTGCCAGCTCGCTTATACAGAGTTATGTCGAGTGATCAGTAATGCTCGCCAGCGAACGGAGAAGGGACAATATCAGCTTAGTGAGTGGGATATTATGTCGCTTAAGCATGTCTTATTGTTATGGTTGCCAAAGGGGAACAGTCAAGATGTTCAATCATTGCAATGGCTGTGTAAATATCACCATAATAGAATATGGATTGGCTACCGACGTAACTTGAGTGCAAAAGATGTACATTATTTTACCCATTGTGTAAAACTGTCAAAAGCTTACCAAATACCTATTTGCGCTGTTGGTGGGGTGCTTATGCACTGCTCGTCTAGACTTGCGCTACAGCATACACTGACAGCCATTCGACAGAATCGTGTGATAAGCGAGATCCCTGAGAAAATGATTAGCAATAGCGAGTCGGCACTTAGATCTATCTCTAAGCTTAATAAGTTGTTTTCACCTACCTTTCTTGAAGAAAGTGCCAATATCGCGAAGCGATGTGTATTTAATTTAGACTCATTGCATTATCAATATCCTCAGGAGTTAGTGCCTAAAGGTTTTACTCCAATGACTTATTTACGCGCGTTGGTCGAAAAGGGTAAACAAGTTCGCTTTCCTGATGGCGTGCCGCCAGATATAGAAGCCATTATTGATAAAGAGCTAGCGCTTATCGAAGCGCTTGATTATCCGTTTTTCTTTATCACTATTCATGACATTGTGATGTATGCCAAACAGCATCAAATCTTATACCAAGGGCGAGGCTCAGCCGCTAACTCTGTGGTCTGTTATTGCTTAGAGATAACCGCGGTTGACCCTCGGCAAGTGGGTGTATTGTTCGAGCGTTTTATTAGTAAAGAGCGTAATGAGCCACCCGATATAGATGTGGATTTTGAACACCAACGTCGTGAAGAGGTGATCCAATATATCTACAAAAAATATGGTCGTAAACGCGCAGCATTAGCAGCAACGGTGATCACGTATCGTTTAAAAAGTGCCATGCGTGATGTTGGCAAAGCCTTGGGCATTGAAATGGCGCAAATAGAGTACTTTATTGAGCACCTCAACCGCCGTGATAAAGGGCTTAACTGGCAGGCCCAATTAGTGGAGTTAGGGTTAGAGCCAAACTCATTAAAAGGTCAGCATTTTATTCAGTTGGTTAATGACATTATGGGGTTTCCAAGGCATTTATCGCAGCATGTTGGTGGTTTTGTTATCTCAGAAAGTCCATTACATGAATTAGTGCCCGTAGAAAATGCAGCTATGCCAGAGCGCACCATTATTCAATGGGATAAAGATGACCTTGAAACTCTTAAGTTACTCAAAGTCGATATCTTGGCCTTGGGTATGCTAAGCGCTATCCGTAAGTGTTTTGGCTATATTGCAGCGCATACGAAGCGAAATCTGGATCTTGCCCAATTGACTCGTATGCAAGACGACCCTTTGGTCTATAAGATGTTGCAAAAAGGGGATAGTGTTGGCGTGTTTCAAGTAGAGTCTCGTGCACAAATGAGTATGTTGCCAAGGCTGAAACCCGCGAATTACTACGACTTAGTGATCCAAATAGCGATTGTACGTCCCGGCCCTATTCAAGGGGATATGGTGCATCCATTTTTAAAGCGACGGGATGGTGAAGAGCAAGTGACTTATCCATCCGAAGCGGTTAAATCGGTATTAGAGAGGACAATGGGGGTTCCTATTTTCCAAGAACAAGTGATAAAACTGGCTATGGTTGCTGCTGGGTTCACTGGAGGAGAAGCGGATAGCCTACGCCGAGCCATGGCGTCATGGAAAAAAACCGGGGAGCTAATGCAGTTTAGAGAAAAGCTTATTCGAGGCATGCTGGATCGGGGCTATGAAGCACAATTTGCTGAGCGGATTTTTGAGCAGATCTGCGGCTTTGGTGAATATGGTTTTCCTGAAAGTCACTCAGCTTCTTTTGCAGTGCTGGCTTATGCCTCTGCGTGGTTGAAATACTACTACCCCGCAATGTTTTATACCGCTCTACTCAATAGCTTTCCAATGGGGTTTTATTCGGCTTCACAGCTGTTGCAAGATGCATCAAGGCATGAGGTTAGCATTTTACCTATCTGTGTTAACCAGTCCGATTACGAACATCAAGTCGTACAAGAGCCAAGACAAGCAACGTTTGCGATCCGCTTAGGACTTCGGCTTATAAAAGGGTTAAGTGAAGAAGAAGCACTGCAATTATTACAATGCAGACCTCAAGAGGGGTTTGGGAATATCGTGCAGTTACAGCAAGCTGGTATTACTAACAGCACTATTGAAAAGCTGATTTCCGCGGATGCTTTACATCACTTTGTAGATAGCCGTTATGCGGCTAGGTGGTCACTTGCAGATCAAAGTAAAACCTTGCCACTATTCAGCGATATTGAAGAGAAAGAGTCGCAATATAGTCACTTTAGCGCCACAGAGTTTGAAAACTTACAGGAAGATTACAATAGCACTAAGGTTTCTTTACGCACTCACCCAATCAAGCAACTTGAGCAAGAAAAGCTTATACACCGAACGGTTAAGGCCAATGAACTGCTTTATCGACCGCATAAATCGTTAGTAACAGTGATAGGGCTGGTGACAGGAAAGCAAGCCCCGGGTACCGCAAAAGGCGTGACCTTTTTTACTTTAGAAGATGAAACAGGCAACATCAATGTAATTGTGTGGTCTGGTACTGCTCGAGCACAAAAGCAAGCCTATATGGGCGCACAGCTATTAGAAATAAAGGGTATAGTAGAGAAAGAGGGTGAAGTGGTACATGTTATTGCTGGTAGGTTAATCGATAGAAGTGAATTACTAGCAGCGATGACAATTAAGGCTCGCGCTTTTCATTAATTGCTTGTGAGGTGCTCGGCCTTTCGTAAATGCGTTTCACATATGCGTATAAGGTTTAAATGCCCCAATAGAGAGGCATTTTCGTTGCTTTTTCGCTTTAGCCTTGGAGCAGCTTCATCATGGCTGCAATAAACCCTTCTTGCTTAACGATTTGGTACTTCTGACAGGAGTCAGGATTTTTCAAATCGTGGCATAAATATAGTGTATTGCGCTCAAGCGCAGGCTTTGGATGTAAGTTTGAATCGAATAGCACAGGATCTATACCAGGAAGACCAGACCAATATACACTACTAGCCACAAGGCCTAATTTTTCATAAGTAATCAGTTGTGGTTTTGGCAGGATAATAAATAAAACACCAATCACAGCAAACACTATCCACTTACCTTTACCCTTGGGTTTATCGTTATCTGTAGCTGCTTGTGTTTGAGGTGTATTTGTTTGCCGTGCTTGCGCGGTTTGTTGAGCCTTTATCGCTGCAATTTGTTGTGGCGATGGTCGACGGTTTTTTGTTGTACTAGTGCGTTTCTTTTGATTGGACTGTACTTGACCTAAAAGCGATTGTTTTTTTGATGGTTTTGCCATGCTTTAAGTAGCCTTTTAGTTGCAGGTCTCTATAATGCTTCTATGCTAAGTATAATAGCTTATTTTTACACTACAGCCTACGGGAAAGGACTATGGATCAAAACATCTCTATTTTAATCGTCGATGATGTAGGGACAGTTCGCAGCTTTTTACATCAAACCTTAATGCACTTAGGCATTGATCATGTGAGAGAAGCCTCCACTGCAACGCAATGCGTAAAGTCATGTGAAGAGCAACATTTTGATATTGTCTTTTTAGATATTGAGCTGCCCGATGGTGATGGTAAAGAGTTAATTGCAACCCTAAATGAAATAAACCCGAATATTAATGTCGTTATGGTGTCGGCACACTCAACGGTAGACAATGTTAAAGATGCGATTGAGCGCGGTGCTAAAGGTTTTGTTGTTAAGCCATTTTCGCCAAAGAAAATCGCGGCTATGCTGAAGAAGTTTTACCCAGATTTAGAATTGGTTTAAAACGGCACTGATTTTATCTTTTGATACCAAAGTATATAAATTACAGACATAAAAAAACCGACATAATGTCGGTTTTTTCAATCCAGCAACAAATTAAAGTGCTTTGATCTTAGCAACTAAACGGCTCTTATGACGAGCAGCTTTGTTTTTGTGGATTAGACCTTTAGTTGCGTAACGGTCTAGGATAGGTGCAGCAACAGCGAATGCTTGAGTTGCAGCTTCTTTATCACCAGCTTCAATTGCAGCGATTACTTTTTTGAAGTATGTACGCATCATTGAACGACGGCTTGCGTTGTGCTTACGACGCTTTTCGCTAGTGATAGCGCGTTTTTTTGCAGACTTGATGTTAGCCAAGGTTTGCTCCTAACAATCTTAAAATAAGCTTAATTTAAAGGCCGAGGAATATGCCTGTTTTAATCGCAAAAGTCAATATAAATTAACAAGCGCGGCCTAATGTTCAACACCCAAGACTCGACTTGGGCTATTCTCAATTCTTAACCTGTACAAATCAAAACGTTGCTATGCGACATTTTTACTTCTATAGCAGGCAAGTAAACCCGTAATATCCCAAGTTGCACTAATAATTTGCAAAGCGTAGCTTCACAAAGTGCCTTGAAAATCTCAGGTCTGAACCAAAGTAAACAGTCAAATTTCACAAGGTGAAACAGGCCTACCAAGGTTAATGGCGCGTATTGTATCAAAGCTGACAGGGCACGCCTAGTGCTAAATGCACAACGACTGTGGCATAATCTGCCGCGATTCACTGAATTTAGGAGTTAAGGTGGCAAAAGGGTTATTTAAATCGGGTATGATTGTCAGTGCCATGACTATGATTTCGCGGGTTCTGGGCCTCGTTCGAGATGCCGTCGTGGCAAACCTATTGGGCGCAGGATTGGCCGCCGATGTCTTTTTATTCGCCAACCGGATCCCTAATTTTTTGCGTAGGTTATTTGCAGAAGGCGCGTTTGCTCAGGCCTTTGTTCCTGTACTTTCAGAAATTAAAGAAAAGCATGGAGACGATAGAGTAAGGTTATTCGTTGCACAAGCCGCTGGGACACTCGGGACTGTATTGCTTATTGTTACTATTTTAGGGGTGATAGGCTCGCCTGTGATCGCCGCATTATTTGGCACAAGCTGGTTTCTCGACTGGTGGCAAGGTGGTGCAGATGCCGAAAAATTTGTGCTTGCAAGCGCACTATTAAAGCTCACCTTTCCTTACTTATTTTTTGTTTCATTAGTTGCACTTAGTGGGGCGGTACTGAATGTTTATAATCGCTTTGCCGCAGCGGCCTTTACGCCAGTTTTACTCAACGTGTCGATTATTGGCTGCGCTATTTTTCTCCATGATAAATTTGCACAAGGTGCGTACGCTCTAGCACTCGGTGTATTTATTGGTGGTATTGTTCAACTATTATTCCAGATCCCATTCTTGTTGCGCTTAAAAGTCTTGAGTCGCCCTCAATTTGCATGGCGGAGCCCTGAAATAACCAAAGTAAGAACTCTGATGATCCCAGCATTATTTGGTGTTTCTGTTAGCCAAATTAACTTACTACTGGATACCGTCATTGCCTCTTTTCTCGTGACGGGATCGATTGCTTGGCTTTATTATTCAGACAGATTAATTGAGTTTCCACTCGGCCTATTTGGTATCGGTATTGCGACCGTGATACTGCCTGCACTTTCTAAATTACACGCAGGAGAAAAAAGTGCAGACTTTCAGAAAACACTAGATTGGGGTGTACGTTTTGTCATCTTCTTGGGATTACCAGCGATGCTAGGGCTGATGGTGACAAGCCCACTTATTATTTCAGTATTGTTTGGACACGGTGAGTTTGTTTCTCAAAATGCAGACAATATAAATAAGGTAAGCTTAGGGGTAGCCGCATATTCCGTTGGCTTGTTAAGCTTTATGTTGATTAAAGTACTGGCGCCGGGCTTTTACGCCAGACAAGATACCAAAACGCCTGTTCGTATTGGTATTATTACCATGGCACTCAATATGGTTTTCAATCTTATCTTAGCACCGTTTATTGGTTATCTAGGCCTAGCATTGGCAACTTCATTGTCGGCGTCTTGTAATGCGTTTTTACTTTATCGTCAGCTGTCACATCAAGGTGTGTATCAGCTAAGCGCATTTTCTCTTGGTTTTACTGCCAAATGCTTTATTTCAGCGGCCATGATGGCAGCATGCGTATACTTTCTCGGCGCCCGCTTTGAATGGCTAGAGTGGGGACTGATGGAGCAGGTGCTATTACTTTGCGGATTATTAGTAACCGCAATGGTGAGCTATTTTAGTTTACTATTTATACTAGGGGTAAGATTGAGCACAATCCGAGATGCTTGATTCGCATTTTTAAGCAACTTGGGTATAATCGGGCTCTTTGATATTTGCTGCACAAAGGCACGGCACTATGCAACTAATCCGAGGGATCCATAATATTCGACCACATCATTTTGGTTGTGTGTTGACGATTGGAAACTTTGACGGGGTTCATCTTGGACATGTAGAGGTTTTGAAGGGGCTGATTAGCGACGCAAAACACTATCAACTTCCAAGCACAGTGATGTTATTTGAACCGCAGCCCTTGGAGTTTTTTGCCAAAGATAAAGCACCGGCTAGGCTGACGCGATTACGTGATAAGCTAGTCCTGTTGCAAGAGCTTGGCATAGAGCGAGTCATTTGCGTCAATTTTAATCGCAAATTTGCCTCGCAAGATGCAGAGCAATTTATCAAAGAAGTCCTAGTGACAAAGCTTGGAACCAAGGCGCTCACGGTCGGCGATGATTTTCGTTTTGGCCGTGAACGTGCTGGTGATTTTGCAATGTTAAAGCAAGTAGGCGAACCGCTAGGTATGCAAGTAAAAGACACGGCAAGTTTTCGCAAGCAAGATTGTCGTGTAAGTAGCACGTTGATCCGCACGGCACTTGCGGCTGGTGATTTGCGTCAAGCACATGATATGTTGGGCCATACCTATGCCATTTCAGGCCGTGTTATTCACGGTTGGAAGAAAGGCAGAGAGCTTGGTTTCCATACTGCAAATATTGCCTTAAAACGCCAAGTGAGCCCTGTGCGCGGTGTGTATGCGGTCAAAGCGACTGTGAATCACAAAACACATTATGGTGTAGCAAATGTTGGCACTAAGCCAACCCTAAACGGAACGAAAGCCCTTTTAGAGGTGCATCTGTTTAATTTTAATGAGACCATCTACGGTCAGTTTATGAAAGTGGAGCTAATTGAAAAGCTTCGCGATGAGCAAAAATTCGAAACATTGTCGCAGTTAACAGAACAAATCAGTCGTGATGTTAGCAATGCAAAACAGTGTTTTTCTTTAACGTAGCCGATACGGAAAGTAGGATAAATGAGCGACTACAAACATACTTTAAATCTACCGGAAACCGAGTTTCCGATGCGTGGTAATTTGGCGCAACGCGAACCAAAGATGCTGAAAAAATGGTATGAAGAAGACCTATACGGTCAAATTCGCATTGCGAAAAAAGGTAAAAAGCCATTTATTTTGCATGACGGTCCTCCGTATGCAAATGGTGATATTCACCTAGGTCACTCAGTAAACAAAATCCTAAAAGATATTATTATTAAGTCAAAAACGCTTTCTGATTTTGATGCACCTTACGTACCTGGTTGGGACTGTCATGGTCTTCCAATTGAGCTACAGGTGGAAAAGAAAGTAGGCAAACCAGGTAAGAAAGTATCGGCTGCTGAATTCCGTGAAAAGTGCCGCGACTATGCTAAAAAGCAAGTTGATGGCCAAAAAACAGATTTCAAACGCCTTGGTGTGTTAGGTGACTGGGATAAGCCATACTTAACCATGAACTTTGATTTTGAAGCCAATGCTATTCGTGTGCTTGGTCGTATTATCAAAAATGGTCACCTGCACAAAGGTGCAAAGCCAGTTCACTGGTGTACGGATTGTGGTTCAGCGCTTGCAGAAGCGGAAGTTGAATACCAAGACAAACAATCGCCAGCAATCGACGTAAAATTTGTGTTTGCTGATCAAGCGGCAATCATTGGTGCGTTTGGCTTGGCCGAAGGCCATGAAGGCAAGGGCGAAGTAAGTACCGCAATTTGGACTACAACGCCTTGGACATTACCAGCAAACCGCGCTGTGGCAGTACACGGCGCGCTAGAGTATGCGCTGGTACAAATTGAAGATGAAGGTCAAGAGCAGCGTATTGTGCTTGGTTCTGAATTAGTAAAAGACGCTGTTGATCGTTTTGGATTCAAGCACTTCCACGTACTAGGTTACGCGAAAGGCGCTGCACTTGAGAATCTGCGCGTTGCACACCCATTCTTAGATTTCGATGTGCCTGTTATTTTAGGTGAGCACGTAACAACAGACTCAGGTACTGGTATCGTTCACACAGCACCTGGTCACGGTCAAGAAGACTTTGCAGCGGGTCAGGCTTACGGTCTAGAAGTTGCTAACCCTGTTGGTGCAAATGGTGTTTATCTACCAGATACGCCGATTTTTGCAGGTCAGCACGTATTTAAAGCAAATGACAGCATCATTGAGTTATTAACTGAGAAAGGTGTGTTGTTCCGTCATAAGGCGCTAACGCATAGTTACCCTCATTGCTGGCGTCACAAAACTCCTATTATTTTCCGTGCGACGCCACAATGGTTCGTCAGCATGGATCAGGCTAACCTACGTGCTGATTCACTGAATGAAATCAAAAAGACAGAATGGTTACCAGAGTGGGGTGAAAGCCGCATCGCAAACATGGTTGAAGGTCGCCCTGACTGGTGTATTTCACGTCAGCGTACTTGGGGTGTACCAATCGCATTATTTGTCGATAAAGACACCGGTAGCCTACATCCTGAAACGGAAGCCCTTATTGAAGCCGTTGCTAAATTAGTGGAAGAAAAGGGTATTCAGGCGTGGTACGACTTAGAGCCTAGCGCGCTATTAAGTGAAGCAGATGCTCAACAGTACGTAAAAGTACAAGATACGCTAGACGTATGGTTTGACTCAGGTGTAACGCATGCGTGTGTTGTTGATGCACGCGAAGATTTAACAGGTCCTGCAGATCTTTACCTTGAAGGCTCGGATCAGCACCGTGGTTGGTTTATGTCATCAATGATGACTTCAGTTGCTATCAATGGTCATGCACCTTATAAGCAAGTGTTAACGCACGGCTTCACGGTCGATGAAAAAGGCCACAAGATGTCTAAGTCATTAGGCAACGTGATCTCGCCGCAAGACATCATGAACAAACTAGGTGCAGATATTTTACGTTTATGGGTAGCTTCTACCGATTATACGGCCGAAATGACTGTGTCTGATGAAATCTTTAAGCGCTCAGCTGACCGTTATCGTCGTATTCGTAACACAAGTCGTTATCTACTTGCGAACCTAAGCGGCTTTGATCCAAAAACGAATTTAGTAGCAATTGAAGATATGGTTGAGCTAGATCGCTGGATTGTTGCGCGTGCTGCACAGCTACAAACTGAGATCAAAACAGCGTACGACAAGTATCAAATGCTTCAAGTAACACAGAAGCTTATGAATTTCTGTACTGGTGAATTGGGCTCGTTCTATCTAGACGTGATTAAAGACCGTCAGTACACGGCGAAAAGTGATAGCCATGCCCGTCGTTCTTGTCAATCAGCGCTTTATCATATCGCCGAAGCGATGACACGTTGGATGGCGCCAATCATGAGCTTTACTGCACAAGAAATCTGGGAAGTATTACCAGGTGAGCGTGGCCAGTTTGTATTCACGGATACTTGGTATGATGCAATTGAAGGGGCGACAGAAGGCTCGTTAAATAACGAGTACTGGCAAAACCTACTGGCGGTACGTGATGAAGTAAACCGTGTACTCGAGAATGCACGTAAAGAAGAAGTGATCGGTGCGACGCTACAGGCTGAAGTAACGCTATATACTGGCGGTGACTTAGCTGAGCAGCTCAATGCCATTGGCGACGAATTGCGCTTCGTTTTACTAACTTCGAAAGCAACGGTAGAAGTAGTCAACAACAAACCAGAAAATGCAATTTCATCAGAAATTGATGGTTTATACATTAGTGTAGCGGCAACATCGGCTAAAAAATGTGATCGTTGTTGGCACTATACGGACGACGTAGGTAAGAATGAGCAACATGCAGATATCTGTGGCCGTTGTATTAGTAACGTTGAAGGTGACGGCGAGCAGCGTCAATTCGCCTAGGAGTAAAACGTGACACAAACTACACAGAAAAGTGGTCTGGTGTGGTTGTGGCTTAGTCTACTGCTTTTTGCAGTAGACTATTTCACCAAAGCACTGGTTATGGCTGAAATGGAACTCTATGAGTCCATAGATATTTTGCCTATATTCAATCTCACCTATATGCATAACTATGGTGCGGCTTTTAGCTTCTTAAGTGAAGCTGGTGGCTGGCAGCGTTACTTTTTAAGTGGCATTGCCGTTGCTATTAGCACTTTATTGATTTTTTGGCTTCGTAAATTGCCAGCATCAAATTGGAAGTTGGGATTAGCTTATGCGCTGGTATTAGGTGGTGCGGTAGGAAATTTATACGACCGCATTATTCATGGTTATGTGATTGACTTCCTACATTTCTATTATCAGGATTGGCACTATCCAGCGTTTAATGTCGCAGACATAGCCATTGTCGGCGGTGCTGCCCTATTAATTTTCGATGCCTTTACCAGTGGCGATAAACCACAGGAGAAAAATGCGTGAGTGAGCAACTAATTGGAGCAAAGTCTGAAGTCTTGTTCCATTTTTCAATCAAGTTATCAGACGGTTCAGCAGCAGATTCTACCAAAGTTCATAATAAACCCGCTAAGTTGTTTATGGGTGATGGCAGCCTGACGGAAAATTTTGAAAAGTGTTTGCTTGGATTAAAAGCGGGCGATGAGAAATCTTTTGAGCTAGAGCCAGAAGACGCGTTTGGACAACCAAATCCTGACAATATCTACTATGTTGATAGAAGCAAATTTGGCGCAGAAACCCCCGCTCAAGTAGGTAGCATCATTGCATTTACGCAACCAGATGGTACTGACTTACCTGGATTGATCCGAGAAGTAGCTGGCGACTCGGTAACTGTCGATTTCAATCACCCGCTTGCAGGCCAAAAAGTAACGTTTGAAGTTGAAATTCTTGAGGTAAATAACTAATGGATATCTTGCTGGCAAACCCGAGAGGATTCTGTGCAGGTGTAGATAGAGCGATTAGCATTGTTGAGCGTGCACTCGATATTTTCGAAGCGCCTATTTACGTTCGCCATGAAGTTGTTCATAACAAATATGTTGTTGATGGTCTGAAGTCTCGTGGTGCGGTATTCGTTGAAGAGCTAAATGAAGTGCCAGACGACAGTATTGTTATTTTCAGCGCGCATGGTGTTTCTCAGCAAGTACGTAATGAAGCGAAGCGCCGAGAGTTAAAAGTCTTTGATGCAACTTGTCCGTTAGTGACAAAGGTGCATATGGAAGTGACGCGTGCTAGCCGCAGAGGTACTGAGTGTATTTTGATTGGGCACCATGGGCACCCTGAAGTTGAGGGTACTATGGGTCAGTATGACAATCCGAATGGTGGTATTTATCTCGTTGAAAAACCAGAGGATGTAGCAGCACTCGAAGTGAAAGATGCTGACAATGTGTTCTATTGCAGTCAAACAACATTATCGGTAGATGACACTGCGGATGTAATTGACGCACTGCGTAGCAAGTTTCCGAACATCAGTGGTCCTCGAAAAGATGATATCTGTTATGCTACGCAAAACCGCCAAGATGCAGTTCGCGACTTAGCTGACAAAGTTGATTTGTTGCTTGTGGTTGGGGCGAAAAATAGCTCGAACTCTAACCGCTTGAGAGAACTTGCAGATAAAATGGGCACCAAGGCGTTTCTTATCGATGATGCATCTTCTATCGAAGAAACTTGGTTCGATGGGGTTGCAAAGGTAGGTGTAACTGCCGGCGCATCTGCACCTGAAGTGTTGGTTCAACAGGTTATCACTCGACTTAAAGAACTTGGTGGGGAAACGGTAGTTGAGAACCCAGGACAAGAAGAAAATGTCGTGTTTGCCGTACCAGTAGAACTCAGATAAGAGAGTTAGCACGATGACACCGCGTATCAGGTTGTTGTCTGCACTATTGAGTGAGCGAGGTGTGCTAGCATTGCTAGTTGCCTCGCAAATCCTCGCCTTTTTATATACGCTGATTTCCGCGACTGCGTTTTGGCAATCCCTTGGATTAAGCAGCTTATTTATTCATTTCACTGCCTTTTTATCACTTGCCGTGATAGCGATTGTGCGCCACGCTGTTGAGAAGCGCTCAGATCTAGTTGAAGCAGGTATTCTCATTTCTGTCTTCGTGCTTTGTACTGTTGTCACTAGTACGGCTTTTCCCTATGGTTTTACACTGCTCGGTTGGATTGATGAGGCAAAAATTGAATTGAGCTTATGGCGTAACATCGCAATATGTCTTTGCATTATCACACTTTTCGCGCATTTCTTAGCTATCTTTACCGATAATATTCGTAAGGTGAAAGCGCTATCTCAAGCGGAACTTGAAGCGTTACATGCGAGAATTCGGCCGCACTTTTTATATAACTCACTCAATACCGTGGCCGAATTGACTCATATCGATCCAACTGCAGCAGAAAAGTCAGCATTAGCCCTTGCCGATTTATCTCGCGCTGCGATGTCCACACAAAATATTGTTCCGCTAGAAAGTGAAATATCTTTATGCAAAGCGTATTTAGCACTTGAGCAGTGGCGCTTTGCAGAGCGTTTGAGGGTAGAGTGGGAATTAGACAATGTCTTGGGAGATGTTTTGATCCCTGCGTTGATATTACAGCCATTGGTGGAGAACGCGGTTAGCCATGGGGTAGAGCCAAACCCAAATGGAGCGGATATTCGTATTCATATTCACTGTAGTAAACGCACCTTAACGGTGGTAATTTTTAACAGCTATGACGCAAAATTAAAGCCGACGCACCAAGGGCATGGCATTGGGATAAGTAACATCAGACGCCGCTTGGCTTTACACTACAATCAGCCAATTGATTTTAAAACCGAAGCCAGTCAAGATAGCTATACCGTCAGTTTTTCGCTACCGCTATGAAAACAGTAATATCTTACCTTATTGTGGATGATGAGCCGTTGGCAAGAGCTCGCGTTAAACGATTAATGCAAAAGCACGCAAGCTTTCGTTGTATCGGTGAAGTTGACTGCGCTGACGGTGTGGAAGCGCTACTAAATCAGGAGCCTGTACAGCTAATTTTTCTTGATATTTCGATGCCGGGTCAGTCAGGTGTTGAGCTTGCGAGTCAATTACGCCTGCAATTTCCGAGGATGAAAATCGTGTTTCTAACGGCGCATCCGGAATATGCGTTAGAAGCATTTGAACTGCACGCCAATGGTTATTTAGTGAAGCCACTAGATAGTGATAAGCTAGATGCTTTATTGACTACTATCTTTCCGAGTATGGAGACGCTCAGCTATTACGTTGGCAGTGAGTTGCGTTACGTTCAGGTTTCGGATGTTATTGTTGCCGAGGCGGATGAAAAATATACGCGAATAACCTTGAATTCCGGCCTACAAGCATTAATTGACATGTCACTCAAGTCACTGTTAGATAAGTTTCCAACACATTTTATTCAAATCCATCGCAGTACATTAGTTAAGCGAACAGAAATTTCGGCTTTAGAACTACATGAACAAAAGCACTATGTTTGCCTCAAGTCGCTGCCCAATCGCTATGAAGTTAGCCGTAGAGCTTACACCCAACTAAAAACATTATTTTGAGTGTTAAGCTAAGCGGTGAATAAACCGTTTATCGCCTCAATAGACCTTTCATACTATCCCGTATTGAGTTTCAAAGACGACTGCTTACACTGAAGCTAGGACAATTGAATTCTGGTTGAGATATGCATATTTCGCTAAAGCAACATGGCTTCACACTGTTAGAAGTGCTTATTGCGTTTATGATTTTAAGCTTTGGGCTGCTTGGTGCTGTGGCATTACAAGCAAAAGCTAAGCAGGCAAGTTTTGATTCTATGCAGCGAGCAGCAGCGGTCGAGCTTGCCAGTGACATTATGCATCGTATTCGTAGTAATGATGCGGCAAATATAACCACACTTTACGATGTTGACTTTAATAGTACCGAAGACGTACAGGCAAACACCACGTGTTATACACAGCGCTGTAATGCAGAAACGCTTGCGAAAACAGATATTGCTAATTGGCGTCAAGCGATAAGAGCAAGGGAAAATACAGGCTCATTGGATAACGCGGTAGTGTGTATTAACCCCACCTCCGTTGCCGGTGATACATCAGGGGTAAATGTACAGGTCATTGTCACTTGGCGAGGTCGTCAAGCCATGACAGCCCTTGCGAATAATCCCGCGGGAGATTGTGGCACGGTTGATGATAGACGCAGAGCAGTAGTTATGGACACATTTGTTTTAATTAGGAGTGAGCCATGAAAAGGATGTTAGGGTTTACTTTATTAGAAATAATGATCGCCATGTTCATTGGTGTAATGTTATTGGCAGGTGTTATAGCAACATACATAGGTATGAAGGCGACCACCAATGACACGATGCAAATTGGAGAATTACAAGAAAAGGGTCGCTTGGCTCTATCAATAATGCGCCGTGATATTGAGCAAGTAGGTTTCTGGGGAACTTTTTACGACAAGGGTTTCACTGCTACTAATCAAAATGCACCGGCAAACCCTGGGAACGATTGTTCTGGCGGACCTAACAACGGAAGTTTCCCTAACAATGACCCAACAAATTTTAGGCCTATATGGGCAACAGTCACAAATGGTGCATCAGCACTAGGGTGTATCTCTCGAGCTGTGCCTCAGTCTGAGGTGTTGCAAATGAAATTTCTTGAAGGTAACCCTGTAGGTATCACGGGATTAGTTCCGAATGCAGGGGAGGTACAGAAGACTAGGTACTATTTTATTGCACAGCAGGAGCAAGCAGAGTTTATTGCTGGTAATAGCATTGTCGATATGCCAAGTGTAAATGCCACATTATGGCCCTATAGCCATCATGTTTACTATGTGAGTGAAGAAGAGCAAGTTATCAATAATCGTACGATTACTGTTCCAGTGTTGAGGCGGAAGAGGCTATTAATTAGCGGTGGAATGGTTGATGAGCTAGTGATTGAAGGTGTTGAACAGATACGGTTTGTGTTTGGTTTAGATACCGACTATGACGGCCGCGTAGACAGATACAGGCATACTGCGAATATGTCTGAGGCTGATTGGAGCGGAACACGAGGCATTTTGTCTTTGCAGCTGTTTGTTTTAGTTAGAGTATTACAGCCTGATGCAGATTTCGGGGTGCAAAAGCGAACATATTATCTTGGTAATGATCCTGCTCGTCGAGAGCTAACTTATACAGATGCGGTTCGCAGAACGGTTTTCTCAACCACGATTTCGATGTACAACATGGGAGGCTCAGCATGGGAAATGTAAAGCAACGAGGTGTAGTGCTGATCATGGCGATGGTGATGGTGGTTGCTGTTATGGCGGTTGCAGTGACTTTAATGAGCACAAGTACCTTGGATATTAAAATGACGCATGCGGTGATGGAACGAGAAGAAGCCGAGAGCTTACTGTTTGGTGAAATGCAGAGATTAATACGACAAGAGCAGCGAGCCCCCAATAATGTGTTTTTACGCTCACGGCAGCAGCTAGCAGACGATGGGGCAACAGTACAAACACCCAATGGCTTACAAGCGACCGTAACGAACTTAAACAATGGAGAGCTTGAGTTATTTTGTCCTCGGCAATTTGATTACACGGATGGATTCGTCTGTAACATGACGGAAGTCCAGGCGACGGTGGATTACGGCGATAGAGGTCGTCACAATGTAACTATTGTGATGGGTATTGGGCAAGAAATAGTCAGTGTTTCAAATTAATTATAGACTTCTTCGGATATAAATTATGAAAAAGTTATTTTGTATTTTAATTACTTGGTCCGCGTTGACACAAATCGCTCAGGCCGAAGATATCGAGCTTTACGTTAAACATAATGTCTCTACCCGTGAGCAGCCCAGAGTATTAATGTTATTTGATACATCGGGCAGTATGGCGTGGGACTCACAAAATGGTAAGGCGTGTTATGAGCGTTACTCATATCGCGTGTGGACTGGCTGGCGTTATGAAACACGTTATGGATACCGAGAAACAGAGTGCTTTAACGGTAGTAACTGTTATCAAGCAAATGAGTACAATCAAGCTGTACAGGGCTGTGCTGATAGCCGCCTCAAAGTTGCGCAAAACGCGATGCGTAAACTGGTGAGAGACAACGCAGATATCCAATTTGGTTTATCTCGCCTATATTCTTCAAGTGGCGGTTATATATTAAATGGTATTGGTAGTAGTAGTGATGACATTGTAGAAAAAATAAATGCATTACCAGCGTCTGGCTCAACGCCGTTATCTGAAACCTTATGGGAGTTGTATAACTACCTTAAAGGTGGAGATGTCTACTGGGGCGAAAACGGTGGAAACGATAGAGATAAGAGTATAGAGCGTCGTGGTAATTATATCTCCGCGTTTACTCCAGCCCGTGGCGCGGATGAACGCTGCGATACCTCAATTAATTTAATTTTAATGACAGATGGAGATCCAACCAGTGACACTAGCTCAAACAATAGCATAGTGAATGAATATTTTTCAGTCTATGGCTCTTATCCCAATTACTTTGATATAAATGAAGGTTCTGGTGTCACTAAAAATTATTTACCCGCATTAGCTAAAACAATGCGCGGTACGTCTCAAGTTAAAGTTGACTTATATCCTTCTACACCTGATGAACACGATTTTGCACGGGTCTTCACGATTGGTTTTGGTAATGGTATGTCGGGTACAGGCATAGATCTGCTTAAAGAAACCGCGACGCAAGGTGGTGGGCAATATCTTCATGCGCATACCGCAAACGACTTGTCGGACGTGCTCAAAACCACGATTACCAATATCAGAAATGTGAGTGCAAGCTTTAGTTCACCAACCGTGTCTGCCAACGCACAAGACCCGACACAAACTGGAAACGCTTTATACTACACTCAGTTTAAGCCGGAAACTCATACTCGCTGGCGCGGTAACCTTAAAAAATTAAAATTTGAAAATAAAAAAGTGGTGGGCCAAGAAGGTACCCCCGCGATAGATGAAAAAGGCGCAATCTCAAACAGTATTACCACCTTTTGGTCAGCTGGAGGCTCGAAGGATGGCAATAATATTGAAAAGGGTGGTGTTAACTACGCTTTGGAAAATCAACTAACGAGAAAAGTGCTGTCGGATTTTGACGGCGGCTCGTTAGTTGAATTTACTTATGATAATGCAGAGAGTGTATACGGTGGCCGAACACAATTAGCGGATGCGATGGGCCTAAGTGGTGCCAGTAAAAGCCAGTTACAAGAAGTCTTCAACTGGGTAATTGGCAAAGATGTAGATGATGACGATGGAGATGGTTTTTCTTCGGATAGAAGAGCCGATATATTTGCAGATCCGCTTCATTCAAAGCCAGCATCAATTGACTATGGGAATGGTGACGTTCGCATCTTAGTAGGCACCAATGCTGGTGTGTTACACATGTTCAAAGACAATGGTAACAGTGTAAGCGAAAGTTGGGCATTTATTCCGAAGTCGCTTTTATCTATCTTAAACCCAGTGAAAACGGAAAAAGCAGAAACCAAGTTATATGGCATGGATGGCCCAATTACTGTCTATTTTCATGATATCAATAAAAACCGAAAAGTAGAGTCTGGTGACAAGGTGTGGGCCTTTGTTGGTATGCGCCGTGGTGGAAACAAGTACTATGGTTTCGATATCACTAACCCTGATTCGCCATCATTACTTTGGGGTGGGCCTATTTCTGGTGATTCAAATAAGTTTAAAGATTTGGGACAAACGTGGTCTAAGCCTGTCGTCAGCTTTATTGAAAAGCAAAAGAATAGACCCGTATTGATTTTTGCTGCAGGTTATAACACCAACAAGGATAATGTATCGCGCTCAGTCGATGAGAATAACAAAGGTGTTGGTATTTACATGGTCGATATCATGTCAAACAATGCTGATATCGTTTGGTCGCTTACTGGAGATGCGTTTAAGGGGGAGCATAGCATCGTTGCGCAACCTGCATTGACGGATTCGGACTACGATGGCTTTAGCGACCGAATATATTTAGCGGATACCGCAGGCAGTATATGGCGAATAGATATGCCTGGACCAAACCCTAATGATCCTACGGAGCCGTGGACACACTTTGAGCTTGCACAACTGGGTAGTACAGCCGCTGATCAGGATAGACGTTTTTTCTATAAACCTACGATAGCAAGAACCTTCTATAGCCAAGTAACGAAAACTATCTTTGGCACAGGAAAAGATGATTATCGAATGGATAGAAAAGATACGCCGTTTGATGCCATTGTAATAGGGAGCGGCAATCGCGCAAAGCCAATAGATTCAAGCGTAACAGATTATCTCTTTATGGTTAGGGATATGAATACCAAGACAAAATCCTTTGTTGAGGATATCCCGGAACCGATAGTAATCAGCGATTTAATGGAAATGAAAGATGATCCTTTTGGTAATGCGGTAAATGACTTGGAAAAATTCGTTAAAGAAGAGGCTAAGCTGGCTCAATTTAAAGGTTGGAAGTATCAATTGTCTGGTGGAGAAAAGTCGCTAGCAGAATCAACAGTGATTGGTGGGGTCGCTTATTTTACGTCATTTACCCCAGCAGACCAGACTACTCAGCAATGTACGCTCACAGGCGGTAAGGGGCAGCTCTATATGTTTCACCTACACTATGGAACAGGAAAAACCTATATTACATCACAAGACTTACCAGATAAGCCCTCGATCATAGTAAGAGACAATATTGTGTATATTCCAGGTCCTGGGATTGAAGCAGGACCTGATGCAAGTACTCCTTTTGCACCACCGAGTATTCCTAGTGAACCAGTACCTTCTAAAGAGCCGGTCGAAATATTCACAATCAAAAGTACAAAGATAAAGACTAAACAGCTTTATATCTATAAGAGAGAAGATAGCGATGAGAAAGGGAAAGATGAATAGAAATAACTCCGCAGGTTGTTTAGTCGAAAGAGGGTTTACCTTAATTGAAGTAATGATAGTGGTGGTGATCATCGGTATTCTCTCTGCGATTGCGTACCCTAATTACACTGAGTATGTGAGAAGAGGGGCAAGGGCTGATGCCATGACTTTGTTACTTGACGCCGCGAATAAGCAAGAGCAGTTTTTTGTTGATAATAGAGTTTACAGCGATAATCTAGCGGCAATCGGTGTAGCGACGGCAACAGAAAATGGTTATTTCAATGTAACACTTGAAAACGTTACTGCAGATACCTTTAGAATCGTTGCAACAGCCGCAGCAGGGCCGGTTCGAGGCGATGAACAGTGCCCAGCTTTAACTATTGATGAACTTGGGGTTCGTGGTGTGACTGGGACAACGGATCAAGACGCTATAGATAGGTGCTGGGAACGTTAATTTTCGGGGGGAGTAGCTAACTCCCCTTTGTATTCATACTAACTATCCCCGAGCTTAGGTTATTTACTTTTGACACTCATCAGTATCTTTTAGAGTGCTTCTCCCAGTGTAGCTAACTGACAACGACAACCCCACGGTAGAACTTGCGTTACAATAGACAAAAGTACCGTTATAGAGTCCCGCGAGATGGCCAAAGCGGCGAAATATAATGGCGTTTCTTGGGTAGGTGAGTTTGTCACCTGAGTCTACTGAGTCCACAACCGCTAATTTATAATCATCGCCTGAAAACTCACCTTGGGGGCGGTAGTCGATAAAAACCGTTAACTGAGTGTGCCACTCTTTGTCGTCGCAGCGATTGTTTTTCAGTGGGCATAAAGTAACGGTTGCACCGCTTGCAACAGCCTGAATACGAGCAAAATTGATGGCTCGCCGCAATGCTTCAAGTTTCATTTTTGGTTTATCAAAATGAAATAAAGCCGTAAGACTGGGAAGAGAAAATAAACTGACGATGGTGATAATCGCCAAACACACTAAAGATTCCAATAGGGAAAAACCCATGTGACGATGCATATCCTTTGCCTCGTATTATATTTTCTTTAAGCCTAGTCGTTTATATATTAAAGGCAAGATTGGCACTTCGAGATATTAGTATTTTTGTGGCTATTCACAGGTATCTGTCGTATTCCCTCGGTATAATGCTGTGCCGGCAGTTGAAACACTCAATTGCTGATTGTTGTCGTCACTACCAGGACAATAGGTAAAATTACCAGCGCTTGAACCACTCAAGAGTCCACTTGAATCAAACCTCAGACGATTGTCACCAGAGAATACCATAGTGTCGTTATCGTCTACGACCTCCATCGTACGATGGATAGTATCACCATTACTAAATGTGCCATTTTTATCTCTGTCAACAAACACGCTAATTCTGTTCGTTGCCCAATTATCTTGGCAAGTAAATGCGGTTCTAGCTTGAATATTTGCTGGTGGGGCCGGGCAGAGAATGACAATTTCGTCTGCGGCGGTTGCTTTTACACGAGCAAAAGCGATATTGCGCTGTAATTCTTGTAAGAAGGACTCTGCTCGGTTGCGTTGCAGCAGGTTGCCATCAAAGCTAAATGAAATGGCCAATACGATAGCCAATATAGCGATGGTTATCATCAGTTCTAGTAGATTGAATCCTGCTGATTGTTTCATTACCGCCTCACAACCAAAAAGTAATAATTTATGATTAATATTATTGCGTGAAATCACCTCAACTTTCAATGTCTTTGTTTGCCTTGGGCAAGCGGATTGTCTAAAATCGACGCTATACCAAAGGAATCGAGATAGTCATGAAGAAAATAGAAGCAATAATTAAACCGTTTAAACTTGATGATGTCCGAGAAGCGCTTTCGGATGTGGGGATCACAGGTATGACGGTATGTGAAGTAAAAGGTTTTGGTCGTCAGAAAGGTCATACTGAGTTATATCGCGGTGCTGAATATATGGTAGATTTCTTGCCTAAAGTAAAGCTTGATATTGTTACCGCAGATGAAGACGTTGACAGAGCCATTGAAGTTATCCTAAAAACTGCGCAAACGGGCAAAATTGGTGACGGTAAAATCTTTGTGACCGATGTTGAGCGTGTGGTTCGGATCCGTACAGGTGAAGAGGACGAAGAAGCGATTTAATACGCTGTTAAGTCAAATGCTTACCTTTTAAGGCTGCTTACCTTCTATTATGGGCAGCCTAGTTCCTTCCTTATTCAACTAGAATCAAATAAAACACGCTGACGGCTGATGTCTATGTACAGAAAACAAGTATTTTTTACTGCTGTAGGATGCTTGAAGGCGAGTACTGCTGGGAGAGAAGTCACGACATCGGTGATATCGTGACTTAGCACTCTATTTATTTGTTACGTGCGTTAACCGATTTGGCTTTTTTCACGTTATCTGCAAGGTCTGGCAGGCCGAGTTTGCGGTAGCTTTTTTCCATAATGTCAAAAGCTTGGGTCAGATAACTACTTTGAGAGTAGTGCTCTACTACATATTTACCACGGTTTGCTGCGGCAAGATATGCTTCACGCTCGAAGTAATATTCAGCGACTCTCAGTTCGTAACGAGCCATTTTGTTTAGTAACCATACTAAGCGTTTTTTAGCCTCTGGTGCATACGGACTGTTTGGATAGTTTTTAACTAACGTGGTTAAATCCTGAAAAGCAACGCGGGTGCGATTGGCATCGCGGTCGGCTCTGTCGACACCAAAATATTCTTGGAATGCGTTTTCGTCAGCTTTAATACTTACCAGGCCTCGCATGTAGTACATGTAGTCTAGGTCTTTATGATTTGGATTTAAGCGAATAAAACGATCAATAGTGGCAAGAGCTTGGTCAGTGTTACCTGTTTGATAATATGCATAGACTAAGTCCATTTGAACTTGTCTTGCATAAGGGCCAAACGGGTAACGAGCATTAATCGCGCCCAATAATTCAATGGCACGGGCATATAAACCTGAATCTAATGTTTGTTTAGCATCTTCATAAAGCGCTTGGGCGGATTTGTTTGGTACGCGTTCAATATCTTCTTGTTCTGGTGCGGATGAACAGGCTGCCAAACCCAAAACAGACGCGGCTAACGCCAGCCTAAAGGCGTGTGTCCTTAAGTTTTTAATCATTTTATTTTACTACCTTTGTTTTCTTCGGCTAGGCCAACTCGGCAAAACCGAGTAAACTATGCATTAATACGATTCTAACCCAGTCGAGCACGGCTTGCACTGGTAAATTAGGTAAAGTTTCAGATGTCAGAGCAAATTTCCCTCCAAGCGGAGGTTCCAGTCGAACTCGGTGGTAAACGTCTAGACCAAATATTGGCGCAATTGTTCCCGGATTTTTCTCGTTCAAGAATAAAAACTTGGATCCTTGAAGATAAAGTCACCGTAGATGGCGAAGTATTCAACACCCCTCGTGAAAAGTTACTTGGTGGTGAAAGTGTCGCTATCGAGACGGTTATCGAAGCACAACGTGAATACGAAGCGCAAGATATAGAGTTAGACATTGTTTACGAAGATGATGATATTCTTGTGATAAACAAGCCGATGGGGCTGGTGGTTCACCCTGGTGCCGGTAACCCAGATGGCACTGTGTTAAATGCTCTACTGCACCATCACCCAGAAATCATTAACGTGCCTCGTGCTGGTATCGTACACCGTCTAGACAAAGACACGACTGGTCTAATGGTCGTAGCGAAAACTATTCAAGCACAAACGCACTTGGTGAAGAATCTGCAAGCGCGTGAAAACTTCACACGTGAATACGAAGCTGTCTGTAATGGCACGATGACCGCAGGTGGCATGATTGAAAAGCCAATCGGTCGTCACGCAACCAAGCGTACACATATGGCAGTACATGAGATGGGTAAGCCAGCTATCACTCATTACCGTGTTGCTGAAAAGTTCAGAGCACACACGCGATTGCGCCTGCGCCTAGAAACCGGTAGAACGCACCAAATTCGTGTACACATGGCGTATTTAAATCACCCACTAATTGGCGATCAGCTCTATGGCGGCCGTCCTCGTCCACCAAGAAATGCGACTCAAGGATTAACCGAACAATTAAGAGAGTTTAAACGTCAGGCATTGCATGCTATAAAATTGAGTATCGCTCACCCTATTACTGGCGAGAAGATGACATGGGAAGCGCCTGTGCCTGAAGATATGATTAAGTTGGTGGCAGCGCTCAGAGAAGATACCAAAGAAAACCCGGATTTAACGTTATAAGATGCAACTTGCTCAGTGGCCATTAACCCAATTCGTTGGGACATTATCAACAACGCGTAAGGGCGGTGTTTCAGCGCCGCCGTATGATAGCTTCAATCTAGCCTTTCATGTTGGTGATAATGCTGAACATGTAGCCGAAAACCGTCGAATTTTACATGGTTATGTGGCCAACCCGATTGTATGGCTTGAGCAAGTACATGGCGCAGAAGTGGTGGTGGTCGACGAGCAGTTTGAAATCGCACAGGTCCATCAAGCCGATGCCTTATACACTCGATTGCGTCAAATACCACTGGCTATCATGACAGCAGACTGCTTACCCATTCTGCTTGCATCAAAAGATGGTGAAGAGGTGGCCGCTATCCATGGTGGTTGGAAGCCTCTTGCGGCTGGAATTATCTCGCAAACACTGGCTAAGTTTAACTGTGCACCTGAAGAGATCTGTGTATGGTTTGGCCCTGCGATTGGGCCTAGAGCATTCGAGGTGGGCGAAGACGTAGTAGAGGCTTTTGAGGCGCAACGAAATACGGCATTTGTTGCCAAAAAAGACGGTAAATATCTTGCGGATATTTTCGAGCTTGCACAATCGTTACTACGCGAGCAAGGTGTAAAAAATTTTTACGGCGATAAACACTGTACAGTAACTATGTCCGAGCAGTATTTTTCCTATCGTAGAGACAAAACAACGGGCCGTATGGCAACTTTGATTTGGCGCAAATAATCAGGGTAAATTATTACTTTTACGCTTGATCTTCGTTCAGTTAATACCCATAAATAAGGTAATTCGATATTTTATATGGGTAAATAAATCATGCGTTTAGATAGATTTACAAGCAAGTTCCAAGCTGCGCTTTCTGATGCGCAGTCATTAGCGCTTGGGCGCGATCACCAATTTATTGAACCTGTTCATTTAATGTATGCTTTGCTCCAACAGAGCGGCTCGAGTGTGCGCGCATTATTAGCACAAGCAGGTGTGAGCGCCGACGAGCTTAATACTAAGTTGTCACAAGCCATTGAAAAGCTATTTAAAGTAGAAGGTGTAGGTGGTGATGTACAGCTTTCAAATAACCTTATTTCACTGATCAATCTGTGTGATAAATATACACAAAAGCGTAAAGATAAATATATCTCCAGCGAGTTATTTGTTTTTGCTGCGTGCGAAGATAAAGGCCCATTAGGCGAGATTTTCAAAGCGCTTAACATCACCCAGCCAAAGATCGAGCAAGCCATTAAGGCTATTCGAGGGGGTCAAAAAGTGGATGACCCTAATGCTGAAGACACTCGCCAAGCTCTTGAGAAATTTACCATCGATCTCACTGAGCGTGCTGAGCAAGGTAAGCTTGATCCTGTTATTGGCCGTGACGACGAAATTCGCCGCACTATTCAAGTGCTACAGCGCCGTACTAAAAACAACCCTGTACTTATCGGTGAACCGGGCGTTGGTAAAACCGCCATCGTTGAGGGGCTCGCGCAGCGTATTATCAACGGTGAAGTTCCTGAAGGTTTGAAAAGTAAGCGCGTACTATCGCTAGATATGGGCGCATTGGTGGCAGGAGCCAAATACCGTGGTGAATTTGAAGAGCGCCTAAAGTCGGTATTGAACGAGCTGGCTAAAGAAGAAGGTCAAGTTATTCTCTTTATTGATGAAATCCATACTATGGTAGGGGCTGGCAAGACCGACGGTGCAATGGATGCAGGTAACATGCTAAAACCCGCACTTGCTCGTGGTGAGCTTCACTGTGTGGGGGCGACCACGCTCGATGAATATCGTCAGTATATTGAAAAGGATGCGGCACTTGAGCGTCGTTTCCAAAAAGTATTTGTTGCAGAGCCAACCGTAGAGGACACCATCGCGATTCTACGTGGCTTAAAAGAGCGTTACGAGTTGCACCATTCAGTGGATATTACCGATCCCGCGATTGTCGCTGCGGCTAATTTATCACATCGTTATATCTCAGATCGGCAGCTTCCAGATAAAGCTATCGATTTGATAGACGAAGCAGGGTCTTCAATTCGGCTGCAAATTGACTCAAAGCCGGAGCAATTAGACAGACTAGAGCGCCGTATTATCCAACTAAAATTGGAAGATAACGCGCTGGCAAAAGAGAAAGATGAAGCGAGTCAAAAGCGTCGCACTGAGATGCAAACGCTCATTAATGAATTAGAAGCTGAGTATCGAGAGCTTGATGAAGTGTGGAATGCCGAAAAAGCCTCACTACAAGGCACACAAGTGATTAAGGCTGAGCTTGAGCAAGCGCGTTTAGATCTAGAAGTCGCGCGTCGAGCAAGTGACTTGCAACGTATGTCCGAACTACAATATGGTCGGATCCCTGAGCTTGAGCGAAAACTAGACCTTGCTTCTCAGGCTGAAATGCAGGAAATGAGTCTTTTAAAAAATCAGGTCGGTGAAGATGAAATTGCAGAAATTTTATCGCGCTGGACTGGGATCCCAGTCGCAAAAATGCTTCAAGGTGAGCGTGAAAAGTTACTGCAAATGGAAGACGAGCTTCACAAAAAAGTGATTGGTCAAGACGAAGCCGTTAATGCGGTTGCCAACGCTATCCGTCGCTCGCGAGCCGGGCTTGCAGACCCAAATCGCCCAATTGGTTCGTTTTTGTTCTTAGGTCCAACAGGGGTCGGTAAAACGGAGCTGACCAAAGCGTTAGCCAACTTTATGTTTGATACAGAAGACGCCATGGTGCGCATTGATATGTCCGAGTTTATGGAAAAACACTCAGTTGCGCGCTTGGTTGGTGCACCTCCTGGCTATGTTGGCTACGAGGAAGGCGGCTATTTGACAGAAGCGGTAAGGCGTCGTCCTTATTCTGTGATTTTGCTTGATGAAGTGGAAAAAGCGCATCCAGATGTATTTAATATCTTATTGCAGGTCTTGGACGATGGTCGCTTGACTGATGGTCAAGGTCGCACGGTTGATTTTAAAAATGCGGTGATCATCATGACCTCGAACTTAGGGTCGGATGTCATTCAAGAGCAAGCAGGAAATAACGACTACGCGACACTCAAGGAGCGTGTTATGGCCGTGCTCGCAAGTCAGTTTAGACCTGAATTTATTAACCGCATTGATGAAACTGTGGTGTTCCACCCGCTTATCAATGAACATATTAAAGAAATTGCGAGTATCCAGTTAGACAGATTAAGTAAACGCTTGACTGAAAAAGGCTTTGCGCTTGAGCTCAGTGACGCCGCGCTTGATAAAATCGCTGCAAGCGGGTTTGATCCTGTATATGGTGCCCGCCCTCTAAAACGAGCAGTGCAACAATACATTGAAAACCCGTTGGCGCAGGACTTGTTACAAGGGAAGTTTGTGACTGGAGATACCATTAAAGTCGAGGTTGTCGACGACCAGATAGTGTTCAATCACTAATATGGCTAAACGCTCTTACAGCCATACTGTAAGAGCGTTTTTCTTTCCCATACTGTAAATTTCTTCAAACTCTTTACCCTTTCGCGTATTCTACAAAGATAACAAACTGTCTTCTAAGAAAGCCGCACATGATAAATAAGTCAACCACTTACGGGATCTACGAATTTGGTGATAGCAATCAGCTGTGTAGTACCACCATTTCTTTGCCAGCGCTTAGTTCAGGCCAAGTGCGCATAAAAGTAAACAGTACCAGCGTTAATCCTATTGAAGTGAAAACCAGGCAAGGCCTTGGTTATGTTGCAGCGCAAAAAAGCGCAGATGCCTTTTTGCCGCTCGGATATGATCTGTATGGTGAGGTGGTTGAGGTTTATGGCCCAGATAGCCAATTTAAAGTAGGCGACCTTGTCATCGGTATGATTGGGTTTGCAAGTAACCCCGGAACCTATAGTGATTATGTAGTGGCGCTTGAGCCAGAGCTCATTAAGGTTTCTTTGCAAGAAAATCCAGATATTGCAGGTCTTTGTCTTGCGGGTCTTACGGCAAAACAGGCGCTAGATAAATTTTCGAATCATAATCGTCCACTATATGTATTGGCACCAACCGGTGGCGTGGGGCATTTAGCAGTTCAACTAGCACAGCTTGAAGGTCGAAAGGTAGTTGCTGTCTCGACCCGCCCTGAGCACGAATTGTTGTCAAAGCTTAAGGTAACGGCAATAAGTTATGACGAATTTTATCAGCACCAAGTTGAATGCGATTTACTGGACTTAATTGGTGGCGATATTGCATTACAGTGTGTCGACTCGATGAAGCCGGATTCGCACCTAGTGACTATTCCCAGCGTCACCAAAGAAATGGTCTGTGAGCGAGCTACGACAAGGGGTGTAAGGGCTGAGGGGATGTTGGTTGCGAGTAATTTAGACGATCTTAAATATTTGTATCAGGCGTACCAAGCTGGCAAAATCAGCATAAATGTAAGTCATTACTTTGCTATGGCGGATATTGCGCTGGCTCATCACTATGGAAAGTGGTAAGCATGTTGGCAAAGTTATTATTAAGGCCTAAGTGTACTAAAAGTAACCATATTTAAATTGATTGCTCGGTTTAAATCACTCATTTAATGAATACACTTGGTATAATTTGGTTTCGACCCCATAAACTTGAAATTGGCCTGTAGGTTCGAGGAAGAATTTTTGAAACAATTAGACTTAAACACTAAGCTGGACTTATTGTCTGACGGCGCGCATCGCGGCGTTTTCAAAGGTATCAAAAGAGGTATCGAACGTGAGGCATTGCGGATCCAAGGGTCGGGAAAAATAGCGAAAACACCGCATCCAGAAAAGACGGGCCATGCATTGACCAATGGTCATATCACCACTGATTTTTCAGAGTCGCTACTCGAATTTATCACTCCAGTGAGTGAGGACCCACAAGAGACATTAGCGCAACTTTCTGATCTACAGAAGTTTACTTTAGCTAACATGGGTGATGAGTTACTGTGGCCTTTGTCGATGCCGTGCTTTATTGAGGATGAAGAAGATATTGTCCTAGCACAGTTTGGCACTTCTAATATCGGCAAAATGAAAACCCTATATCGTGAAGGGCTGAAAAATCGCTATGGCAGTATGATGCAGGCCATTGCGGGTGTGCACTTCAATATTTCGTTTCCAGAGACCGTATGGCAAAGCCTGCAAGTGATGTCTGAAGATGATAACCCTCAACAATCATTTATCTCCCAGCAGTATTTAGGCCTCATTCGTAACTTCAAGCGTGAAATGTGGCTGATAAGCTACCTGTTTGGCGCATCTCCTGCGCTTTGTCCGTCATTTTTGCAAGGCAAAAAGAGCGACTTGCCATTTAGTAAGCTAGAAAATGGCTCCATATATCTTGAATATGGCACCGCACTTAGACTGGGTGATTTAGGTTATACCAATAGCGCACAAAGCTCGCTTAAGGTGATGTATAACGATCTGGATGAGTATATTGAAGGCTTGCGACAAGCCATTCGTTGCCGCTCCGACTTATATCATGAAATTCCAGACTATCGAGCAGCAGAGCCAAAACAGCTGAATCGCAACATTTTACAAATTGAAAATGAGTTCTACTCACCAATTAGACCAAAACGCAATGCCAAGTCTGGTGAAACGCCGACTCAGGCACTTGAACGTGGTGGTATCGAATATATCGAAATTCGTGCGCTGGATGTTAACCCATTCGAGCACACCGGTGTGAGTCTGGAGCAAATCCACTTCCTAGACGTGTTTTTAACCTATTGTTTGTTAAAGCCAAGCCCTGAACTTTCGTTTGAAGCGCAGAAGCTCGCTGGTAAGAATTTACATCAGGTGGTTAACCAAGGTCGCTGCACAGCACTTGAACTGAGTAAAGCGGGTGAGCCTGTGAGTGTGAAACAGTGGGGCACAGAGATTTTTACAGACTTACTCAAAGTCGCAAAAATGTTAGATGCGAGTACTGAACAATCAGTCTATGTGGCGACGGTGGAAAAATTAATGTTGTCAATTGAAACGCCTGCACTTACTTTTTCTGGGCAGTTGCTATCTCAACTGAAGAGTCGTACCTTAGAACAAGGCTCAATGGGCATTGAACTTGCGAAAAAATATAAGCAACTTCATCAAGATATTAAATATGGTTATTACGATGAAGATACGCTGAAGTCATTTGCACGTCAGTCTTTCGAGGATGAGGCTGCGGTTAGAGCTGCGGATACGGTAGACTTCACGGCTTTCCTTGACGATTATTTTTCAAGGGCATAATGCACAAGGCAAAAAAAAGCGCAGCCATAAGGCTGCGCAAATAAATTTCAGGGATGAAACAATGCTAAACTGCTGCATTCATAAGTTCAGACCAATGCAAATTGTAAAAGTTCATTAGGTTTCGAAAAAATGCAAAAAAAATTAATTTTAATTAGCCTCGTCGCCGTTTTATCCGGATGTGCTACTGCACCACCTAAACAACCTCATGATATTTGTAAAATTTTTGAGGAAAAAGAAGATTGGTATTATGATGCTCGTGATGCTCAAGAAAAATGGGGCTCACCAAAGCATGTACTGATGAGTATGATGTACCAAGAAAGCTCTTTTCGTCACGATGCGGCTCCTCCTATGGAATATTTCCTGTGGTTTATTCCTGTTGGCAGAGTGAGCTCTGCTTATGGCTACTCTCAAGCCAAAACTCCGACCTGGTCTGATTATATTCGTGAAACTGGAAACTCAGGTGCAGATCGCGATGACTTTGAAGACGCCATCGATTTTATGGCTTGGTTCGTATACAAAACTCACAAAGTAAACGGCGTGTCAAAATGGGACGCTTATGCACAATACCTCAATTATCATGAAGGCTGGGGCGGTTATCGTCGTGGCACTTATAAAAATAAGAAATGGTTAATGCAAGTCGCAAATAAGGTAAAGCATCGAGCTGCGCGCTATGCCGTTCAACTTAAACGCTGTGAAGATGATTTAGATAAGAACTGGTTCGAGCGAATTTTTTCTTGAGGAAATTGCGGTGTTACTTTCAACACCGCAATTGAGTTTACTTGCTTAAGAGTTATACCAATTAGTCTTAATACTTGCTCAATTTGAAGGATAAAATCTGACGCTAACTGCGTTAAAAATTTCTCATTTAGAACAACTAAATAACCTGAGCTGCGGATAATTAATGCCTTTCTAGCAGCCAGTTTTAGCGCTAACTGCGTTGAATTCACTTCCAATAGCCAGTTTTAGCGCTAACTGCGTTGAATTCACTTCCAATAGCCAGCTATTGGTGCGTAAATTCGCCTTGTTTTCCCTAAAACTTGCTGGCTAGACAAGGAGAAAACTAAGTTCTGCTTTAGCAACAATGAGTTGGAACATTCCTTATCCAAACCTCAGGTTAAATAGTAAAATTTTTGCCTTGCCTATATGGATGTAGGTACCTTGGCGATAGCAGGACGTGGTAGCGGTGTTATCGACAAGATTTTCTTGCCTCAACATAGACCACTTAATTAAGCTAATTGGTATTAGAAGAAATTTTCACCATCTTGATCATGTTTTCTTTTATCTCAATGACTTCCATCTTATAACCAGAAATCGTTAAGCCAAGAGGCGCATCTGGAATATCTTCAAGGTGCTCTACAATCAGGCCACTCAGGGTTTTAGGACCTTCGGTAGGTAAGTCCCAACTCATTTCCTTATTTAAGTCACGCACGTTTACACTGCCGTCAACCATAACTGAGCCATCACGCTGCATGTTTACGTCTTCGCTCGGCGCACGCGTCTGCGTGGTGGTAAAGTCACCTACAACTTCTTCAAGAATATCTTCGAGTGTAACCAGACCTTGAATGTCACCATACTCATCAACAACAAGACCAATACGCTCTTTGGCTTCTTGGAATTTAATCAGCTGTGTATTGAGCGAGGTATTCTCTGGTACATAGTAAATCTCTCTTACCGCACGTAGTAGTGACGGCTTATCAAACTGCTCTTTTGTCAGTAGGCGTAGCGCATCACGAGCGTGAATAAAACCAACTGCATCATCAATTTGGTCACGGTAAAGTAGCACTCGGGTGTGCTGCGCATTCGTGAGCTGGCGAGCAATATCTTTCCACTCGTCATTGATATCTATCGCATTGATTTCACTGCGTGGGATCATAATGTCTTCTACGGTCACGTGATCCAAGTCTAAGATAGAAGTGAGCATGTTTTGGTGGTTTGAGGGCAACATAGCGCTCGACTCATTTACCACGGTTTTTAATTCTTCTTTACTTAGGCTGTGCTCTTCAATCTCTTGTGGTGTGATCCCGACCAATCGCAACATACCATTGGTGATCCAGTTGGTTGCCACAACCAAAGGGAACAAGACCTTCAACAATACTTTGAGGATAACAGAGCTTGGGAACGCGACTTTCTCAGGGTATAAAGCCGCGAGAGTCTTAGGTGTAACTTCAGCGAAGATAAGAACCACAAGTGTGAGACCAAAAGTAGCAACTGCGATACCCATATCGCCATACAGGCGTAATCCAATGATGGTAGCCACTTGCGCAGCGGCAATATTGACGAGGTTATTTCCAATCAGGATCAGACCAATCAGTCTGTCAGGACGGTTAAGGAGGTTACTTACACGCTTCGCACCACGGTGATTCTCTTTTTCAAGATGGCGTAGACGAATACGGTTGATTGACATGATACCGGTTTCTGAACTAGAAAAATAAGCCGACATCAAAATGAGCACGCCGAGTATGATAAACAAGGCGCTGGTCGATATGTCTTCCAACAGTGGATCCCTTTTTTACTTACGAAAGAGTATTAAGCGTTAGTGAGTTACGATAGTCAAGTTAAAGTTTAAAACCTGCCTAAAATCACTTCTTGTATAAAGCGACTACCAAAGTAACCTAAAGTTACGATGCCAGAAGCCGTTATGATTGAAATCACCACAGACTTACCGCGCCAGCCGAACTGCTTATGCCCAAATGCGACGACGACATAAATAAGCCATGCAACGATAGATAAAATGGTTTTGTGAATAGTCTCTCTAGCGAACATACCGTCTAAAAAGTAAAAACCGGATGCCAATGCCAGCGTTAATAAACCTGTGCCTACAAATAACAGTTGATAAAGCTGCCTTTCCACTTGCATAAGTGGCGGTAGATGGCTGGTCATAATCGCCAAATCCCGCTGTTTTAGACGTTTATCAATAAACATAAATTGAATGGCGTAGAGCGTGGCGATGATAAGTACGCAGTAAGCCAACAATGAAAGTGAAATATGCAAAACGAGACCAACATCTATGTTTATTGTATGCATAATAATATGGTGCGGAATAAACAGGCTTGCTAATAACAAAATAGCGGCAAAGCCATACACCACAGGTAGTAATAGTGTTGCAGGGAAGCGTAAAGATACGGTCGTTACAGAAACAACGATAACCCAACAGGTTAACAAGGCAACGTTGACGGTACTGAGATCTTGTCCTTGATGCGTAAACACTGAATTCACCAACACTAGCATATGAGTCAAAATGGCGACGGTGCTTAATATTAAGGTTTTCTTTTGATCTGGACCTTGTTTGTCAAATAAGCGCGATAAAACATGGCTAGTGGCCATGACGTAAAAGAGACAGGCGATTAATGACAAGCTAACAATCAACATAAAAATAAGTGCCTAATTTTTGCTTTCCTTTTTTAGCTATTGTATTTAAAGCCTCTGCGCTTGCATAGGGTTTTATTTCAATCCGTTAACTTATTCTTATTTTCGTTCAACGAAAGCGTAAAAAGCAGAACAATCGGCTTGAATACTGTATTAGTGGCTCGCATATCAGTATAATGCCCGACAATTTCGAGATTTTGGAACCGATACATGTTTGAAAACCTCCAAGAGCGTTTAGGAAAAACGCTTAAAAACATCAGTGGCCGTGGCCGACTAACTGAAGACAATATTAAAGAAACACTCCGTGAAGTACGCATGGCATTGCTTGAGGCTGACGTTGCCTTGCCGGTTGTGCGCGACTTTGTAAAACAAGTAAAAGAACGCGCGGTTGGTGTAGAAGTCACAAAGAGTCTGAGCCCAGGCCAGGTTTTCATCAAGATTGTTCGCGAAGAACTTGAAAAGTCGATGGGTGAGGCCAACGAGGAGCTGAACCTAAACGCGCAGCCGCCAGCTGTCGTCATGATGGCAGGTCTTCAAGGTGCGGGTAAAACCACCAGTGTTGGTAAGCTGGCTAAATTCCTTAAAGAGCGCAAAAAGAAATCTGTGTTGGTGGTGAGTGCTGACGTTTATCGTCCAGCGGCTATCAAACAGCTTGAAACGCTAGCAGCAGAGGTTGACGTCGAGTTCTTCCCCAGTGATATTTCACAAAAGCCGGTAGATATCGCAACGGGTGCTATTTCTCACGCGAAGAAAAAGTTCATTGATGTGGTACTTGTGGATACCGCAGGTCGTTTGCACGTAGATGCAGACATGATGGACGAAATCAAAGATTTACACGCGGCGATTGATCCGATTGAAACCTTATTTGTCGTTGACTCAATGACAGGTCAGGATGCTGCAAATACAGCAAAAGCGTTTGATGAAGCGCTGCCACTTAGCGGTGTTATCTTAACTAAGACGGATGGTGATGCGCGCGGCGGTGCGGCTCTGTCTATTCGTCATATTACCGGTAAACCCATTAAGTTTATCGGTGTGGGTGAAAGAACCGATGCCTTAGAGCCATTCCACCCTGACCGTGTTGCATCTCGAATTCTAGGTATGGGCGATGTACTGTCGCTTATTGAAGAAGTCGAAATGAAAGTCGATAAAGACAAAGCCCAAAAAGTGGCTGAGAAAGTCTTTAAAGGCGACGGTTTTACACTGGAAGATTTTGCTGAGCAGCTGCGCCAGATGAAAAACATGGGCGGTATGATGTCGATGATGGAAAAGCTGCCTGGTATGTCGAACTTGCCAGATGCAGTAAAAGGTCAAGTAAACGATAAGACCTTTAACCAAATGGAAGCCATCATAAGCTCAATGACGCCAAAAGAGCGTGCACGTCCTGAAATCATCAAAGGCTCGCGTAAAAAGCGTATCGCTGCGGGTTCTGGTACGCAAGTGCAAGACATTAATAAGTTGCTGAAGCAATTTACCCAAATGCAGAAGATGATGAAGAAGATGAAAGGCAAAGGCGGCATGATGAAAATGATGAAGAACATGAAAGGCATGATGCCACCGGGCATGTTCGGTGGCGGTGGGCCTAAGTTCTAACACCGTTTTATAGTTTGTATAATGTGAAGGCAAGCCATGGGGCTTGCCTTTTTGTTTACTTAGTTACTCTTAAAATTGGGCACTATTGGCCTAAAGTTTTCTGCTTTTTTAGGGTCGCCTGTACCAATGTACTGGGCTTCTTGTGGATAGGGGTAAACAGGGCGAGTGAAAAGAATATTACCCTGCGGATCTTCTTTTTGCGTCATCAGCGCATCCGGTGCTATGCCTGTATCAAGCCAATGCACTAACGCTGTGATAGCATCAAAGGTTTCAGCGCCAGGTCCCTCGATACCACAATGCACCAATCCTGGTGGCAAGAATAGCCGAGCAAAGTCGTAGGTGTTGTCTTTACCCATATAGTTGATAACTGACTTATACCAATCAATAGTTGCATATGCGGGTATTGCAGCGTCTGACCATCCATGTAATACAATCATTTTGCCACCGCTATTTTTAAATCCAGTGAGATCAGGGTGATCGGCGTCCATAAAGCTTGAGATAAGTGAAAGCTCGCCAACCTCATTGTTATAAGAAAAGTCTCTCCAGTTGCCTTGATTGTATCTTTCTCGAGGAAAAGCCAAGTACTTTAAGTACTCGGTTGCAGCATAATAGTGATAAGGCTTGATAAACGGTGCTTCAGGAAACAACCAACCTGTCCATTCAGGCTCGGAGCCATAGGGTAGGCCGCCATAAATGACGTTACCTTGTTGGTCGTAGGATGGTGCATATATGTCCTTAATTGCGTTAACTTGGCGAGGTGTCAGGCATTTACCCGTGGTGTTGTTGCTGCACAGGAGCGTTTGCGGGTCAAAATCGCAGCGTCTTGGGTCGCTTATTAATCCATCAACTAAGCCATCTTTATGGTCACAAGCTTGCATGACGGCCTGTGAAATAAAGTCAGTGTAGCTTGCATCGAACAGTGCGTTATCGTTTTCATCCAAAATAGCTTTTGCGTTATCCATGCAGTTAATTAGGTTGACTTTGGTGTAATTAATCGTCGGTCCTCTGGCAATCACGCCATCAAAATCATTTGGGTAACGCTTTGCGGCCATTATCCCTGCATGACCTCCCTTCGAACAACCCGATATAAATGAGTACGTAAGTTGTTTACTATAAAAGCGCTCAATAACCACCTTTGCTGCAACAGCAACCACATGATTCGCTCGGTAGGCAAAGTCCTCCCTTAATGGCACATTGTTTTTAGCCCACAAACCATCGAATCCGGCAGCAGTATGGCCGCCATCATGAGACATGGTCGCGTAATTACGCATAACGCCAGCCATCGTTGGGTAGTTGGATACTTCGCCACAAAAGCCCATACAGGCATTGAGTAAGAAACGTTGGTTCCAAACTTGATTCATTGGCAACCTAAGCTGAAAACGTATCGTCGGTGCCGCATAGCCTTCAACCAAACAGTGCTCAGGTAAAGAGTTTATTCCTTTTGGTATAGGTGCACCCAATAGGCGACTATACTTATATGTCCAGAGTTCGGTGTCGGCATCTAGGGTTTGGCTTGGTACATATTCTGCGTTGGTGATACTCATTGCAGCATTACCTTGCTCTAGCTGCGAGAAGTCACCAAAACGTAACAGTTTACAAGCCGTTATTTCTTCATTGTTTGCTGCAAGTGTTGAAGTAGCAATGAGCGCAAAAGAAAAGAGTGGTATACCTAGAAGTAGATGTTTAATTGAACGTTTTGCTTTGCGCATTTGGTTCATATGTGTGCTTTCCTTATAAATGAAACAACAGGGATTTTCGACTTTCCAGCAGTGCTGAAAAAGTCAATTTTTTGTACCACTATTGGGACGAATGTGGCGTGCGAAACTTCAGCGGTAATTTTTGTAGCAGGGCCTAATAAAGCATCAACTTTGGAATTAACTTGCATTGCGCGTGAAAATGCGTAAAATGCCCGAGCTTCCCGTAATGGGAAGTACAAACTTATTAATGAAAACAGTCAATCTATGTAGAGGACGGTATGGTAACTATTCGTTTGCAACGTGGCGGCGCTAAAAAGCGTCCATTCTATCAAATCGTGGTTGCGGATAGCCGTTTCTCGCGTGACGGTCGTTTCATCGAGAAGGTAGGTTTCTTTAACCCTATCGCTGCAGGTCAGGAAGAAAAAGTACGTTTAGATTTATCTCGTGTTGATCACTGGGTAGGTCAAGGTGCAGCTCTTTCAGATCGTGTTGCGAAGCTGGTTAAAGACGCTCGTAAAGCGGCTTAATAGGCGTAAGTGTAACCATGAGTCAAAGTAAAACCTCGACAATCGTTGTTGGTAAGCTTGGTGCTCCTTATGGCATCAAGGGTTGGCTTAAGGTGCATTCATTTACTGACGATCCCCAAGGGATCTTCGATTTCAGCCCATGGTTGATAGGGCAACAAGGTAAATGGCAAAACCTTGAAGTGAGCGACTGGCGTCGTCACAACAAGGGATATATCGCTAAATTTGCACAGGTAAACGACAGAGACGAAGCAGTGGCTTATACCAATGCTGAAATCGCTGTTTATGCTGAGCAGCTTCCTGAATTACCTGAAGGGGAGTTTTATTGGCGAGATCTCATCGGCATGTCAGTAGTAACCGATAAAGGCTACGACTTAGGCATAGTTGATGACTTGATGGAGACTGGTTCAAATGACGTTTTGGTTGTGAAAGCAAACAAAAAAGATGCATTTGGCCAATCGGAAAGATTAATTCCATTCTTAACAGACTCTGTTATTTTGGATATTAATCATGACGAGAGAAAAATTACGGTAGATTGGGATCCAGCGTTTTAATGAGCGATCAGCAAAAGCTATGGGTTGGAGTGGTTTCACTTTTTCCTGACATGTTTAATGCGATAACTCAGCAAGGCGTAACGGGTCGAGCTGTGAAAAACGGCTTGATTGAGTTTAATTGTTGGAACCCAAGAGACTACGCCACTGATAAACATAGAACCGTGGATGACCGCCCTTATGGTGGTGGCCCGGGAATGTTGATGATGGTTGAGCCTCTGAAAAAAGCTATTCTTGATGCCAAAGCGGCAGCAGGAGAAGGCGCTAAAGTAATTTATATGTCCCCTCAAGGGCGAAAGCTAGATCAACAAGGTGCGACTGAATTGGCGCAATCTGAAAAGTTGATTTTAGTAGCGGGTCGTTATGAAGGTATTGATGAGCGGATCATCGAGTCTTATATAGACGAAGAGTGGTCCATCGGCGATTTTATACTGAGTGGTGGTGAGTTACCAGCCATGACATTAATCGATGCAGTCGCGCGATTAGTGCCAGGTGTGTTAGGTCATAACCAATCAGCAGAACAAGATTCATTTTCGGATGGCTTGTTGGATTGTCCTCATTATACTCGGCCGGAAACATTGGATGATAAACAGGTGCCTGCTGTATTACTCAGCGGAAACCACCAAGAAATAGCCAAATGGCGCTTAAAGCAGTCTTTGGGTAGAACTTGGCAACGTCGTCCTGACTTGTTGCGTAACCTAGCTCTGACTGAGGAGCAGGCGGCATTACTTGCTGAATTTCAGCAAGAGAATGGCCAAGCTTGTGGCTAGAAGACAGTTACACCTAGGAATGTGAGAAATAAAATGGCAAAAGTAAACCAAAATATTATTAAAGAGCTTGAAGCTGAACAGCTTAAGCAAGACGTACCTGCGTTCGGCGCTGGTGATACAGTAGTTGTACAGGTACGCGTAAAAGAAGGTAACAAAGAGCGTCTACAGGCCTTTGAAGGTGTTGTAATCGCTAAGCGTAACCGTGGTCTACACTCATCTTTCACTGTTCGTAAGATTTCAAGCGGTGAAGGTGTTGAGCGTGTATTCCAAACGCACAGCCCTCTTATCAGCAGCGTAGCAGTTAAGCGTCGTGGTGCGGTTCGTCGCGCTAAGCTTTACTACCTACGTGAGCGTTCTGGTAAATCTGCACGTATTAAAGAGAAACTTAATTAATACGTCGCATTTATCAAATGCAGATAAAACAGGCCGCTTTATGCGGCCTGTTTTGGTTTTATCCCTCTCATTATTTCCATTCTGTGAATACTCACTGACATCTCAGGCGTCTTGTCACGATATTTTCATGGTTGCTTACTTTTAAAGCGGCGTACTTCTTGTTAGACTCGGTGTATTATTTAATTTACTACTGTACATATAAGTTTACATCATGAATGGGGCTAACGATTTAGAAGCAATACGCGTTGCAATAGATGATTGCGATAGCGAGCTTGTCGCGCTACTTGCAAAGCGCAAAGCATTGACCGAACAGGTTGGAAAAATAAAACAGCAAAAGGGCGCACCGCTACATGTGCCGAAGCGCGAAGCGGAGCTGATCAAAGCCCGGCGCGCAGAAGCGGATGCTAAAGGGGTAAACCCTGATTTAGTTGAAGATATTCTGCGTCGTATGATGCGAGAAGCCTACGAAAACCAGCAAAGTGAACTCGCCTGTGCTGCACCAAAAATGTCGCCGGTCGTTATTGTCGGCGGCCAAGGTGCCATGGGTAAATTGTTTGCGAAACAGTTTAGACGCTCAGGCTACGAAGTACGCATTTTAGACAAAGACAATCAATCACAGGCTACTGAGCTACTGAGTGATGCAAAATTGGTGCTGGTGAGCGTACCAATTAACGCGCTAGAGCAAGTCGTTAACGAGTTACCAGCGCTACCTGATGATTGTATTCTTGCAGATATTACCTCTGTGAAGCAAGCCCCGCTCAAAGTACTAATGAACAAGCACAACGGCCCTGTGGTCGGTCTACACCCTATGTTTGGTCCAGATATATCTCACTGGGTTAAGCAAACTGTTGTGGTGTGCGAAGGGCGTATGCCAAAGCAATGTGAAGGATTAATCAAGCAACTAAAGATCTGGGGCAGCCAGTTGGTACCGATGGATGCTAAAAAACACGACCAATCCATGCAGATCATTCAGGTGATGCGCCACTTAACTACGTTTGTATATGGTCAGTTTTTATCTAAGCAGTGCCATTCATTAAAAGAGCTAAGAAGCTGCTCATCGCCTATCTACCAATTAGAGCTGATGATGGTTGGGCGACTGTTTGCACAATCCCCTGAGCTTTATTCAGATATTATGCTCGCGCAATTTAATGATGTAGAAGGGTTATTGGCAAGCTATCAAGATACCTTTGAGCAGACATTGACCAAGCTACAACAAGGCGATAAAGAAGGTCTAATGCAATCTTTCTCACAAGCCAAACAGTATTTCTCAGAAAGCGCGAAACACTTCCTATCACAAAGCCGAGGCCTGCTTAACAAAGCCAATGACGCGAAAGTGTTGGATTATGAGGAAAGTATTTAGCGCCAAGTTATGCCTCCTACATCACAGTGCGAATAGCGTTGTGGGAGGCTTTACGCCACGATTTTACGTAGGTCGCCATTTATGGCGACAAATAACTTTGATGCTGATACCAAAGAAATTTGTTCCAATCCCTAGCCTGACGAAGCGAAGTATCAAATAACACCCGTTACTATCTGCATCAATGCTGATAAGTCAACTTCAAAGTTGAGTGGTGCGCTGTAAATATGGTATGAAATAATTCTGAATGAATACGCAAGTGTCTTATTCACTTGCGTTTAATATATTCACTCAACTTTTAAAAGGTAAAGTTACGGCTCGGTTTCTTGTCACCTGCTTTATCATCAATGGTAGTGTCAGGCCAGTTAATACAATCAACATACCTGCCAGTTGAATCCCTGTTACACTTTGCCCCATCAGCAAAGAAACCAGAGCTGCGAACACTGGCACTAAATTAAAGTACAAAGAGGCATTGGCAGAACCAAGTGTCTTCACTCCATTGTTCCAACACAAATATCCAACAACAGTGCCAAACACACCTATGTACAGCATGCTCATCAATAACGGCCAGGGTAGTGCAATCAGCTCTTTTACTGGGTGTACTTTTGCCTGAAACCCACTTGCAACAGATAGCCCAATTAGACCAGCAGCCATGGTAAGCAAAGAAAATTCCAGCGACGGCAGCCAGCTCGATACCTTGGAACCACACACGGTATAACCTGACCAAGCAAGCATGCCCAGCATAATAGTGATATCTCCATGATTAAGCTGTAAGTTCAAAAGGCTCCTCAGGTCACCGTTTACCACAACCAGCAATACACCGCCAAAAGCGACCATCAGCTGCAAAAGCTGAACTCGGGCTATCAGTGTTTTGTTCAGTAACGCAGCCATCAGGGTCGTTACTATGGGACTGAGTGCCATGATTAACGCGCCATTGGTTGCCGAGGTATGAGACAGCCCCGAGAACAACGCCAAATTCAGACCGCCCACGCCTATCACACCTATAACGCCAAGTATGAGATACCTGCTTAACGATAGAGGTATCATGCGCATTCGGGCCAGACGAATAAAAATAAACAGGCTGATCAGCGCGATAGCAAAGCGCCAGATTGACATCGAAAGTCCGGACATGTGCAGCAAAATGTCTTTGGCAACGGGAAAAACACTGCCCCAACAAAATACGCAGATCAGCATCATCACTGTGGTTCGAATTGGTGTACTCATATATCCTTACTTTTCATTGACTTATTGAGCTGCTAGTTTATATTTTCCATTTAAGGTAAAAAATACCGTTTTTTGAGACTTTAAATTCCATTAATGAAAAATAACTATTCACTAGATGATATGCGCTTGTTCTGGGTTGTGACACAACACGGCAGCTTTAGTCAGGCGGCGCAAAGCCTGAACATGCCTGTTTCAACTCTGAGTAGGCGAATCAAACAGCTGGAAAATACCCTCGGACTGAGGCTGCTAAACCGCGATGCTCATCGTGTAACATTGACTGGTAGCGGGGCACAGTATGCCAAGCGCTGTGGGCCTTTGCTAAGTGAGTTACAAGACATCAGTGATGCCTTATCGGCGCAAAGGCACGAAGCACACGGCTGCATTCGCATATCCGCTCCAAGCAACCTCGCTCAACACCAGCTTGCCCATATCTTTAGTGCCTTTTTACATGCGTATCCCGGAATTAAAATTGAGTTATCACTGTCGAACAGAAATATCGATATCGAGGGGGAGCATATCGACATTGCATTTCGGGCTAGCGAGCATTTTCCCCAGGATTGGATAGCTAGGCCACTGGGGTCCGTGGAATCCATAATTTGTGCCAGTCCGGACATGGCATTCAATAGCGACATAGTGCACCCCAAACAGTTACTTGATTTGCCAGTGATCCTTAGTAATCCGGTGCGAGTCTGGAAGTTACACAATCAGCAAAGTGGAGAGCAGTATAGCTATACTCCCAGTACAATGATTCGTCTGGAAGCGGACGACTTGAACGTGGTTTCACAAGCCGTCAGGGACGGTCTGGGTATCGGTTTTATTCCCCGCTTTATAGCGCAACATCAGATAGACCAGAACCTGATGATTCAATTGGTTAGTGATTGGGCGGGTCAGTCAAGAAGGTTAATGATGCTCTATCACGACCGCGTTAATATGCCGTACAGATTGCGCTTATTTATAGATTACATGCTTGAGCACTACGGCTCAATCAATCCAAGATTGAGAGACACATAGTTGATGTTTCCATATATCTTTGTTTTGTGGATGCCAATGTGGAGCGGTTTGTGAAAGCTGCTTTACGCCACAACCTTATGAGGTCGCCGTTTATGGCGACAAATAACTTCGATGCTGATAATGCAGCTCTAAGCTTCAGGTGAGTGTCAGCGATTTCGCACAAATAGTATTGTGGGAGTGGCTTTACGCCACGATTTTATGTAGGTCGCCATTTATGGCGACAAATAACTTCGATGCTGATACAAAAGAAATTTGTTCTTAGCCCTAGCCTAACGAAGCGAAGTATCAATAACAAGATTTCCAAATTTGAGGTGGGGGTCAGAGACTTCTTCGATTTTCACGCTTGTGCCCAAACTACGTGAAAGCATTCCCTCTTAGTACAGACAACCTACACTTACTGATTAAAATCTATCCCATTGTCAGTCATCACAAAATATCGTTTAATAAGGGCATTCAGCCCCAATCATGATGTTTACGGGGTTAAGCAGTTTAAAAGGAATATTGATGTTAGAACAGAACCCCGAATTAACCCCAGAGACTCAAGCACTGATTGAAAAAGCTCAGAGAGGAGATGCAGATGCTCAGTGCAACCTGGGTCTTATGTATATAAATGGTCAAGGCGTAGCGCAAAGTGATGAGAAAGCGGTTGAGTATTACCAGTTGGCTGCAGAGCAGGGAGATTCGCGCGGTCAGTGCTATTTGGGTCTCATGTATGAATATGGTCAAGGCGTAGCGCAAAGTGATGAGAAAGCGGTTAAGTATTACCAGTTAGCGGCGGAGCAGGGAGATGCGCGCGGTCAGTGCAACCTAGGTGTTATGTATGCTCAAGGAAAAGGCGTAGCGCAAAGTGATGAGAAAGCGGCTGAATATTACCAGTTTGGCCGCAGAGCAGGGAAATGCATGGGGTCAGTGCAACCTAGGTGTTATGTATGAATATGGTCAAGGCGTAGCGCAAAGTGATGAGAAAGCGGTTGAGTATTACCAGTTGGCCGCAAAGCAGGGAGATGCGCGCGGTCAGTGCAACCTAGGTGTTATGTATGCTCAAGGAAAAGGCGTAGCGCAAAGTGATGAGAAAGCGGTTGAGTATTACCAGTTGGCTGCAGAGCAGGGAGATTCGCGCGGTCAGTGCTATTTGGGTCTCATGTATGAATATGGTCAAGGCGCAGCGCAAAGTGATGAGAAAGCGGTTAAGTATTACCAGTTAGCGGCGGAGCAGGGAGATGCGCGTGGTCAGTGCAACCTAGGTGTTATGTATGCTCAAGGAAAAGGCGTAGCGCAAAGTGATGAGAAAGCGGTTAAGTATTACCAGTTTGGCCGCAAAGCAGGGAGCTGCGAGCGGTCAGTGCAACCTGGGTGTTATGTATATAAATGGTCAAGGCGTAGCACAAAGTGATGAGAAAGCAGTTGAATATTTCCAGTTGGCTGCTGAGCAAGAAAACGCTCGGGCTATATTTACTCTGGCCTATTGCTACTTTCGGGGAAAAGGTGTCACTCAAAGTTTTACAGAGACCAAAGCTCTGTGTGAACAAGTGTTCAAAGACCCTCTACTAAGCTTTGAAGCCTATGAGCTTCACGATAGAGCTGAGCGTTTTGAACAATCAAAATCAATTAGCGCTTTAAGAGAGGAGATACTCTCTCATTTGACAGTCAGTAAAAATCTTACGATGACTCACTATACCGCTTTCGACGTTGGCCAAGCAATTTTGTTGGAAAAAAGCCCTTTTAGGCTGGGGCACATTAACGCAGTAAATGATCCTAATGAGGGAAAATTACTCTGGCAGGAATTAGGTTACGAGCCGGAAGAGGGTAACCCCGTGTTTATTGGTTGTTTTTTACCAGACAGCGACAGCCTAAATATGTGGCGCTTTTACAGTAAAAACCACTTAAATGACGATGCCTGCGGCTGCGCCATTACCTTTAATACCGGGCGCTTTTTTGACTATCGTTTAATGAAAGATCAGAGCAACCACACTGAGCAAGAGCTGCGAGTGCCCTCATTTGCCAATACCGGACAATCTCCTCAGGAAAGTGCTGCTTTTTACCGGGTTGTTTATCTAAAGGGTAATTTTAAGATACTGGGCCAGGGTGCCAAAAAGCTGCAAGATGACTTTAAAAACCTCAAAAAAGAAGTTGATAAATTTGTTGGCAAGAAACCTACGCCTGAAAAATTACAAACACTTGCTTGGCTACTCGGCCCGCTGCCTTATCTCCTAAAAGATGCCAACTATAAGGATGAGCAGGAACACAGGGTGATAGTCACGCATCTGGACTATGGCGCAAAAGAAATAAAGAGTGAAGATCCCGACTTTGCAAATGGCAAAGCACCGCGCTTATATCTGGAGCTGCACAGAGATGATCATCTGACTCCGATTGAGTACGTTACGCTTGGCCCCAAAGCGCCGAACAAAGAGATGATGGCACCGTACTGGCGACACCAGTTGGCCAGCAAGTTTGAATCGCAGCTGGAAAGACGCAAGGGTAACCCTCTGAATATTAACCCCTCGCGCTGCGCTTATAAGTAGTGCGAGGGATCCCCTGGGCTTGTAGTCGGGCGTTTAGCGCGTTCGACCACCAGCTGGCCCGGTAGCGCGATTAAATAGTAAAATAAGTGACACCGCTCTCTATTTCCATCTTTGTGGATGGATATTTCCTCATTCTTTCTTACATCGAGCAATTTCAATCAAGTATCTTGCTTTTGATATGATTAAGCTTGTCTGCAGTTCTACTAACACATAGGCGCTTTATGCAAAGCAATCTTTTACAGCAGCGTATTTCGCTCGTTTGCGATTATATCAATCAACATTTAGATGATGAATTGACGGTGAGTTTGCTTAGTGATGTTGCTGCTTTATCTAAATTTCATTTTCATCGTGTATTTGTGGCTTTTATGGGCGTGAATGTGGGTAAGTATATTTTGCTGGCGCGATTAAAGCGGGCGTCTTTTCGCCTAGCATTTGAGCGCGATATTAAAATTATTGATATTGCACTCGAAGCAAAGTTTGATAGTGCTGAGGCCTTCTCTCGAGCTTTTAAACGTACTTTTGAACAAAGCCCTTCACAGTTTAGACAAGCTGCAAATTGGCCTAGTTGGTATGACGTTTTTACTTTTTCACCACAAAATTTAGGAGTGCAGACAATGCAGGTCGATATTATTAACTTTGAACAGACTCAAATTGCTTTTTTAGAGCACAAAGGGGCAGCAAAACTGATATTTGAAAGTGCAGGCAAGTTTATTGCTTGGCGACAAAATAGCGGACTTTCACCAATTAATACGAGTCGAACATTTGGCATGCCAAATGGCGACCCTGAAGCCATGGCTGAAGACGCATTTCGTTTTAAATTGTGTGGCTCAGTAAACACTGAAGTACCAGATAACGGGTTTGGCGTCGAAAGTGGTGTTATTCCACAAATGCGTTGCGCCAAGGTAAGGCATTTAGGGAGTCACGACAATATGGAGCAAACTATACGCTGGTTGTATCAAAACTGGTTAGCAGACAGTGGCGAATTGCCAAATGTGCATTGCTGCTTTTTTGAATATCATAATTTTGTGCATCAAGTGGATGAGTGCGACTTGATCACCGATATTTACCTGCCATTGCAAAATTGATGATAACGTTACTTGGTTTGCATCTATGGCTAATGTATCTGCCTATACGCAAGTTACTAATATTTGTTTGCTTTGTTATAGCAATCATTGTTGCTCTAGCGAAGCAAGTTCTCAGCGCTGCAAGCCGAGTCTGAGCATTTATTATCAAGACTAACCAACCTTCCTAGCTTTGACACTTTACGCAGTAATCTTACGTAGGTCGCCATTTATGGCGACAAATAACCTTGCGACATATGAAGTTGAGCATGTTTTAATGCGATAACTAAACACTATGTGTACTTAACGAGCCAACAGAAGACCCGGATAGATCACCCCTCGCATATAGCAAGTGATTTGTGTGTTGAAATTGTAACCTTTGACTGATAAGTTACTAAAATTATTAAATAAAGCTAGTTTGATAATTGTCGTTTTTTACTTAAAAATAAGTGAGATACTCGAGCGTTCAAGCTAATGGGCTGTTATTTTCCTAAGGAAGTTCATTATCAGCAAACTACTAGAGAGAGTATTAATTCCGTTTGTTGGGGTTCTACTTTTGTTTTGCTTTAGTTGGTTTTTATTATATGAAAAGCCACTTTATGCATTAGGTTTTGGTGGCGTATTTGTATTGTTTTGTGCCGAACATGTTTTCAATTTTTTTAGTCGAACAAAGGTACATGGTATTCAAAAACTATCAGGTACAGTATTTCAAAGGCCTATATCGCTATTGCTGTCAGTTTCTATTTTGCTTTGCTTATATTTTGTATTCGGTAAATAACAAGCTGTTTATGAAGTGGACGTCTAAAGCTTGGCTAGCGCTCATTCTTCGCTAGTGTAGTCAAGCTTAACCCGTCACATAATAGGGCGTTTACCATTTCCCACTCTCGCATCATTCAACAGTCAAGTTCGATCGAACCCCACGATCAAACCTGACAGTGACAATTAACTATTTCAGATAAACATATTCCCGCTTGTTACTCACTCAGTATCTTATCTAAATTCGCTTTTGAGCGGGCGACGCTTTCTAGTGGTGTAAGGCCACTTGGGTATTCTTCTTGTTCGATTACCAGCCACTGTGTACCGCCGTGTTGCTGCATGGTTTGGATGAGCGCTTTCCAGGGGTAGTGGTTTTCGCCAATGATTGGGCTTTTGTCATCTCCTTGATGAGTACGTATTTTAATATGTGTCGATACGGTTCTTCCTGCATATCGCTTAACATAATCGCTGGGTGATTTACCTGCGTAAATCACCCAGCCGACATCGAGCTGCAGTGGGAAATCGCTAGGGGTATTGGTGGCGATATAATCCCAAAACGTGCTATTAGCGTATGGGTTAAATTCCTTCTCGTGATTATGAAATCCGATCCTCATATCATAACGTTTGGCAATTTGGTGCACTTGGTTAAGCTGTTTTACAAATGCTTGCACTTGGTTTTTATCCCATGCTCTTTCATCCCAAGGAATAAAGAGCGTGGATACGCCTAAGGTTTTGTAAAAGAGTAGGGTGCTTGCTCGTTTTTCTTCAGCTAATGCGTCAAAGCCGATGTGGGCGCTGCTCGCAACTAGGCCGAGTTCGGCTAACCTTTGTTTTAATTTACTTGGGTTATTGGCATAGCTGCCAAAGTTTCCCGCAAACTCAACGCCATCAAATCCCATGCTAGCGAGTGCTTGCAAGGTGCCGTCGAAGTCTCTTGCCAATTCATCTTTTACCGACCACAGTTGAACGCTAACGGACAAAGACTGAAGGGAAGGCTGTGCATACAGTGGCGAGGTAAAAATTAAAGCAATGAACAGCATTACTTGCTTTAATCGGTTGGTGTTTTCAACAAACATGATCTACTCCTAAAGAAAAAGCAGAGCTAGACTCTGCTTCGGTTAGTCATAACAAAATGACTCAAGGGTTAGTCGCGGTACGCATACTGGCTTAGCCCAAGCTCTGCGAGTACGCCATCTAGATGCGCCTTGGCTTCGGCAGTAGGCCCTGGATAATCACCTGCAATTGGCATATTGCCCAGATAACCTATGTCTTGACAGCCCTCAGGTGTGCAGAAGTAAGCGCCGAGAACGAGATCTTTAAAGCGCAAGAATGCTTTACCTATACGCTGAAATTGCTCTGGTGTTTGTGCATTAAAATAAGCAATATCATCCATAATCTTACTTTGCTGCGTTGCGCTAAGTTGTATAAATGGCTTTTTAAAGCGCAAAGTCGACTCATCGTCAATCCAAGCAAGCGCATGGAGTATTGTCACTCTGTCTTTTTGTTGTCCGTGATACGGTGCGCTTACCCATTCATCGATCACACTCGGTACTTGTACTTCAGAAGCCGATGGATGATTTCCTTCCTTTGGCACAATAAAATCAGCTAGTACTGCAACTAACGTGAGCTGCGCTTCGGTGAGGGTGAGCGGCCAAGGTGATTCTGGCGGCATGATCATGTTTGGATCGGTGCCATACCCTTGAGCGCTAACTGGCTTTATTTCAATATCTGGCCAGTGCCCAGCTGCAGCCGTTTCACCTTCAATGGCCTTACTGCAACCAGCGGTGAGTGTCACCGCAGATCCAGCAGCAAGCAAGCCTAACCACTTTAATGACTCGCGACGTGTCATGCCTGAAATATATTTATAAGAATCAACGCGGACAGGTGTATTCATCACAGCGCTCCTTTATCAATTTGTGCTGCCAACCAGGTGGAGTTTCGCATCGCTAAGGTCATAATGGTTAAGGTGCAATTTTTATGGGGGTTAGACGCAAAGACGCCGGCATCCATCACAAATAGATTGTCACAGTCCCATGTTTGCCCCCACTGATTCGTTACCGATTCTTTTGGTGAGCTGCCCATTCTCGTTGTGCCGACCTCATGAATGATCTCACCGCCTTTTGAAATGGCTTTTTCCGCAGGCGGTAGCTCGCCGACTTTGGCACCCATGTTCTCAAGGATCTGCTTAGCGGTTTTGAGACCATGCTCGATTTGCTTGAGCTCTCTGTCAGACCATTTGAAATGGAACTTAGCAACCGGGATCCCCCATTTATCTTTGACGTTTTCGTCAATTTCCATGTAAGAATTTTTGTTCGGTAGCATTTCTCCACGCAGTGCAAATCCAACATAGGAGCCATAAGCGTCACGCACTTGCTGCTTTAATTTGGGGCCATAACCTTGTTTATTGCCAGACACGCCAGAGCCCGGTTGATTAAAGCCGCTGCTAATTTCAAAGTGATAGCCGCGCGGGAAATTAAGCTCACCTTTCTCATGGGCTTTGTGTCCCCACCAAGGAATAAAAAGGTGGTTACCGGTATGGCCGTCTTCGTTATAACGCGGGCGGCCTTTTAACGCAGGGATTTGTGCACCAAGCCAAGCACCTGTAGAGTCCATTAGATTGCGACCTACCTGACCACTTGAGTTTGCAAGTCCCTTGGGATGTTTTGCATGTTTAGAATTAAGCAAAATACGTGCAGATTCACAGGCGCTGGCCGCCAAAATTACCACATCAGCATTGACTGCATGTTCTTGTGCAGACTTTTTATCGACATAAGTCACACCAGTTACTTTGCCATCTTCATTCACCGCCACTGACTTCACCATGGCATCGGTGATCACTTCAAGGTTTCCTGTCGCTTTGGCCATCGGAATAAGCGAGGTTGTGGTTTGGAATGCCGCACCAATCGAGCAACCGTGGCCACAAGGCGTGGCGTAAAAACACGCTAAGCGGTCGTCTTTGTTACGAGTCAGCACCGCTCTGTGCATGGGAACCGCTGGGATCCCCATTTTTTTCGCGGCAGCTGCAACCAATAATTCGGGTACTCTTGGTGTTGGTGGTGGCTGTAACACGCCAGGCGCAGAAGGGGGCATGTCATCCAAGCCGGTATTGGTACCGCAGATCCCGACTATTTCTTCTGTTTTGTCATACCAAGGCGCAATGTCTTGATATTCAAACGGCCAATCAGCGCCATGTCCATCGCGGCTTTTGCCCTTAAAGTCGTGTTCACTAAAACGTAGCGAGTAGCGACCCCAGTGATTGGTGCGGCCACCGAGCATACGTGCACGCCACCAATAAAAGTCGGTGTTTTCTGCGCGTGTGTATGGTTCATCTGGCACTTGCCAACCGCCATCAATCGTCGCGTCGTAAAAACCAAAGTTCTTATCCTTATTGCCAGCACCCATGAGTGGGGCTTCGCTATTACGGCGGAACATTGGGCTTTCTGTTTTTGGGTCGTAATTTCTGCCAGCCTCTAACAATAAAACTTTGTGACCTAGCTTAGTGAGTGTATAAGCGGCCATTGCGCCACCGGCACCTGAGCCAACGACCAATACTTTATGATCAAATGTTGCCATGGTTACAGCTCCTTGATCTTAATGTTTTTAAACCAGACTTTGTCGCCGTGATCTTGCAAGCCGATATGGCCTTTTTTACCTTCAGCAAACCCTTGCCATGTTGCAAATTTACTATTCTTAACCAAAGCATTCCAAGTGGTGCCGCCAATCACGATACTCGTCGTGCTTACACCATTTTGCCAAACTTGTAGGTGACTATCTTGTAGCTTAATGCGAACTTGGTTCCAAGCTTCGGCAGGTTTATGTGCCGTACTTGGCGCTGCAAACAGGTCATAAATAGAACCTGCAAGGTGAGAGTCTATTTTATTGTCTGGGTGTTCTTTGTTATCTAGAATTTGGATTTCTGGGGCGTGGGAGTATATAGCTCCACCTTTTTCATCCGCCAATACAAAGATCCCACTGTTGCCTTTTTTAGAAATCTTCCAATCGAGCTGGAGCTCAAAATTCTGATACTGTTTTTTGGTCAGAATATCGCCGCCACCACCTTGGGTAAGTGTCATCGCGCCGTCCTCAACTTGCCACTGGCTATTTAGGCCGTCACTTTTAAAGTTGCGCCATTGCGACATATCTTTGCCATCGAAAAGCAGTTGCCATCCGGCTTGTTGTTCTTGCGGGCTCAATTGGTTGTCAGTTGTACTAGCGCAAGCTGCACAACTAACGGCCAATGCCAGCGTTAGTATTTTTATAGAGTTGAGCATATTGGAACCTCGTCTGTTCACTTTTTACTTGTTGCTACTTAATACAAAGGGTATTACGCGTATTTCTCAACGCGTTTATTTTTATTGATATAAAGGTAAAGGCCGATAAAAGCGGCAATGAGAATGGCCGGGAATAACAGAATATTTTCAAGCACCGCTTGACCTGCAACTAGTTCTGATTGCTGCGCGGTTAAGTTTGCTGCTTGGGCTTCGAGTCGCGCCGAATCAATCCAACTACCAATTACTGGATTCCACATGCTGACAGCGAACATCCCCGCACCGCCCATTAAAGACATACCAAGTGCGCCTGTTTTTGGGGTATATTCTGCAACACAGCCCAGCATGGTTGGCCAAAAATAAGTGACACCCAAGGCAAATAATATTGCGGCCAAGTAGATTGCTGACCCTTGTGCTTGGCTCATCATGAAAATCCCCGCGGTTGCCAATACCGCAGAGCCGAGTAACACGCCTGTTGGATTAAAGCGGTGGACTATGGGGCCGGCAAAGAAGCGACCTAAAGCCATCAAGCCTGTGATCAGTGCGAGGATCATCATAGGAGAGGCGCCTGACGCTCCCAGTATGCGTTCAATCCACTGTTGTGTACCAAGTTCAGTTGTTGCTGTTAGTGTCATACAGCAAATTAAAAATAGGTAGAGCGGAGAAAACAGGTGCTTGAGATTGCTGGTGGTAGAATGATCTGTGCGGTCAAATTCAGGAAACCGTGACTTGACCATCATTGCTCCGTAAATCAGCGTTGGAATTAATATCAAAGCAACTTGCCATTGCCAATTAAAGCCCGATGCAGTCATGGCATTCGATGCCAGTGCACCAATCACAATGCCGCCTGGAAACCAGACATGAAACCGGTTGAGCATGGTCGTGGTGTTTTTCGGATACATTTCGGCAATCAGTGGATTACAGCCAGCTTCCACTGAACCATTCGCAAAGCCGATTAAAAACGTCGAGATCAGCAGTAACCAAAAGCCGTCAGCGGTAATGGTTAAAACCAACCCAGCAAAGTGGCAGATAAAGGCGAGGGCAACTAACTTTTTAGCGCCAATGGCGTTGTAGATTGCGCCACCTAACATGGTTGCGACGGGAAAGCCCAGAAATGCCATGGCGTTAACCCAACCAAGTTCTGTATCTGAGAGTCCAAACTGCTCACCTAATTGCCCCAAAATGCCTGCGCGAATAGCGAACGTCATTGATGTGACGACCAGTGCAAGGCAACAGAGCTGAAACACGGTCCGATTATGATTATTATTATTCATGGTCGTAGTCCTGTTTATTTTATGCCGAGGATTTGATTATTGCGTTCGGTATCGGTGCTACTTCCTGCAAAATCATCGAAGGCTTTTTCGGTTGGTCTTATCAAGTGCTGTTTGATAAATTCGGCACCTTCTTTGGCCCCATCCTCAGGGTGCTTAATACAGCACTCCCATTCCAATACAGCCCAACCATCAAAACCGTACTGTGTTAACTTACTAAATATTTTCTTAAAGTCGACCTGTCCGTCACCTAATGAACGAAACCGTCCTGGCCGTTGTTGCCATCCTTGGTATCCGCCGTAAACACCGCAGCGGCCATTGGGGATAAATTCGGCATCTTTTACATGGAACGCTTTGATACGTTCATGATAGATGTCGATAAACGCTAAGTAGTCCAATTGCTGTAAAACAAAGTGACTTGGATCGTAAAGAATATTGGCTCGCGGGTGATTATTCGTCGCCGCTAAAAAGCGCTCAAAAGTCACGCCATCGTGTAGATCTTCACCTGGATGAAGCTCGTAGCAGACATCCACACCAACCTCGTCAAAGCGGTTCAAAATAGGCAACCAGCGTTTTGCGAGCTCCTCAAACCCTTGTTCCACCAAGCCATTTGGACGTTGTGGCCAGGGGTAAAAGGTATGCCAGAGCAAGGCGCCAGAAAAGCTTGCGTGACTAGTTAGCCCAAGCTTAGCACTGGCACTGGCCGCTAACATTAGCTGCTCGGTTGCCCACTCCATACGAGCCTGAGGCGAGCCATGCACTTTTGCTGGTGCAAAGCCGTCAAACATTTGGTCATAAGCTGGGTGCACCGCCACTAATTGACCCTGCAAATGGGTTGATAGCTCTGAAATAGTAAGGCCATGCTCTGCAGCAATACCAGTGATCTCGTCGCAATAATCTTGGCTTTCAGCGGCTTTTTGCAGATCGAACAGTCGCTGTTCCCAACTTGGTAGCTGAATACCTTTATAACCTAGGTTACTTGCCCACTGGCAAATACTATTAAAATTGTTAAATGGCACCTCGTCCGAGACAAACTGCGCGAGAAAAATAGCGGGTCCTTTAATTTGCTTCATTCTTATTTTATCCAATGGTAAAGGGGTGCCACTTAGTGTCTTTTGCACTAGCTGCGACCGCGTTTTCAATAAATGCCATGCCACGGACTGCAGCGTTAATACTTGGCACGTCAAATTCTTCGTGCTGCACATCGGGTTGCAGCTGGTGTGCACGAATAAGGCTGGCGAAGTTAAGGTAGATATTTGCAAATGCTTCCAGATATCCCTCAGGGTGACCGGCTGGCACACGAGTTGCGCTAATGGCTGCTTGGCTAAGTGAACCCACTCCTGTGCGGATCAACTGAGCTGGGGCGTTTGCCGCACGTAACCACAAACTATTAGGCTCCATTTGCGACCATTCGATACTGGCTTTGTCACCATAGATTTTTAAGGTGAGATTATTTTCTTCGCCAAGTGCTATTTGGCTTGCCATCAACACGCCCTTTGCACCGTTGCCAAAGCGCAGTAACACTGTGCCGTCATCGTCGAGCTGTCGGCCGGACACAACCGTGTTTAAATCCGCACAAAGCGCCTCTATCTCCAAGCCACTCACATATTCGGCGAGGTTCGCTGCGTGTACACCGATATCGCCCATACAACAACTCACGCCAGACTTACTTGCATCTAGTCGCCAGCTGGCTTGCTTGCTGTTTTCGTCATCAGCACTTGCAAGCCATCCTTGACTATATTCAACGACGACTTTGCGTATTTTGCCAAGTTCGCCATTTGCGATGCGGTGGCGTGCTTCTTTCACCATTGGGTAGCCGGTATAGGTGTGTGTTAATCCGTACAAGCAATTGCTCTTCTGAAGCTGTGTTTGTAGACGCTGGGCCTCAGATAAATTGAGCGTTGCTGGCTTGTCACTCAAGACGTGAAAGCCGTGTTCGATCGCGGCTGTGGCAATCGGAAAATGTAAATGGTTTGGGGTCACGATGGCAACAAAGTGGATGCGCTCCGACTCTGGTAGTTCCGCCTCTTGTTGTAAGAGTGCTTGGTAGCTGGCATAGCAACGTGCTGGGTTAAGCCCGAGTTGCTGGCCCATTGCTAGGCTTTTGTTTGGATCGGCGCTAAATGCGCCTGCAACAAGTTCAATTTGACCATCTAAACGCGCGGCTATGCGGTGCACAGCACCTATGAAAGCGCCTTCTCCACCACCGATCATGGCCATGCGGATTTTGTTATTATCCATCGTTTAGCTCCGTCTCCGTCGAGTTATCGAGGTAAGTTAATCTGATGTTATTGATAATAGGTAACAGAGGCGCCAAAGTGATAATAAAAATTCGGTTGACAATGCAACAAAATCGGCGTTTAAAATAAATTATTATAATTATAAAAAGGCGGTAAGTAGGGCAATGGAAGAGCAAACAATATTGAATAAAGCTGGCGTAAATCAATTGATTGCAGCATTTGATCTGATCCCAGACATCCTCTTTTGGGTCAAAGACACAAAAAGTAGAATAGTGCATGCGAACCAACACTTTGTTGAACATCAGGGCTATAAAACCCTAGATCAAATCTTACTGAAAACCGATTTTGACTTTTCACCGCAACACTTGGCATTCCAATACGTTAACGATGATAAACGAGTGATGGAAGGCTTTATCGTGACGGATAGATTAGAACTCAATCAAACCGCAAATGGGGAGTTGGCATGGTTTTCCACGTCAAAAAAAGTGTTACTTGATGGCGAGAATGCGATTATGGGCACTTATGGTGTTACACGACATTTAGCGAAAACGTCAAAGGCGTTGTCTCACGTAAGAGCCATTGAAGCGCCCGTTGAATTTATTCGGGCACATTACCATCGTCATATTTGTATCGAAGAATTGGCGGAACTTGCTCACCTGTCGGTAAGCGCACTGGAGCGTAGATTTAAAAAGCATTTAGCCAAAACTCCCAATCAATTTATCAACGAAGTGAGATTGGAAAATGCCCGTAAATTACTGGTCGAAACACGCTTACCGGTATCACAAGTCGCTTATCAGTGTGGCTTTTCAGAGCCAAGTTATTTTAGCAAGCAGTTTCGTCGTTTATTTGGTGAAATCCCGTCGCAATTACGTAAAGAGTTAACGTCGAGCGAGCGTTAATGCTGCGACTTCTGGTGGTAATGCCGGTGTCACCAGCGTATCTGCGTACTCAGAAGCTAACCATGGACGAATGGGCGTGGCAATGCCTCCAACTAACGCGACTTTATGTGCCCCTAAGCTCTGCAAATGACGGACATAACGCTCAATAAACCGTGCCGCGCTACTTAAGATTTGCTCAGCATAGGGATCGTTTGGCGTAGCAAAAACATGTTGAGCAAACTGGGCAAAATACTGGGGAGTGGCGTTTAGCGTGAGTTTGACTAGCTGTTCGGTACTGTGGCAATTCATGGCAGCCAAAAACGACTCAATCATCAGACTGCTAGGGGACAGTGTATCAAGCACCTCGATGGCATGCTTCACTAAACTCAAACCGATCCAACTGCCACTTGCACCATCACTGAGTAATAATCCGTGGCCGCCGAACTCCCTAAATTGTCCATGCGTCACCAGACCCGCGCAAAATCCGGTGCCAAGAATGATTACACCGCCATCTTCGTGTTGATGCGCACCAAGGCAAGCTATGTGTGCATCGGTTGAAAATTGAAAACGTGCAAAAGGGGAACGCCATTGCTGCATCGCCTCACAAGCCGTCGTGACATTCGCGCCGGCAAGTCCTGCAAAAGCACTGATGTTGGCAATATCGTGGTGGGGGATTTTTGCGTTTGTCAGCGCTGTCATTGTTGCGCTCAACATTGACTCTTGGGCCTGATGTATTGATGTTGCTATGTTTGCAGGGCCGCTGGTGGCCTCGGCAAGGAGCTGTCCATGTTGATCCTCGAGGCGGACTTTACATTTCGTACCGCCACCATCAATCCCTAAAAATAGCTTCGATGCTGTCATTGTATTGCCTTTTCTGATCCGGTGAGTATTGCATTAACTAGCCTTGGGCAAACTTCATCGCCATGATGCACGCCAGAGTGAGTATGTAGAGAGAGTGGACCAAATTCACTTAAAAGCCAAAGATCCGCGGCGTTTTTCGTGTTGACCCCTCCACCGATCACCACTTCGATTTCAGCATTGAGTTTTTTCAGTAAGGCAATGAGCTGACTGGTACCAAACGCTGCGCCTTTACCACTTTGCCATGTATTGCCGGCGCTTAAGACCCGCTCAACGCCTAACTCTAGCAGCGTCTCGGCTGCCTGCTGCCAGTTTGCAGCGGCATCAAAGGCGCGATGAAAGGTGACAGAAAGGCCTAAGGATTTTGCCGTGGCAATGAGTGCGCTACAGTGGTCAGCCGCTATCTCCTGATTGTCGTCGATAAAACCAAGCGCAATACCGGTTGCACCCGCGCAAGCAATGCCATCTATCTCTTTTTGTAACTGATAGAGCATGGTGTCATCAATAAAAAAATGCGGTGCTTGGCGTAACATCACAATACATTCGCCAAAGCTTGGTAAATACTGGGCAACTGCCGCTATCGCCGTCGGGTTTGGGGTCAAGCCACCGCAACTCAGAACACCACAGAGCTCTATCCTTGTTGCACCTGATGCAAAAGCAATTTGTGCATTTCGCTGCAACAAATGAGGATTATCGCTGCTGAGGCATATTTCCAAGTTTTTACCTGAATAGTTTGCCGAATTCATATTTCACTCTTGAAGTTGAATAATTTTAAAGTTTAAAATGCTTGGTTTTGAATATTTAATTAGTTCAATAAAAACATTTGGTTACACGTGTTTGGAACGTTTTTAAATTGCCTAATATAGAAACTAATAATGAGTTTTTATGTTAATCAGACTATAAACCAAGGAAATTGAAATTGGATCTTTTTTTGACCTAAACGCCGATTTTGTCTTAGTGCAAACCGAAATTCTATTATCACTTTTTGTAGAGCGCTCCTATTCTGAACGAGTGTTTCACAAACCATTAACCCCTATAGGGAAACAAAAAAGGGTCGTCACAAAGTCATGCGTCATGGAGCAGCAAGGGACGTCGTGGCTTTACAAATTATAAAAAACTTGGAGATAGGAATGGCCAATAATAATAACAGACGCCATGTGACAGGAAGGTCACGGCAATTTAGCAAGTCTGCACTGGTCCTCGCTATGTTATCAGCTACTAACTGGGCAATGGCTGAAGAAACCGAAAAAGAGGAAGCGCAGGAAATCGAAACGATTGAGGTGCGTGGGATCCGCGCATCTATGGCCGAAAACTTGGCGATTAAGCGTTTATCAAACGCGATTGTGGATGCCATTACAGCAGAAGACATTGGCAAGTTTCCCGATAAAAATGTGGCGGATTCACTGCAACGCGTACCCGGTGTGGTGATTTCTCGTAGTGGCGGGGAAGGGGAAAACGTCAGTATTCGTGGTCTTTCCTCTGATCTTACTTTTACGCAGTTAAACGGCAACTTTATCGCGTCTTCTCCGGGCTCGCCGTCGCGCTCTTTTAGTTACTCTTTGTTGCCTTCTACCATGGTGCAATCGGTTGAGGTGTTTAAGTCTTCTGAGGCGCGTTTAGATGAAGGTGGGGTTGGCGGCACGGTTATTCTACACAGCCGGAAACCGCTGGATATGGAGGCAAATTCTGGGGCGTTGAATGTTGAATATACCTACGCTGATGTGACTGAAGAGTACGAGCCTAATTTTAGCGGCGTTTATTCTTGGAAGAACGAAGAAGAAACCTTTGGCTTGCTAATTGGTTATACTAAACAAGACCGTACCAACCGTTCTTTAGGCGGTGATATGTCGGGCGGTGGCGGTTGGCGTTGGGCAACGAGTTCAGACTTGCAAGCAACGGACACGGCGGGCAATGTGATTGCTGATAGTACACGTCGATTTGCAGCGTTAGAAGATGCTTATGGTAACGTTTATGATGGTGTTTGGGCACCGCAAGTTGCAGGTATTGGGGTAACCAAAGAAAAACGTGAACGTCAGGGGCTACAAGCCACCATTCAATGGCGTCCAATAGACGATTTATCTTTAACATTCAATCATTTTCATTTTGAGCTTGGGCAAAATCGCACCACGTCACAAATGTGGATCCCAGAATGGAAGTACAACCCAGATTATCTTACCGGTATTACTCTAGACGAAACCGGTACGATTGTGACTGGCATGGACTTTACCAGTGGCGCTGGTGGCACTGAAGGGAATCTTGAATTTCCTTGGATCATTGGTAGTTATACGGTAGAAAAAGATACCTCGGATACCTACGACTTCGCCTTTGAGTATGCCGGTGACTTATATGACTTACGCGGTAAATTTGGTCACACTGAAGCCAGCGGTGGCCCTTCAGAATCTTGGAGTGCGGCGTATAAAAGCGGCCAACCTGCGAGTCGCAGCGATTCCGGGCAGGTTGAAAACGCCGCTTCATTTGCAGGGTGGCGATTAGGTGACAGAGTGTCGCTGTACGCTGATCCCGCTTTGTTGTCTAACCTTCAGGCTGGTATTGCCGGCGATCCCGATCCGGGTTCGACAGGTTCAAGCTTTGTCGTCAGTGACTTAGAAGAGGACTATGTTCAGTTAGACCTTGATTATCGCGTCGGGTACGGCATCGTTGATACGCTGCGCGTCGGTGCTAAATATCGTAAAGCAACACTACACCGCGAAACCAACAACACCTTCTTCATTACTCAAGATGGGGCTGACAGAATTGCCAGTGGCGAGCTAGATCCATTTAGTCAAGGTGCCATTGATGAAGTGTCTTATCAGTGGATTGGGGGTATGCCAAAACTGGAGGATATTTTGAATGCAACGTCTGAACAAAATATCCCAGGCGGTTTTGAAGTGAATGCGATGCCCACGATCAATTGGGATCGATACCGCGAAATCGTGACCAGTGAATATGTTAAGCACACGCGCCGTGAGCCTGATTTTGTGTTCGACATAGAAGAAGAGATCATGGCCGCCTATCTACAGGCCGATTTTTCTTTTGGAGATTTTAGAGGAAACATCGGGGTACGCTATGTCGAGACCGAAACGCAGATTATGTCGTCGGATAAAATTAACTACTTTTTAGATGACATTGATGATGTCACCGAAGAGGATATTTTAGGTGATGAGCGCCTTATTGACGTTGAAACCACCACCGTGCGTACCGTAACCGACTCGCAATTTTTGCCTAGCTTCAATATTGTTTGGGATGCCAGCGACAATCTTGTCATACGTGGTGCTATCGCCAAAACGATGTCTCGAGCTCCGTTCAACGACATGGGGGCACCAGAGCAGCTGACCTTTATCTCTCAAGAATGGGCAGACGACAGGCTCGAGTTTAGAGGCAACCCTGTGGAGCCAGGATGGCGCGGCTCAGGTGGTAACAAGGCGCTAAAACCATTTGAATCGGTACAGATGGATTTATCTGCGGAGTATTATTATGGCGAAGGATCTGCGGTTGGCATTGCGGTATTCAACAAAGACGTAGATAACTTTATCGTGCCCTTGATTATTACCTCAGTAAGGCCGTTTGAGGGCTTTGATAACCCTTTTACCGGTGTTGAAATTGTACCGCCGGGTGATATTACCGTCACGCCGTTTACCACCACCGCCAATGGTACAAACGCAACCTCTCGGGGAATAGAGCTGTTTGCACAACATGCATTCGACAATGGCTTTGGTCTCAACGTTAACTACACCCTAAACGATACCAATCAGGCAGACATTAGCGTAGACGGTGAAAAGGTCGGTGAGTCTGCGCTTGTTGGCAGTGCCGATAATCAATTTAACTTCTCCGCCTATTACGAGAATGACACTTTTAGTGTCAGAGCATCATATAACCGCCGAGGAGAAACCGCTTTGGGGCTTGCTGACGGGCTCACTGTATATCAGGAACCATACCAACAAGTTGATGTGAACGCTTCATATAACTTGATGGAAAACCTGATCCTAACCGCGTCTGTGATCAACCTAACCAAAGAAGAACCGAGAACCTTTTATGGTGAAGATTCTAAAGCGAGATTGCGCAGCAGCAGCTACACCGGGCAGCGCTACTATGCCGGGATCACCTATCGATTTTAACTTTGGCGATAACCATAAAGTAATGCAAACAGGGTGAAGTCGTGTCAGCACAACGAGAAACAATACCACGGCTTATCACCTGCTTGTGGTGCGTTTATATCAGCCTAGTCACACGAGTTGGTTGATATGTAAGAAGGGATAAATATGAAAACGTTAAATAAAATAAGAAATGCGATCCCGCTCATTGCCGTTAGCAGTTTATTGGCTGCATGTGGCGGCGGGAGCGATGACCTAAAAGTTGAAGAAGTGCCAGTAACCCCTGCTGTGACGACGGCAGAAGTATCAGGTTCAGTGATAAAAGGCGCGTTGAGCCAAGCCCGCATTTCGGTGACGGCGCTCAATGGCTCTAGCATGATGATGGATGAGAACTCGGCAACCAGTCAATCGGGGGAGTTGTTTATTGAACTGACGGGTAAAGCCGGGTTTGGCATTAATTCCACCATTAAAGTGACCGCCACAACGAGTGAAGGCTCGCAGATGCGCTGCGACGCCAGTCGCTGTGGCTCAGTAGGAATTGGGGAGCAGGTAAGTGGCGATTACATTGCTGGTGTGACTTTGGCTACCTTGAGTCATGTCGCCGTGCCGTTTGGTTCAAATGCCGATGGCAGTGCTGATGCTACCATACAAATCAACGCCTTGACGACACTAGCAACCATGCTGGTAGAGCAGCAAATTGCTGAGGGGCGTAATGTCTCTACTCCCGAATTAATGGCATTGGCAAAAGTGGAGATGTCTGCGTTATTGCTTCGGGCCCTTGGCTGGCAAACCGGGAACATCAATGTTTTTGAGTTACCTGTGGTTAGCGCTGATCAATTAACGAATTTTGAATTAGGAGAAACTTGCGCAACCTCTGACTCTGGTGAGCAAAGTTGCGAGATGACATATGTTTCCGAAAGTGTGCAAAAGCTTTCTCTATTCAATGCCGCGTTTGCACAGTTTGACGAGCAAGGTTCTTTGCAAGGCGTCTTAAGCGACTCAGCTAGCAATCTTAGCGCCGCACTTGGCGGTGATGAAGTTGCACTTGAAGCGCTTCGATTGCCAATTTACAACGCGCTTCAAGCTCACCCATTAACTGCGCAGCTAGATCTTAGTGCCGATAGTATTATGGACTTAGCGTTACCATTATTTGATGAACCGGTATCCACGGGACCGATGCAGCAAGTCGTGACATCAGGTGCCACTATCACAGCAAGAAATGCTATTGGTGATGCTGAGAGTGCAGACAAAGCATTTGATGGCGATACACAAACTAAATGGCTTGACCACAATGACTGGCAGGGGCCACCTACTGAGGAAGCGCCGTCTTGGATCCAGGTGGATTTTCCCACTCAACAAGCAATTAGCGGTGTTTACATTACCAGTGCTAATGATGCCCCAGAGCGAGACCCTGAAAACTTCTCTTTATTAGCTTCTAACGATGAGGGCGCGAGTTGGGTTAATTTGGGTAATGTGGTCGGGGCGTCGTTTGAAGCGCGCTTTGAACGTCAAGGCTTTGTATTTGGCAATGCGCAAAAGTATACAAGCTACCGAATTGCAGTGACAAAGAACAAAAATAACGATGGCTTACTGCAAATTGGAGAAATTCAATTTGTTGGGCCGGTTTATCCGAGCGTTGACCATACGGATACTGAGACGTTTGCGGTCACGGCAAGCAATAGTATCGGTGAGGGGGAAAACCAGGATAAGGCATTTGATAACGATCCAACTACTAAGTGGCTAGATCATAATGATTGGCAAGGCCCGCCTACCGTCGAAGCGCCTTCATGGATCCAAGTAGACTTTAATGAGGCGGTGGCGGTTAATCAGCTTGCGATAACGAGCGCCAATGATGCACCAGAGCGAGATCCTGAGAACTTTGCTTTGTTTGGCTCTAACGATAACGGGGTTACATGGCAGCAGTTGAGTAATTGGGTTGGTGAATCTTTTGAAGCGCGAGGGGAGCGCCAAAGCTTTGCGGTAGCGAATCAATTGCCATACCAAAGCTATCGTCTTGAGATAACCAAGAACAAAAATAATGATGGCCTGATGCAGCTTGCTGAGATTGAATTAATCGGGCCAGAAATCTCTGGATTAGATCATGCACAAGTACAAGGTGCGAGTTACTCGGCGCGTTTTAGCATTAGTGATTCAGAGGGCGCAGCGCAAGCATTTGATAAAAATGTTGAGACTAAATGGCTCGATCACAACGACTGGCAGGGGCCACCCACTGTTGAAAATCCGGCTTGGGTTCAAGTTAGCTTGCCGCAAGCGCAAGCAGTAAATACTTTGTACATTACTAGCGCCAATGATTCACCGGAGCGTGACCCTGAAAACTTCCAACTTTTAGCATCTCACGATGGGGAAGTGTGGCAAGTATTAAATACTTGGGTAGGGGAATCGTTTGAATCGCGTTTTGAACGTCGTGCCTTCGCGTTTGCTAATGGCTTGGCTTACTCACATTATCGCTTGTCTATCAGTAAAAATGCGAACAATGATGGATTAGTGCAAATAGCCGAAATTGAACTCGCTGGACCTCAGTATGCACTTGAAGATTTGTCTGACTTGGCTGGAACAAGCTTCACCGCGCGTAATCGTATTGGAGATGCAGAAAGTGAACAAAAAGCGTTTGATAATGATACCGAGACAAAATGGCTAGATCACAATGAGTGGCAAGGCCCGCCAACAGAGGAATCACCATCTTGGATCCAAGCCGATTTTACTGCGCCACAGATTGTGAGTGGTTTGGCTATCACCAGTGCTAATGATGCACCAGAACGCGATCCCGAAAACTTCCAGTTACTGGGTTCTAATGATGGCGGTGAGACGTGGACAGAAGTTGCGGTTTGGGTGGGAGAAAGCTGGGATGAGCGCTTACAACGAAGAGCGTTTACTTTCTCCAATGCTTTTGCCTATAGCAGTTATCGTCTAAATATTAGCAAAAATGCGAATAACGATGGCTTAGTACAGATCTCAGAAATCGAGCTCCTAGGCCTTAGCGGCAAATAGCCTGAATAACCTAAGGTTAAATAAATCTCAACCAAAAAAGCCAGAATGCGATTTGCGCTCTGGCTTTTTATTTTTCTCAATGAGAGTGACTTAGTATGATTTATTATGCCAATTTACGTAATTAACCTGAGCTGCGGATAATTAATGCCTTTCTAGCAGCCAGTTTTAGCGCTAACTGCGTTGAATTCACTTCCAATAGCCAGCTATTGGTGCGTAAATTCGCCTTGTTTTCCCTAAAACTCTCTGGCTAGAAAAGGAAAAAACTAAGCTGTGCTTTAGAAACAATGAGTTGGAACATTCCTTATCCAAACCTCAGGTTAATTAAGAGGTCTATTTTGAGGCAAGAAAATCTTGTCGATAGCCCCGCTACCGCGTCCTGCTATCGCCAAGGTACCTACCTCCGTGTAGGCAAGGCAAAAATTTTGCTATTTAGTTGCTCTACATGAGAAATTTTTAACGCAGCTAGCGTCAGATTTAATCCCTCAAATTGAGCAAGTATTGAGTCAAATTGGGATTATAACACCTCTACTGCTTGCAAAGACTCGCTTTGGTAGCAGCCCAACAAGCGTACAAACTGGGTATGGTCTTTTAATTCTTCAAGTGCTACTTGGACTTGTGAGTCTGCAATATTGGCAAGCAAATCTACATAAAAGACTTCTTCCCAAGGGTTACCAGGTACTGGGCGTGACTCTAACTTAACCATATTGATATTGTGCTGTTTAAATACCATCAGCGCGTCAGCAAGTGAGCCTACTTGCTGTTTGGTGGCCATAATTAAACTGGTTTTCGTTGGGATTTGAGTAGACACTTGAAGTGCTTTTCTTGCTACCACAATAAAGCGGCTATGGTTTTCGGTCTGATTCGCAAGGCCAGACTTCACCACTTCTAGACCCATATTTTTACCAGCTTGTGCAGAGCCAATCGCGGCACTATTTGGGTGCTCTGCAGCTTGCTTTAATGCACTAGAGGTTGAGTCGCAAGTTTCATGCTGAATATCCCCAAGACCTTGAATAAAACGGCTGCACTGGGCAAAAGGTTGAGGGTGCGCATAAATTTTGTCGATCGCTTGTAATTCTGTGTCTGGCAAAGCTAGGAGACAATGCTCTACGGTATGCGTTACTTCGCCCACAATAGATACTTGCGCATGTTGCAATAAATCGAATACTTCGTTGATACTGCCTGAACTGGTATTTTCAATAGGTAAGATACCAAAGTCAGCTTGGCCTTTCTCTACCTGCTCGGTGATTTGCTCAAAGCTTTGGCAACCCATTTCCACAAGCTTACCGGGACGACGACTGAAGTATTTATGACAAGCAAGCTGGCTATAAGAGCCTTGTCCACCCAAGTAGGCAACGCGGTGTGTATCACCTACGGCATCGGGGTTTAAGTTCTTTTGCAGCATGGCTTGCTGGTTTAATACAGAGTCTTCTAAGATAGTTTGGAAAACGCTGTTTATATAAAAGGCATCAAGACCCAGAGATTTACCATATCGGATCAGTTTCTCCAGCAATGCCTGCTCACGTGCTTCATCACGGATAGGTTTGTTGTTGGTAATCTTATATTCCAGCACGCCATGACTAATGCGACGTCGCTTTGCCAGTAAAATCAGTAATTCTGAATCTATCTCATTGATGTCATGCCTAAGGGCATCTAATGTATTTTGTGTCATAGGTCCTCACTCCCATTTAGCCAAAAAAAAGCCTCCCGAAGTTGGGAGGCTTAGCTATTCTTTTTCACTCGCGAACAGTCAAGCCTCTTCACCTAAAGAAGCTAAAAAAGAAATATGTGTTGCTGTTGCGTGTGATGAAATTCATTTATTCAAACCTTACTTTGAAACTGAATACATTATTAGCATAGAACTAAACGAGAAAACAAGTACTACTTTGGACGTATGCGCAAAAACCTAAGTTATTTGGTAGATAAGTGTCCAATCTCAGTGAGTTAAGTACGTTAATCAAACGTAACTTATTGGCGAGTCGAAAAATATTCTGGTATATTCAGGCAACACCACCACTGTAAATAAAAGAATAGGTTAACTTGTGGGCAATCGTCGTCCCCCATCAAGATATGGTGCAAGCTCTTTAAGTGTAAAGCTGTCGATGTTGATTTCGGCCGTGTGTTTGATCGCGGGGGTTTTTGCTGCGGCATTGATGCTAAAATCTGAAGAAAAGCAGTTAATCTATGAAGAGTATGATGAGCTCAAGCGTTTTAGTGCGCAGGTGAACAATCAGTTCTCAAATTACCTCGATCTTAAAGCCAACTTGGCCGAACAAGCCAACTCAGTGGTCTCCAAACATTTACTTTATGGCGTACAAGATTTATCTGGCGCACAAGCGAGCGTTGACGTGCGTGGCGAAAACTTAGCGAGTACAGCTAAAAATGGCCTCTCTGCAGCTATGTATACTGGCAATTTAAAATTGCAGTCAGTGCAAAAGCTATTTTCTGAATCTGAATTGCTCTGGAACATTCTTGCGCCTCCACTGTTACAAGATTTCTTTAATTTTTACTTATCTACAAAAGACGGCTTTGTTCGTGTTGCACCTCCTAATGCCTTATTAGCGAAAGACCCAAGGCTGGTAAATAATCAGCTTCATAACTTGCCTGTTTTACACGCTGAACAAAACCCAACGAGGGAAGCGGTTTGGTCGGGCGTGTATTTTGATAGGGTTTGGAACAAGTGGGTGGTGAGTATTTTGGTGCCTTTATACTTACATGATAAATACCTTGGGTTAACGGGTAGCGATATAGAGTTGACCACCTTACTCGAAAAATTACCTAAATCTGACCATCAGCAAGGCTTCATCGTTTTTGATAAACAGGGTCGATTATTGGCAGCTCCCGGTCTGTTTAAAACCACCGCTACGACCGGGCAGCTATTGGACCACAACAAACTACCTGAAGACTTGAGTAAAATAGTACAAACTGCACTTATTACTAAGCTACCAAATATCCAAGATGAATTTAGGTATAAAGACAACTGGCATATTATGCACGTGACCCATATTGCCAATTTAGATTGGTACATTGGGATCTACAAGAAGCGGGCGTCGGCTATCTCGGCCATTGAAGAGCTTAAAGTTAAGTTCTTTGGTTTGTTTATTCTGTATGCCATTTTTGTTGCGATATTACTGCATCAGGTTCTATATCAATTAGTACTCAAACGCATCAATGCGCTTGTTAAAGCAGTGAAGGGATTTGGCCGAGGGCAGTGGGATACGCCAACCTTGCCGCATACCGATGACGAAATAGGTCAATTGAACGCCTCATTTAATGACATGAGTGTTGAGATAAAACAGCTTGTAAATGGCCTAAATCAACGTATTACAGAAAAGGAAATCGCTGAAAAGGCGGCAAACCGTTTGTCAAAAGCTGTGGCTTTCTCTGGTACAGGCGTTGTATTGACCAATGAGCATTTTCAAATTGAGTACGTCAATCCAAAAATGCAGGAAATGACGGGCTATGATGAACAGCATTTTATTGGCTCTCCGCTTTTGAGTATTATTTCAAAAGACATGGCAATTCTCATTGATGATATCGATATTGACTTACGCAGTCGCAATCATTGGCGCGGGGATACCATGTTGGCGGGTAACAGAGAGGCGCCTATTTGGGTCAGTTTGAGCGTGTCGCCGATCCGTGAAGAAGGCGGTGCAATTTCAAGTTATGTCGCCTCAGCCCAAGATATTTCGTTTGTAAAAGAAAGCCAGCGTAAAATGGAAGAATTGGCTTACTTTGATACCTTAACTGGCCTTGCCAACCGAACGTTTTTCAGGATGCAGTTACGTAAATCCATGGCGCTTGCCGAACGTGGTCATTACGCCTTTGCTCTATTTTACTTTGACTTAGATGAGTTTAAACGCATCAATGATACCTTGGGACATGACGCGGGTGACCGCTTATTGCTTGAAGTCGCGACGAGATTGAAAAAGCGGCTCCGTGCAGAAGATACCATTGCCAGATTGGGTGGGGATGAGTTTGCGGTGTTACTGAGTGGCATCAATGAGCGAGAAAATGCCATGGAAGTTGCCAATATCATTCAAAAGACACTGGCAGAACCAATAAAACTGGGGAATAACGAAGTGATCGTCAGTGCAAGTATTGGTATCACCATGGCTCCGTTTGACAGTAAAGAAGAAGAGCAGCTGCTTAAACATGCAGATTTGGCAATGTATCAGGCCAAAGCAAAAGGGCGGAACACTTACCATTTCTATAGCCAAGATTTAGACGAAGCTGCTAACGAGCGCCTATATATAGAAAACGAGCTGCGTATAGCAATTAAAGCGCAACAATTTACCTTGCATTATCAGCCACAAGTGAACAGTGAAAGTAGAGAGGTTGTAGGCTATGAAGCGCTTATTCGCTGGTTCCACCCAAGCGAGGGAACTATTCCGCCAAGTAAGTTTATTCCAATTGCTGAAGCGACAGGCCTAATCGTAGAGCTTGGTGCATGGGTGTTAGAAGAAGCGTGCCATTTTTCTCGTCGTTTAAAAGCCGCGGGGAAGATTGCCAACATATCCATCAACCTTTCTGCGAGGCAGTTTAAAGATGCACAATTGATCAGCACGCTGTCAGATATTATAGACAGAACTGAGATGGAGCCGACTCTACTGCACCTTGAGCTTACCGAGAGTATGCTGATGGGAGACGTGGAAGCGGCAATCATACAACTTAAAGATATCAAAGCGCTTGGTGTTTCACTGTCTATTGACGACTTTGGTACAGGCTATTCGTCTTTGAGTTACATTAAGCGTTTCCCAGTTGATATACTCAAAATAGACCGCTCCTTTGTAAAGGATATCCCTGAAGATCCGAACGATATGGAAATCACTGCAGCTATCATTGCGATGGCGCAAAAATTAAATTTGCAGGTTATTGCTGAAGGGGTGGAAACTGAGGCTCAGATGACGTTCTTGGCGAAAAATAACTGCTATATTGTACAAGGTTATTACTACAGCCCGCCGTTAAGTGAAGCCGAGATTTTGCGGTTTGCCCCAGCGGTATAGCGACTCAGCCCCAAAGCTTGGGGCTGAAAATAATAAGCGCTTAACCACCAGCGATTTTCACTTTGAAGCCTTGGCCTTCTAATAATTGCTTAAGCTTTTCTCTGTCATCGCCTTGAATTTCAATAACGCCTTCTTTAACTGCACCACCTTGACCCATTTTAGATTTAAGCGTTTTTGCCAATTTCTTGAGATCGTGCTGTTCACTATCGATGCCAACAACAAGCATAACACCTTTACCTTTGCGCCCTTTAGTTTGTCTTTCAATACGAACGGCGCCGTCCTTAAAAACTTTCCCTTGAACTTCTTGCTTTGGCTCTTTGGTGTCAATACGGCCTACATCTGTGGAGTACACAAGTCTTGATTCTGACATTGATTTTGGTCCTCTTACGGGTTCTTTGCAGAGATCATAGCAAAAAGCAGATTAGATGTTTTTTATTTTTTGCTAAATGATTTTTAAGCGTTATATTTAAATTGGTGAGGGGAAACAAATCAAAATAATTTAGGAGCTTAATGATGAGCTTGAGTAAAAACGCTTCTGCTGACGGTAAGACACTAACCATTCAAATTAGAGGCAAGTTCGACTTTAATTTGGTGCAATCGTTTCGTCAGGCGTATGCGGAGGTGAATGATCAAACCGAAAAGGTTGTTGTTGACCTGCGTGAAACCGACTATATGGACAGCTCCGCTTTGGGTATGCTGTTAAATATGAAAAAAACACTAGGAAGCTCAGTTTCTAGCATTCAAATTAGTAATTGTCGTCCGCAACTTAAGAAAATCCTCCAGATCTCTCGTTTTGATAAGAAGTTTGATATTGACTGAACGCCGATAGATTAGCCCCTCATGAATATCTTGGTAGTCGACGATCAGGTATTAAACTGTAAGCTGCTCAAGGCGATGCTTGAGCAACAATTTTATACCGTTTTTTGTGCGCACAATGGTCGTGATGCATTAAAAATTCTCGAAAGTCAGGACATCGACATCGTGCTGCTAGACGTTGTCATGCCCGTAATGGATGGCTTTGAGACTGCCCCCAAAATAAAGCAATATGCGGGCGACGTATACCTCCCCATCATCTTTATCACTGCACTTGAAGATCAAAGCAGCTTTGAAAAGTGTCTCGCTGTAGGAGGCGATGACTTTATTCATAAGCCGTTTGATAAAGTCATTTTATCAGCCAAAATCAAAGCGCATGCGAGGACTCGTAGGCTCAGCCAACAAAGCAACGAACAACGCCGACAACTAGAATATCACTATAACCAAATAGAGCGAGAGCACGAGATTGTTGAGCACATCTTTAGTAATGCGCTTGCACAACAATCTGAATATCCTGAGATTTGTGAATATCACTTGTCACCCGCGTCAATGTTTAATGGCGATATGTTTTTAATGGCCAAGAGCCCGATGGGTGGCTTTTATTGTTTACTTGGTGATTTTACTGGCCATGGTTTAGCAGCTGCGGTCGGCGCGCTTCCTGCGTCGCGCATTTTCTATACTATGGTGCAAAAGGGGATGGCGGTTAGTGATATAGCCGTTGAGCTCAATACCGCCCTTAATGAGTTATTACCCGGTCATATGTTTTGTGCAGCAGCAATCATTGAATTGAGCAGCTCAGGGAAAAGTGTTTCTGCTTGGCTTGGTGGTTTGCCAGATTTATATCTGGTTGACCGAAATGGTAGCCTTATTAAAACCATTGAGAGCCAACATATGGCACTCGGCATTTTAGAAGTCGATGAGTTTGAACGTAATCTGCTGCATTTTGAAGTTAGCCCCGACCAACGCCTCGTAATGGCGACAGACGGTATCATCGAGTCTGAGTCTGAGCGGGGGGAAATGTATGGCGAACGACGGTTAAAGCGCTTGCTGGCGAGTCGGCAGCATATTTCCACGGATCAAATTATCTCTGAAGTTCGCGAGTTTTCTGGCAATACAGAGCAACAAGATGACTTAAGTATCGCGATTATTAATTGCGTTGCCAGCGAGTCAATTGTTTCTGCGCCTAACCATTATTCAAGTTTGCCGTTTAATATTTCGTTATCTTTAGATGCCAAGCAGATGAAAACGACAGATCCGGTACTTGAGCTGGTGGACTTGCTTAGTGAAGTTGACGGTATTTCGGCGCATCGCTCTAACATCTTCTTACTACTCTCCGAGGCCTACAATAATTCTTTAGATCACGGAGTGCTGGGGTTAGATTCTGAGATTAAAAACAAAGAAGATGGCTTTTTTGAGTTCTATAGTCTGCGAGAGAGTGTTTTGAAGGAGCTAAAAGAAGCGCTAATTATTATTTCTGTGCGCTATAGCCCTGAAGAGCTAAAGCTATACTTCAACATTTGTGATTCAGGTAATGGTTTTGAATCAAGCGAGCGCAATAAAGCGCAGCAAGAGCATAGCCACGGTCGAGGTGTTAGCTTACTTAACGAGATTGCCCAAAGCGTTAGCTACAACAGTGCTGGAAATGAAGTAGAAATGATTTATTCACTCACCTCCAAATCGGTCTAAATTCCACTCAAGCGCATTTCACCTCTGCTTTAGTTTAATATCTATTCCTATTACTCTATGTACCTGTTTTTTAGTGTTGGCAAGGTATAAAGAGCGTGGTAAAGTTGTATTAACTTTAGATGTTTAGATGGCTAAAATGTCAGATTATATTTCATTGAGTGGATTATCTATCTCCCGCGAATTGCTTTTGCTGCAATTAGAAAAACTAGATGCTTATATTGAGCAAAACTCAAGCCTTGCTGTGTGGTCATATCAGATCCCTGAGCTTGGGGAAGGAGGCGCTTGTAGCTTGTTTGGGCACCTTCAGGAAGCGCCTTTTTTTCTGAGTGACTACGTTGAAAAGAACACGGTGAATGAGCAATCGCTTGCTAAGCTACAAACGATAGTGTCAGCGGTAGTTGAATTTACAGCTGTTGATTGGTTTGGCATATACCAAGCAAGAGCGACAAATGAAGGGAAACAACTTCTCAAATTAGCGTACTCTGGCGCGCCGAGTAGACCGCTATTCCCAATAACGGAGGCTTTTGCCGCTACGTCAAATAATATTCAAACGGTATTAAGTGCTAAAGCTCGAGTGATTAATGACATCCCTCAATATGTCGCCAGTGGTGGAGAGTACTACATTTGCGATCCAAAGGTGAAAGCAGAAACCTGTATGCCATTATTCGATGATGCTCAAAATTGTATTGGAATTATTGATGCAGAAGCGTTTTTTGAGTCATTTTTCAACGAAGAAATTTTAGCATTGCTTGCAGCAGCATGTACGAGAATCCCTGAATATTTACCCAAATAATTATCGGAATGTCCGGCTGTAAACTTGACGCCTTTGTGGTGCTGCCAAGTTTACAAAAATGAATAAAATTCTAGATAAATATGGTAACTGAGATGCAAGTCTCTATGTTACCATCAAGTCTACTGGAATCGGGCGTCAGCCGCTCGAGTTTGCATTAATTAAAATAAAAGAGATAAGCCATGTTCTCAGAGCTAAAACCACTTCCAACAGATCCTATTTTAGGCCTGATGGCCGCTTATAAACAGGACACTAACCCAAACAAAATTGACCTTGGTGTAGGTGTTTATAAGGACGAGCAGGGAAACACGCCGGTACTTAAAGCGGTTAAAAAAGCGGAAGCGTTTCGTTTAGAAAACGAAACGACAAAATCTTATATTGGTTTGGCTGGTAATTTAGACTTCTGTCAAAAGATGGAAACACTGTTACTTGGAGAGCATAGTACATTATTGGCAAATCGCGTACGTACGGCGCAAGCACCTGGTGGTACTGGCGCATTACGTGTTGCTGCCGAATTTATTAAACGTTGCAACACCAATGCAACTGTTTGGGTTACGACTCCAACTTGGGCAAACCACATCAGCCTATTTGAAGCAGCGGGTCTAACAGTTAAAGAGTATCCTTACTACGACTACGAAAACAAAGGGTTGTTGTTTGATGAGATGATCAATGCGCTGAAGCAAGTACCTAAAGGTGATGTAGTACTACTTCATGCATGTTGTCATAACCCAAGTGGTATGGACTTAAATCAAGCGCAATGGAAAGTGGTTGCTGAACTTGCAAAAGAGCAAGGCTTTACGCCATTAATTGATATTGCATACCAAGGCTTTGGTACTAGCCTTGAAGAAGATGCACAAGGCCTTAGAACGGTTGCGGATACAGTTGATGAAATGATCATCTGTTCATCTTGCTCTAAAAACTTTGGTTTATACCGCGAGCGTATCGGTGCGTGTTCAATCATTGCAAAAGACAGTGCAACTGCTGATGTTTCAAACTCAGTATTACTTAGTGTGGTTCGTAGTATCTATTCAATGCCGCCAGCACACGGTGCTGATATTGTAAATACCATTCTAAGCAGTACTGAACTTACGCAAATGTGGTACGACGAACTTGACGAAATGCGCGGTCGTATCAATGGTCTACGTACGTTGATCAAAGAAAGCCTAGCTGCAAAAGGTGTTGAGCAAGACTTCTCGTTCATTGACCGTCAGCACGGTATGTTCTCTTTCTTGGGTATTAATAAAGAGCAAATTGACAGACTACGCACTGAATATGCTATCTATATGGTAGGCTCTAGCCGCGTTAACGTAGCTGGCGTAAGCAAAGACAATATTGACTACTTTGCTGACGCAGTGGCAAGCGTGATTAAATAATACCACGCTACACAGCACAAAATAAAAAACCGCAGAACATGCGGTTTTTTATTTTCAGCCTAAACCACCCACTGAAGTAAGTGGTTATTATCATTTAGGCTTGCTTAATTTTGGTCACTTTATCTGGATCTGACGCTTTTTCGTTTTCAGATTTGTTTTTGGTATTGGCCTTTGGTGCTACTTTGCCACCTTTTAACACAGACACAAAGTCATCTTTTTGTTTTGCAATTTCAAGCGCTAGGGATTCAACTTGTTGTTCACTTAGCGGCACGTCAACTTTCGTTAGCATGTCTTCCAATGCTTCAGCTACATCTAGCATCTTATCATAAGCATCAGCTTCTTTTTTAGACGTGAAAGTCATACGCTCGACTCCATTTCTTTCAACAACATATTTGATGATAACGGCCATGGTTATTCCCCTAGTCACTGTTTTTTTATACAGTAAATCGAATCGAGTGATTAAGCAAGTTATTTTGAAAATTTTTCAAGTGCTGTTGAGTGAAGTAGAATTAATTAAATTCATTAAAAACAAAAGCTTAATGTTTATTTTGATTTTTGAAAGAATGAATGTTTTTTGACAAAGTCAATATTCCAATCTTTATTTAAAAAGCTTCTGCAATCACTCACCGAGGTAAATGCAGTAAGCTTTGGATACTTTTTACGCACAAGGAGTGTATATATGTTCAATAAACCCACCATACTTTCTATTTTATTGGCGCTAGGTTTAAGCTGTTCAAGTGTGCTCGCAAAACCTACGGATCAAGCAAAATCTGTCTCTCAAACACAGCAGCAAAGTGCTGTACTCGATATTAATTCCGCTGACGCTTCGGCGCTTTCAAGTTTACCAGGGATTGGTATTCGTAAAGCTGAAGCCATCGTAGAGTACCGTAAGAAAATGGGGCGCTTTAAAACAACAACGGAGTTGCTGGAAGTAAAAGGAATTGGGAAAGGAATATTGGCAAAACTGGAGGGGAAAATTAGAGTCTAGTCGTAGTTATTGTGTGCGAGCTTAGTTGCTCGCACACAGGTAGATTGAAGATCAGGGCTTATTCGAGGCGTTAAACTCAGCGATTGCCTGAGCTAACTTGGGTTTGCCAAATTGTATTTCCAGTGGTGTGGTCAGTAGCGGATAAATTAATCCTGCCACGAGTAAGACAGGTAATAACAGCCAGCCTTCAAATACGACCAATGAGGCAAAAAACGGTGTGAGCAGTAGCAACTTGGCTATTCTTAACACGACCTTTGTTTTTGCATCAAGGTGGCTAAGTGCAAGACGTAAGATCATCTGCTTGTCACGTAATTTAAACGCTCTCAGTTGCTCAATTTGGCTTAACCTAAAATGCATGAATGTGATATCTCAACTTCTTTTGGTAACGTGGAAAAATAAGAAAAGAATAAATGCAACACTATAAAATGCAAAGATAATTTCCATCCATCCAGGCATAGATAATCCTGCAAAAGACCAATCTATGTTGCCGCAGTCACCCGTTGCAGCAAAAAAGCTTGGCAGCCATTCATGCAGCGGCATAAACGCAGGAAAGTTTGGTACAAAGTCACAGGTAAAAGCAAATGGATCCGTTGTGGTTTGCATATTGATATGTTCACGGGCGATAAAATAACCCCAAATACTGCCTACACCCCACGAAACAAATGCCAGACTACGCAGTGCGAAAGAGCGAGGAGAAATCATACCGATTAAACCAGCTGCTAATAACCCCAACATAGCAAAACGCTGATAGATGCACATAATACAGGGCTCTAAACCCATACCGTATTGGAAATACAGTGCAACGGCTTCAAAAATAGCAGCGGATAGTGCTAGCAATCCCCAAGATTGCCTAGAGAGATGAAAAGATGAAATCTTCATTATAGAGAAACCCTTTTTGTTTTATTATGCTTTATCTGGCCGCGTTAGAGCAACCTTACTTCGGCTGTGTGCGCTATCTTTGCGACGATTTTTCGACTCTTGTTACCAGCAGAAGTTCGAAAATATCAGAATAGATCACTTGATTAAGTCAATTGAAGTGAGACCGACATTATCAGCATTTCTATTCTGGCGTATTTACTCACTCACTTTTCTCGAGGGCATCGATATGAAAAGTAGCACGTTCAATGGCGGAGCCATGTAAGATAACATATTCGATATCGTTATAAGCCGCGACTGACTGCAAAGGGTTACTATTTAAAAGTAATAGATTTGCCACTTTCCCAGCTGCGATACTGCCGTACTGGTTGTCTATCGCAAATGCTTTCGCATTATTAATGGTAGCAGCAGATAGCAAGCTAACGAGGCCTACTCCGGCTTGATCCATCATCGTTAATTCTTGATAAGTCGATAAGCCAGGTTGCGAGACATAAGTTGGTGCGGGTGGCGTATCTGAGCCAAGCAGCAAGGTTGCGCCATTTTTATATAGATAATTTAGTGCTCGTTGCCCTTGTGAGAAAACTTGCTCAAGTTTAGCCACCTTTTGTTGATTACTTATTTCACCCCAGCCTTGACCCATTTCTCGAGAAAACCAGCGACCAGGTTCACTTTGATACCAAGCAATTTGAGACGGAGGTAATACGGTACGATATTCAGATGAGAGGGTGAAAGTGTTGTCAGTCACTTTCGCCAGAGCATTCATCACATTTAATGTGGCTTGATAGGCGATGTCTTTTTCGATGATGGTATCCAGCACAGCTTTTACATTGGTTGGTAGTTCGCTTTCGCTAGGGGCTGTATTTGGCGCTAACCAGTTCCAAAGTCCATGCGCCATAACGTTGATATTGGCATCTACAGCAAGTTGTTGCATATCAACGGCATTCGCATGTGCCATTACGGGTAACTTCAATGAGTTTGCGGACTCGACTAATTGTTTAGCAGTTTCTTGGTTAATAAGCGGTATAGCACTGTTTTCTCCAAAGCCATCTTCAAAGTACAGTTTGGCACAAGTTGCACCGTCAGATTTCATTCGCGTCAAGGGCTGAGCTCCTTGGTGAGCGTGTGCTTGAGATGGCGTTAGCTCATGAGCAGGATCGCTGTGTTGTGCAGCAAAGTAGGGTTTATGTTGATGTAGCTTTGAGTAACTAAGGCCTTGAGCATTATACCCTTGGTAAACCGGCATTGCGCCACAAAAGTAGGCGTCGGGTGCGGGGCCATTTGCTGTAAATTCGGTCATGCCGATTGCAGTGTTTGACGGGTCAATAACTTGCGTGACGCCATAGTAAAGATAATTAGCGCCTTGCCGTTGTAAAAATGCTGCCTGCATTTGGCGAGCTTTAGGGGAAGTGTTAAGCAATCCCGGCATTGTTTTTAAGTGGACATGGCTATCGGTTAACCCTGGTATGAGGTATTGACCATGAGCATCAATAACCTTTGCTGCATCCGGTTTTTGACTTGAGTCAGAGACTTGTATAATTTTGCCATCTCGGATGGCGAGCCAATGATTGGAAATGATATTGACTTGGTGCTTATCAATAGGATTTAAAATGGTAGCATTGTCGATACGAAGGTCCACTGCTGCAAATAATGCATGAGAAGACAGGGCGCAACAGGCCGCAAATATTAATGTTTGTTTTTTCATAATGAAAACCAGTTAGTGTTGTATTAGATGCCTTCGAGCATAACTGGCGAGGTACTTTGTGTTTTAATTTTCATATAAATTAACTCTGAAATTTTTCTTAATTTAATTAAAACTATAACAATCAATAATGTAAGGTGTTCGTGGGTTGAAAAATTTGCTTTTGGGAAATTGGCTTGTCGTGCCTAAATTGAACCAGATTGTGGAGTATCCGACTGGCCGTGAATATACCGTCACTCCAAAAGTGATGAAATTACTGTTGGTGCTGGTCGATGCGAAACCTGAGCCTCTGAGTATTGATACCCTCGTCGAGTTAGTTTGGCACCCGAAGGTGGTGTCTGACAATTCGGTCTATCAAGCTGTTGCGCAGTTAAGAAAGATTTTAAACACAGATCCGCAATACGAAGAATACATAGAAAGAATATCAGCTCAAGGTTACCGCATTCATCCAAACATTGCGCTTAGAGAGCATAAAGCGGCTGTGATGCCTGTGAGCAAAAAGCGAATTTGGCTGCTTGGTGTCACCATTACGTTGCTCGCTCTCATCGCTATTTTTGCTTTTTATATTCAAACTGATCAAAAGCACAAGACACAAAACAACCCGTATTTTGATGAGATCACTCTTGCCACACACCTATCCCAAAGTACAGCGGTGGAAGAGTTAGCGCGAGCGAAAACGATTTATCAACAAGTGTTATCTAAACAAAGTGATAATGTCGAGGCACTTAGTGGCTTGTGCAATGTCTTTATGGGGCTAAGCGTATATGGCGCGGTGTCAGAGTATGAATCGCTTGCCTTATGTCGGCCATTGTTAGAAAAAGCACGGATCTTAGATGATACAAATATTGAAGTGATAACTTCTCTTGCACGCTTTGCGGTGATGGAGAATGAAATTGACCAAGCACAGAATTATTTTAAGCGCGGATTTGAGCTCTCAACCAAGCATGCTCGCCTATGGCATTGGTACGGTCGATTTCTTCGGGACCAACACAAAATACCCGATGCAATTGCTGCGCATAAACAAGCGTATCAGTTAGCACCAAACGATGCGGTTATTATCCGAGGGTTAGCCTATGCCTATTTGAATTTTAGAGAGTTAGTACTCGCTCGAAAATATTTTGATCGTAGCGTTGCCGTAGCCCCTCACACCAAAAACAATCCGCTCTATGCGCTAGACTTTTATCCGCTTAACCAGAATAGGGCAAGACAATATTTGTTGTGGTACCACAACAATCACATCAGTCATAGTAAATTGTACCCCGCGCAGCAGTTGAGCCACATATTGGTGTTATTGAGTTTAGGGCGAGCAGAAGAAGCTGAGGAAAAATATCAGCAAGCCGCAAATTTAGGTTCAATTTCTACAGCATTTAGACTCTATGTTGAATCTGGGATCGCATGGCGACAAGGCGATTTCGAAAAGGCCGAAGAACTCTTAAAACAGCGATACGAGCTCGACTCAAAGGGTAATCATTATGTGATGCCTTATATTCTTGCTTTACTTGCACGGCAGAAAATACAACCTGCGCTAACGCTTTTTGAACAGCATTTTGCTGATATCGCGGCGTTTACATTGCCAGAGGCAGACAATGTAGGGCAATACCTTACTTATGCCCTGATGCTGAAACGTACAGGTGAACAAAGCAAGCTTAAGCGAGTAACACAGTTGTTAGAACAATACCTTAATCAAGGAAATCAGCTAGATGCAGCTTTATCTCCATATTGGTCCGCACTTAACAATGACGCAGCAGAAACACAACAAGCACTGACGCAGCTGCTCAACACTGGCTGGTTACCCGACTACAATGATAGTTTTTTTGCTACGGATCTTTATCTCGCTTTGACATCAGAGCACGAATTTAAACAAGCATGGCTGAATAAGCTTGAAAGCAGACAGAACGAGCTCTAAAACGTTAGGTTACGCATACATAAAATTCGCTATGTGATTTAAAAGTAGGGAGCGAATTTTCTTGGTGATTCCTTGAATAGGGGTTCTGTGTTTCGGCAGACTTTGATATTGGCTTTTAAAAACAAGGTTCGATTTTGTTGCCTGTGAGTTTTGGTTTCCTTAAGCTGCTTTGTTGTTTGCAAGTAACGCTCAAAAGTAAATTGCAAAAGATGTCCAATAACATTATTACATGCCGCTTTGTCTGTTTATTTCGCAGTCGTTTCGTGTGCACTTTAAGGAGAAGCATTTGAGTTATACAAAATGAAAGCAGAGGCAGGATGGTCTGATGGGGAGCAATTTGTTTACATTAACAGCTCAGTGTTGAGCGAAGATGAGCCTGTTATGGCCAAGTCTATATCGCCTTAAGTGAGTTCGAAGCCTCACACCGCGTAACAATCTCATCTGCATTAAACATGGCTATTTTCAGCTAGGGTGATTTGTAGCTTGTTAGTTGAGCTTCATCTGGTACAATCAGTGGATTAACAAGCACAACCTGCCAATCAAGGCATTGATGTAATAATAAAGTGGTGTGAGATGAGAATTTTCAAAGCCAAGAGCCCAGCTGGATTTGCTGAAGAATATATTGTTGAGTCAATTTGGAACGGCGAATTCCCTCCGGGATCCATTCTACCTGCTGAGCGTGAGCTTTCTGAACTCATTGGTGTAACAAGAACAACACTGCGCGAAGTATTACAAAGGCTAGCTCGAGATGGCTGGTTGACTATCCAACACGGTAAGCCAACCCGAGTAAATAACTTTTGGGAAACGTCAGGGCTTAATATATTAGAAACCTTAGCGCGTCTCGATGAAGACAAGATGCCTGAGCTGACCGATCAGCTGCTGTCAGCACGTACTAATATTAGTGCTATCTATACGCGTGCGGCGATAAAATTCAATCCGCAGCGTGTTATCGATATTTTGTCTAAGCATGAAGAGCTAGAAGACACCGCAGAAGCGTTTGCCGATTATGACTACCAAGTTCACCATGAGCTGGCAGGTGCTGGGCAAAACAAAATTTATGTGCTTATTTTAAATGGCTTCAGAGGGTTATACTCAAAAATTGGTTGCCATTACTTTTCTGATTCAAGAACACGAGGACTGGCGAGACAGTTCTATGCAGATTTAACCAAACTGGCAGAAAATCAAGAACACGATGGTGCTATTTCATTGATGCGTAAGTATGGTCACCAATCGGGTGAAATTTGGCAGCAGATCCGCGGCGATATGCCAGAAAATATCATGGACTAATGTCCACTGAGTGATAGACATCTTAAAAAGGCTTCTTCGTGAAGCCTTTTTTGATCTCCGAATGGCATTTTGAGCGGAGGCATTTTTGTCTCATCGAATTTATAGATTGGTGCTATCGGTAAATTCGATTGTTAATTATGGCACTTGCCAAATACACTAGGCGCAGTTTTTGGCGATGAGAATGACAAAGAGACTTTGGTTATGAATCTAGCTAGGGTTGTTTTTTCATAAGCACGCCACAATATTATGAACAAGATATTTTGGTCTCGACACGAGATACCAAATAAGATTGGAAATAAACCTAACTATTGGAGATAAAAATGGGTGTATTAGTAGGCCGCAAGGCACCAGACTTTACAGCAGCAGCAGTACTAGGTAACGGTGAGATCGTAGATAGCTACAACCTGCACGAGCGTATTAAAGGTAAAAAAGCGGTTGTTTTCTTTTACCCACTAGACTTCACGTTTGTTTGTCCTTCAGAGCTAATCGCGTTCGACAAGCGTTACGAAGAGTTCCAAAAGCGTGGTGTTGAAGTGATCGGTGTTTCTATCGATTCTCAATTCTCACACAACGCATGGCGTAACACTCCAGTAAACGAAGGCGGTATCGGTCAAGTTAAATACGATCTAATCGCTGATGTTAAGCACGAAATCTGTCAAGCATATGACGTTGAGCACCCAGAAGCTGGTGTTGCTTTCCGTGGTTCTTTCCTAATTGATGCTGAAGGTAATGTACGTCACCAAGTAGTTAACGACCTACCACTAGGCCGTAACATCGATGAAATGCTTCGCATGGTTGATGCACTAGCATTCCACGAAGAGCACGGTGAAGTATGTCCAGCTGGTTGGACTGAAGGTAAAGCAGGTATGGATGCAAGCCCTGAAGGTGTTGCTAAGTTCCTATCTGAAAATGAAGGCGCACTATAATTTAGTGTCGACTTTGTGATATCTCGCTGATATCAAAAAGAAACCCGCCAATTGGCGGGTTTTTTAATGGCTACTGATACCTCAATAGCTTTCTCAGGGTAAAACTTTGACTACTCGGCTACCTTGCCTACTTTAGCAAGTGCCATGCTAGTTAAAGTTGATAAACTGACCCAGTGATTTTATCAGTTGAATGCTTAGGTAAGCGGCAAATAAACTGATCACGGGAGTTGCGAGCAGACTCAGAAATTCGAGTTCATTAATCATTAGTCTCTTCCTTTTTTTCTTGCTCGTTGTTATTGGTTGTTTGAAACGCTTTCTCTAAAGACTGTTTGGTCTCAATTTTTATTTCTTCTAGATTCGCTTTGATTGACTCAGTGATAGCTTGCGTTACTTTGGTTTTTACTTCTTGAAGTAATGAAGCATCAATTTCTGCAGCTGTTGTTGTCATGCTTGCTGTAAACAATAAAGTTGTCATGGTGATTTTCGCTAAAGTAGTCATAATAAGTTTCCTTGTAATTTGTTAGTCGCAATAACTATTACAAAGGTTGTGCCAAAATGAATTTAAATTTTATCTTATTGATTTTTATGTGCTTTAATTTTTATTTTGCACAGGGGAATTAGTAAAGTGGTGAATTTGACCAGTGCAGAATGGGTGAAATGGCTAAGATTTAGTTAAATTTATTAAGGCTGGATTAAGCGAAGTAAGAAAGGATGAAAAACAATGTTTGGGCCGAATTAACGGCCTAAGTTAGGGTCATCAGGTAGGTCAACCAAGATTAATACCGCCCCTTTACCACCATATTCTAAAGGTGCTTGGTGCATCGCCAGTATATCTGGATGCTGGACAAGATACTGCGGTACTTTATGTTTAAGCACACGCTCACCAATTCCATGCACCACGCACGCACAAGCAATATGTTGCTTCTTACAAGCATGAATTAATGCTGCCAGTTCTTGTTTTACCGTTTCTTTATTTAGCCCGTGTAAATCTAAGATGAGTTCGGGCGCGTAGTCACCACGCCTTAGCTGTTTTGCTAAATAGCGATCAGCTCCGGGCTTTACGAAATTAATGGTTCCCGAGGTATCAATATCAGGAATATACTCGTCAGAAAAGTAAAACTCAGATTGCTGCTGCTTGACTTGTTGCTTCAGCTCAACGCTCTGAATTTTTTTCTTTTGTTTGAGCTGCACCTGATCTTGTTTGAGGGGTTTTACACCATTCAAAGACTCACGAAACATCGCGAAATCGTCATTTAGGTCAGCATTAGTTTTAGATTCTCTGTTCATGATGGCATTTTAAATAAAAAAAGCATAAAAACCTAGCTTAAAAACCGCTACAATAGCGCCATATAGTTTGATCTTTAGAGAGTCATCATGACGGAAATGTCGCAACCACTTATTACCGAAGAAATGGCCGTTGAAGCCTTTCAAGACTTACATACCATTCAGGACTGGGTACGCTGGACAGCGAGCCAGTTTGTGAGTAACGAGGTGTTTTTTGGTCATGGTACGGATAATCCTTGGGACGAAGCGGTCAGTTTAGTGCTTCCGGTGTTGCATATGCCAATTGATGCCCCCAAAGAAATCATGCATGCGCGTATGACACAAAGTGAAAAAGCGCATCTGATGGAGTTTATCAAAGCACGTATCGAGCAGCGTATTCCCGTCGCCTACTTAACCAATCAAGCTTGGTTTGCTGGTATGCCGTTTTATGTTGATGAGCGCGTATTAGTACCACGCTCACCATTTGCAGAGTTAATCGCAAAACATTTTGCCCCCTGGGTAGCTGCACCGAATAAAGTAACGCGTATTTTAGATATGTGTACGGGTTCTGGTTGTATTGCGATTGCATTGGCCAAAGCATTTGAGCGCGCACAAGTAGACGCAGTAGATATTTCTTTTGAAGCCTTAGAAGTGGCTGATCACAATATTAATCAGCATATGATGCAAGACAGAGTCTTTGCTATCCAGTCTGATGTATTTAGTGGTGTACCGGGTCAAAAGTACGATTTAATCGTAGCAAACCCTCCTTATGTTGATGCAGAAGATATGTCAGATCTGCCAGAGGAGTTCCATCATGAGCCAGAGCTTGGCTTGGCGTCAGGAGAAGATGGCCTTGATGTGACCCGCACACTACTTGCAGAAGCGGCCGATCATCTAAATGATGATGGTTTGTTATTTGTCGAAGTTGGCAATTCTATGGTACATATGGAGCAGCAATTTCCTGAAGCGCCATTTACTTGGTTAGACTTTGAGCATGGTGGTTTAGGGGTCTTTGTCGTATCCAAACAACAACTATTTGAATACTTTAAAAACTGATAGGGAGCCAATGCTCTCTATCGTCTATTTAGGAATGAGGAAAAACGATGGCAGGCAATAGCATTGGCCAATTATTTAAGGTGTCGACCTTCGGTGAAAGCCATGGCGCCGCGCTTGGTGGCGTGGTGGATGGTGTACCACCAGGGCTTGAGATCACTGAAGCTGATTTACAAATCGATTTAGATAGACGCAAACCAGGCCAAAGCCGCTACACAACGCAGCGCCGAGAGGGCGATGAGATAAAAATTCTCTCGGGTGTGTTTGAAGGCAAGACCACAGGTACGAGCATTGGATTGTTGATTGAAAATACCGATCAACGTTCAAAAGATTACTCAAACATCAAAGACTTGTTTCGCCCGGGTCATGGCGACTATACCTATTGGCACAAATACGGGCATAGAGATTATCGCGGTGGTGGTAGGTCGTCGGCACGTGAAACTGCCATTCGAGTTGCAGCAGGTGCAATTGCGAAAAAGTATCTCAAGCAAGTCCACGGCATCGAAATCAATGCCTGTCTTTCTCAATTAGGCCCGATTAAAGCCGAGCATTATGATTGGTCAGCGGTTGAGACCAATCCATTTTTCTTTCCCGATGAAGCTAAGCTAGAAGCGCTAGATGAATATATGCGTACGCTGAAAAAAGAAGGTGATTCAGTCGGCGCGAAAGTAAAAGTCGTGGCGAAAAATGTGCCTGTTGGTTTAGGTGAGCCAGTGTTTGACCGTCTGGATGCTGAGATAGCGCACTCCTTGATGAGCATTAATGCCGTAAAAGGTGTAGAGATTGGTGATGGCTTTGATGTGGTTGAGCAAAAGGGCTCTGAGCATAGAGATGAGCTAACGCCACAGGGATTTACTTCTAATCATGCAGGCGGCGTTTTAGCGGGTATTTCTACAGGGCAAGATATTATCGCATCAATTGCGCTAAAACCGACTTCAAGTATCTCGGTACCGGGGCAGAGTATTGATACCCACAACCAACCACAAGAAGTTGTGACTAAGGGTCGCCATGACCCTTGTGTTGGTATTCGTGCCATTCCAATCGCAGAAGCCATGTTGGCTATTACGCTCATGGATCACTTATTACGTCACCGTGGTCAAAACCAAGACGTCAATTTGCCGCATAAGCCAATTCCTGGTCATATCTAGCCAGTAGCGAGTAAGCTAATTTTGGCACAGTGATTGCTTTTCTTGGACAAATCAAGGAGAGCAATCATGATCACTTACCAAACCCACTCCGCAATTCGTACCACTGAGTCTGTTTCGGAGCAGCAAAGCCTTGCCCAAACTAAACGAGCTAATACCGCTGCGCAGGAGCAAGACTATGTCGCGGCTGCTAACATCGCAACCCAATCATCCCCTGTACTGGATAATAAAGCCGACGAGCCATATAAATATGAAGTGGTGGAGCGTAATCAGTCATTTCTAGAAAAAATGAGAGAAGCGGTAATGTTTAGCCGCTTAGGGGCAAATAAAGAGAAAATAGACGAATTAAAAGAGAAAATGGCAGAACTTGAAAAGCTCGCGGCTGAGGGAAAAATTTCACCTGAAGAATTAGAAGAGCGGATGGCTGCCTTACAAGAAGCGATGAGAGAAGCGGTAACTCAGGAAGAAAACAAAGCGAACAAGGACACGCTAATGAGTTAATGAGGCTTAAAATAATAAAAGCCTCAACTGAGGCTTTTATTATAGCTATAAACTAACAGCGTTTAGCTGTGATATTTTTCACACGCTTCTAGCGTATTTTCGATTAAGCTCGCGACGGTCATTGGGCCCACACCACCTGGCACTGGGGTAATGAAGCTCGCGTTTTGTTCTGCGATGTCGTATTGCACGTCACCTACCAGTTTGCCAGATTCTAAGCGATTAATGCCTACATCGATGACAATCGCGCCTTCTTTAACCCAGTCGCCTGGAATAAACTCAGGTTTACCAACCGCCACAACTAATAGATCGGCGCGACGAACGTGAGCTTCCAAGTCTTGCGTAAATTTATGGCAAACGGTTGTAGTACAACCGGCAAGTAATAGTTCTAGCGACATAGGACGACCAACGATGTTTGAAGCACCAACCACAACAGCATGCATGCCTTTATAACGCACACCGGTAGAGTCGAGTAGGGTGATGATCCCTTTTGGCGTACAAGGTCTCAGTGCTGGCATTCTTTGGGCAAGACGACCTACGTTATATGGGTGAAAGCCGTCGACGTCTTTATGAGGATCAATACGCTCTAACACTTTTTCTGCGTCTAGGCCTTCAGGTAGCGGCAATTGTACTAAGATCCCATCAACTTCAGGATCTGCATTAAGCTCATCAACAAGCGCAAGTAATTGCTCTTCGCTTGTGTCACCTGGTAAGTCGAAAGATTTAGAAACAAATCCGACTTCTTCACAGGCTTTACGCTTTGAACCAACATAAACTTGGCTCGCGGGATCCTGGCCTACTAATACCACAGCCAAGCCTGGCGCTCTTAGACCTTGCGCTAGTCTGTCTTGAACTCGTTGTGCAACAGTAGAACGAACTTGTTTCGCGATAGCTTTGCCATCAATGATGTTTGCCGTCATGATTGACCTATATTAAGGGTTAAAAAACTTGAACGATGATAGAGCCTTTAAATTCTTCTATACAAGCACTTTCATGTATTGATGAAATGATTGCTTAATAAAGATGAAAATGGGGTCGCTCTATTTATATGTCCCTTTAGTTACAACAAAGGAGGACATTTGCCCGCTATTTTCTCAAAAAACAGCCAGCCCGCCAAGTTTGCATTGCGTAAAAGCAAAGGTTTTCATGATCGGTTCTACAAGAACCGCTCAAAAATTGTTTAAGTCAGCTGTTTTATCAACAATTTGTGGCAAAATTAGGCAGTTGAAACAAAAACTAAAAAAAATATTTGACCTACTTCGGGCAAATCACTATTATGCACCCCGTTGCCAACGAGGACTCACCGATAAAAAGGTTCTTAGTTCTCCAAGGTCACAGTCGGCGATTAGCGCAGCTTGGTAGCGCACTTGGTTTGGGTCCAAGGGGTCGCAGGTTCAAATCCTGCATCGCCGACCACTTTTAAAATAAGAATGTAGCATGAAGATGTTTACGAGTTTGCGCCCTTAGCTCAGCTGGATAGAGCAACGCCCTTCTAAGGCGTCGGTCGAAGGTTCGAATCCTTCAGGGTGCGCCATCTTATTTTAATCCACATGTAGTGGCGGCTGTAGCTCAGTTGGTAGAGCCCTGGATTGTGATTCCGGTTGTCGTGGGTTCAAGTCCCATCAGTCGCCCCATCTACATACCAAAATTAGTCGGCGATTAGCGCAGCTTGGTAGCGCACTTGGTTTGGGTCCAAGGGGTCGCAGGTTCAAATCCTGCATCGCCGACCACTTCTACAAAATATATATGTTCGGCGATTAGCGCAGCTTGGTAGCGCACTTGGTTTGGGTCCAAGGGGTCGCAGGTTCAAATCCTGCATCGCCGACCACTTTCTCTCTAGTATTTCAGTCCTTTATTTCAAATTTACTAACTTTTAATCAATTAGCACCAATATGCCTAATTATTTAACCTGATTGCTCGACTCCGTCGTTGAATAGGTTATAATGCCGCGTCTATTAATTAACGTAGTGCCCGTAGGGCAGGCAACAAGCGTCACATGCAACGGAGAGTTTGGCAATTTAGCCGAAGGCCCATAAAAAGCATGATGGTTGTCTTGTTAGTAAGGAAGGCGCTTTGTCGCCCAAAAATGAAGATTGAGGTAAATCATGCAAGTTTCTGTTGAGACGACTCAAGGCCTTGAGCGCCGTCTGACCATCACCGTTCCTGCAGAGAACGTTGAGACTGAAGTTAAAAAACGCCTACAAAAACTGTCAAGAACACAGCGTATCGATGGCTTCCGCCCTGGTAAGGTTCCAGTGTCAATCATCACTAAGCGTTACGGCGCGGCTGTACGTCAAGAAGTTGCTGGCGATCTGATGCAGCGTAACTATATCGAAGCAATCATTGCTGAGAAAATCAACCCTGCAGGCGCACCATCTTTTGCTCCTAAGTCACTAGAAGCAGGTAAAGATCTAGAATTCGATGCAACTTTTGAAGTATACCCAGAAGTTGAACTTAAAGATCTAGACAAAATCGCGGTTGAGAAACCTGCAGTTTCTGTCACTGATGAAGACCTAGCGAACATGCTTGAAACGCTTCGTAAGCAACACGCTTCTTGGACTGAGAGTGATGCTGCAGCTGGCGAAAAAGACCGTGTAACGGTTGATTTCGTTGGTACAATCGACGGTGAAGAGTTCGAAGGCGGTAAAGCTGAAGATTTCCCTCTAGAGCTTGGTCAAGGTCGTATGATCCCAGGTTTCGAAGACGGTATCGTTGGTAAAAAAGCAGGTGAAGAAGTTGTTTCTGACGTAACTTTCCCTGAAGAATACCACGCTGAAAACCTAAAAGGTAAAGCGGCTCAATTCACAATCACTGTGAAGAAAGTTGAAGTTCAAGAGCTTCCTGAACTAACTGACGAGTTCGCAACTAAGTTTGGTGTTGCTGAAGGTGGTGTTGACGCACTTAAAGAAGAAGTTAAGAAGAACATGGAGCGTGAGCTAAACCAAGCGGTTAAAGCTAACGTGAAAGATCAAGCGATCAAAGGTCTTCTAGAAACTAACGAAGTTGAAGTGCCAAAAGCGCTAATCGACCAAGAAATCGACGCACTTCGTCAACAAGCAGCACAACGTTTTGGTGGCAACGCTCAAAACATGCCTGAGCTTCCTGCAGAGCTATTCCACGAGCAAGCGGTAACTCGCGTGAAAACTGGCCTACTACTAGGTGAAGTGATCAAAGCGAACGACATCAAAGTTGATGAAGATAAAGTTGCTGAACTAATCGATACAGTTGCTTCTGCATACGAAGATCCAAGTGAAGTAGTTGAATACTACAAAGCAAACGATCAACTAATGCAGCAAATGCGCAACGTTGCGATGGAAGAGCTAGCAGTTGAAGCTGTACTTGCTGCTGCATCTGTTTCTGATGTTGAAAAGTCATTCGACGACATCATGAATCCACAGGCTGCTCAATAAGTCTTTGAAGAAATCATTGACTTACAGCTAAGCTGAAGTTTAAATGGCTCGAGTTACTCTAATAGAGAATTCGGGCCATTTTTGTTTTTAAGCCTTGATATTGAAGCATTAAGTACTTATATCTTGAGGCATGGCTTATTTTATTAGCTATACTTATTTTACGAGTCAGGTTTCGTTGAGTATTACTGATACAGTTATATCTACTCGTTTCAATTCGCTCAAAAAAGTATTAGCCTAAACACCGATCACAGAATGTTTTTATGGACCGCGCTAAGTCCAATGAAAGTTGCAGCGAATAGGCAATAGATTCTGTGCTAATAAGGAATAAAAAACATGAATGATGGTATGATCGATCCAATCAATGCGTTAGTACCTATGGTCGTGGAGCAAACGGCTAAAGGCGAGCGTTCTTATGATATTTACTCACGACTGTTAAAAGACCGTATTATTTTCTTAACAGGTCAAGTCGAAGACCATATGGCCAATCTAATTGTGGCGCAGATGCTGTTCTTGGAATCAGAAAGCCCTGACAAAGATATATTCTTGTATATCAACTCGCCAGGTGGTTCTGTGACTGCTGGAATGTCAATCTACGACACGATGAACTTTATCAAGCCTGACGTTAGTACGGTTTGTGTTGGTCAGGCTGCGAGTATGGGAGCATTTTTGCTATCTGGCGGTGCTAAAGGTAAACGTTATTGCTTGCCGAACTCGCGTGTGATGATCCACCAACCTTTAGGTGGTTTCCAAGGTCAGGCTTCTGATTTTGAAATTCATGCTCGTGAAATCTTGGCGATCAAAGAAAAATTGAATCGCTTAATGGCGGATCACACCGGTCAACCTTATGATGTGGTTGCGCATGACACAGACCGAGACAACTTTATGACTGCAGATCAAGCGTTAGAATATGGTCTGATTGATGCGGTTCACTCTCGTCGAGAGCTTAAGTGATTATGAATTAGCCGATGAATTGAATTCATTGGCTTCTACTGTGCCAAAGCCAAATTTCTTTGGTATAGTTAAAAGAAATACGATGTTATCTAGAGATAACAGCAATTGAATGAGGTAGCTGAATGTCAGACACTCCAACAGACGGCGATAAGAATAGCAAGCTACTCTACTGCTCATTTTGCGGTAAGAGCCAGCATGAAGTTCGTAAGTTAATTGCCGGTCCATCTGTCTATATATGTGACGAGTGCGTTGAACTTTGTAACGACATTATTAGGGAAGAAATCAAAGATATTGCGCCTAAGCATGACGCGTCTGATAAATTACCTGTGCCAAAAGAGATCAGAAATCACTTAGATGATTATGTGATAGGTCAAGACCACGCTAAAAAAGTCTTGTCTGTTGCGGTTTATAATCACTACAAGCGCCTGCGTAACCAAGGTGGTAAAGGTGATGTAGAACTTGGCAAGAGTAATATTCTACTAATTGGTCCAACGGGTAGTGGTAAAACCCTTCTAGCGGAAACGCTTGCACGTTTACTTGACGTCCCATTCACCATGGCAGATGCAACGACATTAACCGAAGCCGGTTATGTGGGGGAAGATGTTGAAAACATCATTCAAAAGCTTCTGCAAAAATGTGATTACGACGTTGAGAAAGCACAGCGTGGTATTGTTTACATTGACGAAATCGACAAAATTTCAAGAAAATCTGACAACCCATCAATTACCCGTGATGTGTCAGGTGAAGGTGTACAACAAGCACTACTAAAACTGATTGAAGGCACGGTTGCATCTGTTCCGCCACAAGGTGGTAGAAAGCACCCGCAACAAGAGTTTTTACAAGTAGATACTTCTAAGATCTTGTTTATCTGTGGTGGTGCGTTTGCAGGCTTAGATAAAGTCATCGAGCAGCGCAGTACAAAAAATACCGGAATTGGGTTTGGTGCTGAAGTTAAGTCTAAAGACTCTGAGCGCTCATTAAGCGAAACGTTTAAAGACGTAGAGCCTGAAGATTTAGTTAAGTACGGCTTAATTCCTGAATTTATTGGCCGTTTGCCTGTAGTTGCAACTTTGACTGAACTGGACGAAGAAGCACTAATTGAAATCCTAAATGAGCCGAAAAATGCACTCACTAAGCAATACGCGGCGCTATTTAAGATGGAAGGTGTTGACCTTGAATTCCGTGAAGATGCGCTACGAGCGATTGCTCATAAAGCGATGGAGCGTAAAACGGGTGCCCGTGGTCTGCGTTCGATTGTCGAAGGCGTACTGCTTGATACTATGTATGAGCTTCCTTCACTAGAAGAAGTGAGTAAAGTCGTCATTGATGAAACGGTGATCAAAGGCGAATCAGACCCTATTATGATTTACGAAAATAACGGTAAAGAAAAGGCGGCGTCTGAATAGCTCAGTATGAGATTGAAAAAAGGAGCCTAGCGCTCCTTTTTATTTCTTAGTCCACATCAGATAGAAACCAATATAGTCAAATTGCTATAACAATAAAGGGCAATAGCGAGACAAGTTTTTAGGGTGAATATTTCATACATTTCACCACGGTAAATTGAGTGTCAAAACTAAGCTTTTTATACGTTAAATTGATCTCTACTTGATGCGGATTACTATAAACTATTGAACTTTATCTGCGTTATCCCCATATAGCTCAGTATTCCCAAAATTAATTGAAGTGCGAAGAGAACATAATGACGCTTGAAAGAACGGATCGAGTAGAAATTCCTGTGCTAGCGCTACGCGATGTAGTGGTGTATCCGCATATGGTGATCCCGCTGTTTGTAGGTCGAGAAAAATCAATAAAATGCCTAGAAGCTGCGATGGACAATGACAAGCAAATCTTTTTAGTTGCGCAAAAAGACGCCTCAGTTGATGACCCAAGCACTGATGATGTCTATCAGACTGGTACCATTGCAACGGTACTACAGTTACTCAAACTACCTGATGGCACAGTGAAAGTGCTAGTTGAAGGTACTCAACGCGCAAAAATAGATGAGTTTCTAATTACAGACGAATATTTCTTGGCGCAAGCTCAGTACATTCCATCTCAGGATGTGGATGAGCAAGAGCAAGACATATTAGTTCGCAGCGCAATTAGCCAGTTCGAAGGCTATGTGAAGCTAAATAAAAAGATCCCACCAGAAGTACTAACTTCAGTATCGGGTATCGATGAAGCTGCACGCTTAGCGGATACGATGGCTGCTCATATGCCAATTAAAGTACCTGAAAAACAAAAGGTGCTAGAAATTAACGATGTGACTGAGCGTCTCGAGTATTTGATGGCGTTGATGGAAGGCGAGATCGATTTACTTCAAGTAGAGAAGAAGATCCGCTCACGCGTTAAAAAGCAAATGGAGAAATCCCAACGAGAGTACTATCTGAATGAGCAAATGAAAGCTATTCAGAAAGAGCTTGGTGAGCTGGATGATGTTCCTGACGAATTTGAAGCCCTGAAAAAGCGTATTAGCGAAGCGAATATGCCGCAAGAAGCGGAAGAAAAAGCGCTTTCAGAGCTTAACAAACTTAAAATGATGTCACCTATGTCTGCAGAGGCGACAGTTGTGCGCTCGTACATTGAGACGATGATCAATGTACCTTGGAAAAAACGCTCAAAGGTGAAAAAAGACCTAGCTGGTGCACAAAAGATACTAGATGCCGATCATTATGGTCTTGAGAAAGTGAAAGACCGCATTATCGAGTATCTAGCGGTACAGCAGCGCACCAATAAGCTTAAAGGTCCTATATTATGCTTGGTTGGTCCTCCAGGCGTTGGTAAAACCAGTTTAGGTCAATCTATCGCGCGTTCGACTGGCCGTAAGTACGTACGTATGGCGCTCGGTGGCGTGCGCGACGAAGCTGAAATTCGCGGACACAGACGAACTTATATTGGCTCAATGCCGGGTAAATTGATCCAAAGCATGTCGAAAGTTGGCGTAAAGAACCCGCTTTTCTTGTTGGATGAAATCGATAAGATGTCATCGGATATGCGCGGCGATCCTGCATCGGCTCTACTAGAAGTGTTAGATCCAGAGCAAAATAGCAACTTTGCAGACCACTATTTGGAAGTGGACTACGATCTGTCTGATGTTATGTTTGTTGCGACTTCTAATAGCTTTAACATTCCAGGTCCATTATTAGATCGTATGGAAGTCATTCGTCTTTCTGGTTACACCGAGGACGAAAAGCTAAATATTGCCAAGCAGCACTTAATTCCAAAGCAAGTGAAACGCAATGGATTAAAAGAGTCTGAAATCAATATTGAAGACAGTGCGATCATTGGCATTATCCGCTACTACACGCGTGAAGCGGGTGTCCGTAATCTAGAGCGCGAAGTTTCTAAGTTATGCCGAAAAGCCGTTAAGAACATCTTGCTAGATAAAAATGTTAAGCAAGTTGTGATTAACCAAGAAAATCTTGAAGACTTCTTAGGTGTACAACGTCACGATTACGGCAAGGCGGAAGACGGCGATAGAGTTGGTCAAGTTACCGGGCTTGCATGGACGGAAGTAGGGGGTGACTTACTCACTATCGAATGTGCGGCAGTACCAGGTAAAGGCAAACTTGCTTACACCGGCTCGCTGGGCGATGTGATGCAAGAGTCAATTCAGGCGGCAATGACGGTTGTGCGCAACCGCGCTGACAAACTACGCATTAATGACGATTTCTACGAGAAACGTGATATTCATGTTCATGTTCCTGAAGGTGCAACACCGAAAGACGGTCCGAGCGCCGGTATTGCGATGGTAACGGGCTTAGTGTCAAGCCTCACTGGCAATCCAGTGCGTGCAGATGTCGCGATGACAGGTGAAATTACCTTGCGTGGTGAAGTTCTGCCTATCGGTGGTCTGAAAGAGAAATTATTGGCAGCGCACCGTGGGGGAATTAAACGAGTTTTAATACCGAAAAAGAACGAGCGCGACTTAAAAGAAATTCCTGAGAATGTTCTTGAAGGGCTTGATATTCATGCGGTGTCATGGATTGATGAGGTATTATCACTGGCGTTAGCGCACCCAATAGACAGTTTTAGTGTGGAATCGCAAAAAAACTAAGAAAAAAGCCAAAAAATTGAGTGAAAAGGCTTTTCAAATCTAAAAGGTGTGTTAAGTTAGGCACTGTATTCAAGCCTACTGGTTCGGAAGCCCCGTAATCACTAGGCTTGAGAAAGATTTCGAGAATTAGAGAGTCGCTGTGATGTCTCTAAATGAATAGCAAAAGTTACCAGTAAGAAGTAACTTTTGACAATAACTATGGAAGAGGATGATATTGTGAATAAATCTCAATTAATCGATCAAATCGCAGCTGATGCTGACATTTCTAAAGCGGCTGCTGGTCGTGCGCTAGATTCATTCATTGAGTCTGTAACGGGTGCACTAAAAGACGGTGACTCTGTTGCACTTGTAGGTTTTGGTACTTTCTCAGTGCGCGAGCGTGCTGCACGTTCTGGTCGTAACCCACAAACTGGTGAGACTATTCAAATCGCAGCAGCTAACATCCCATCTTTCAAAGCGGGTAAAGCGCTTAAAGACGCAGTAAACTAATTCAATTTGAATTAGGCGGTGCAGAGTCATCGCGAACTGCTTCAAGATAAAAGGCGTATCTGCTAAGATACGCTTTTTTTATACCATCACTAATCTGATTGGTGTAATGCTTAACCCAAACCTAGCAAACACAAAGTGCTTTAGTGCTTTGACTTAGATAAGAGAAACAATAAATGCTTGAAAAGATCAGAGAAGGCTCGCAAGGCCCGGCGGCTAAAATCGTATTAGGTTTAGTCATCTTATCTTTTGCGTTAGCAGGGATCGGTGGTTACCTAGGTCAAACCACAGAGCAGCCTGTCGCAGAAGTGAACGGAGTAAAGATTTCACAAACTAAGTTTTCTCGTGCTTACTCAAATGAACGCGCACGACTAGAGCAACAGTTTGGCGAATACTTTGCACAAATTGCAGCCGATCCTAATTATATGGCGCAAATTCGCCAAGGTGTTGTTGATCAATTAGTACAACAAGAATTACAAACCCAACTAGCTAAAGAGCTTGGTCTTCGTGTAAGCGATGAGCAGGTTAAAAAAGCGATTGTTGAAATGCCATATTTTCAAATTGGTGGAGAATTCAGTAACGACCGTTACTTACAAGTTATCCGTCAAATGAACTTCCAGCCAGATAGCTTCCGTGAATATCTTCGTGACGAGATGACTCGTGCGCAGTTAATCTCTGCAGTTGCTGGCACTGATTTTGTACTGAAAAACGAACTTCAGCAATCTATTGCGCTACAGCAGCAGACTCGTGCTATCGACTATGCGGTATTAAGCAAAGAGTTGGTGAAAGATGAAGTGTCAGTGTCAGACGAAGAAGTTCAGAACTATTACGACTTGAATCAAACTCAGTTCCAAGCTCCAGAATTGGTGGCGGTTAACTATATCGAGCTAAAAGCTGAAGATTTAGCGCCTGCAGAGCCAGTGACTGAAGAAGCGTTAAAAACGTATTACGAAGAGCAAAAAAACCAATATCTTGAACCTGAAAGACGCCGCGTGTCACACATTCTTGTTGATGCAAGCGAAGATGCTGAAGCTGCTAAACAAAAAGCAGATGAAATTCTGGCTGAATTGAATAATGGTGCTGATTTTGCCGTTGTTGCAGAAGAAAAATCTGACGACGTGGTGAGCGCTGAGCTTGGCGGTGATCTAGATTGGATTGAAAGAGACATGATGGATCCGGCGTTTGAAGATGCAGCATTTGCGCTTGCCGCGGTAGGTGATGTATCTGAAGTGGTTGAATCTGAGTTTGGTTTCCATATTATCAAGCTAACAGACATTCAGCGCCAACAAGCGCAATCTTTTGAAGACGTAAAAGACAACCTTCGTGCAGAGCTTGAAAAAGCAGCTAAGATCGATGCCTTCTATCAAAAGCAAGCCCGTGTAGCTGAACTTGCTTTTGAAATGGCTGACTCGCTACAAGACGCTGCCGAAGCCGCAGGCGTTGAGATCAAATCAACTGAGCTGGTAAGTCGTAACGCGCTTCCTGAGCCACTGAATTCGCCAGCGATAAGCAATACTATCTTCACGCCAGAGCTGCTAGAAGACCGCGTAAACTCAGAAGTGTTAGAAGTTGCACCAGAGCATATCGTGGTGGTTCGTGTTGCTGAACATAAAGCGGCAGCGACTAAGCCTCTTGAGGAAGTCAGCGCGCAGATCAAAACGCAGTTGAGCAATGAAAAAGCGTCTACATTAATTGCAGAGAAAGCACAGTCGCTATTTGAGCAACTACAAGGTGGTTCTACTTTAGCTGAGATTGCCAAAGCACAAAATATCGAAGTGAAAAGCGTGACTGAGCTTAAGCGTCGTAGCTACGACGTACCGCCAGCTATCGCAGCAGAAGCATTTAAATTGCCTCAGCCTGGTGTAGCAGAAACAGAATCTGCACTTGTAGAGCTTGGTAATGGTGACTCGGCATTTGTGGTGCTGAAGTCTGTAACCACGCCTGAAGTTGATGGCAAAGTTGATGCGCAGCAGAAGCAGTCAATCACGGCTTCTTATGCAAACAAAAACTATCTTGAGCTACTAGCAGCACTTGAAGCTAAGTCTGAAGTGAAAAGACCACAGTTACAGGTCACAGAGCAGCAATAATCGTTTTTAGATAGCAGAAAGGCGCCAACACGGCGCCTTTTTTATGCCTTGTGAAGGGATATCGGTATTATTGAATATGCTCAAGTACGGTGCTTGCAACCTCTAGTGAAGACTGATAATTCTGGCCCGTCACTATGCGGCTATCTACCTTGATAAAAGACGCATCCCGCTCTCCATATACAAAATTCCCTCCAAGCTCTTCCACTTTAGGCTGAATTTGAAAAGGAAAATGCTTGAAATACGCTCTATCTGGATTTTCAAATGCGGTAGGGTAACCGGTGATTTGTTTTCCTTTGATGAGATACTCGCCATTTTTCAAGCGCAAATTAACGATACCAGCTGTGCCGTGGCATACAGCGGCAACAACACCTTGGTTTTGTTCATATATATGCATAGCAATACGCTGTAGAGTAAGGTTTTCTGCTACTTCATACATGGCATTACTGCCGCCTACATAATAGATTGCCGCATATTGGCTAGGGTCGACTTCAGCTGGGCGCATTGTGTTGCTGAGCGCATACATATAGTCAGGTTGGTAAAGGTACTTTTTATGTTCACCGTTTGAAGTATTTATATAGCTCAGGTTTAGCGCGCCACCTTGTGTGCTGACAAAATCAACAATTAGTCCTGCTTGAGTAAATACGTCATAGGCACTGAGAAGCTCTTCGAAGCTCGTGCCAGCTGGCAGCTGACTATCGCCGTGAAAGGCCTTGCTTGACGCGACAATGAGCACTCGGCGACCTAAGTTCGTTACTTGCTCGGAAGTTAGCGTGGTTTGCTGCGCAGATTTACTGATGATTTTCCATGTGCCAGCTATTTTCTTTAGGAGTAGGTGATCGATGTACTGCACGTTTGACTTCAATATATCAATGCGGATTTTGGCCTGTGCAAGGTGATCATTCACGCTGATATTTAGAATTTTTGCGCGCCTGCCTGTGTCTTTTTTCGGACCTTTATACCAACTCAAATACTCTTTCAACGGGACTTGCCACATCGCTTGGTCTGACTTTTCTAAAATAAGCATCGCATCGGGATGAAACGCTTTTCTTATCATTTCAGGCTGGTTATTCGCGGTGCCACCGATGTAGTGGTTTAATGTAGCGGTAATTTTAGCGGTCTCATCCTCAAAAGCGATGGCGATGCTGGTTTGGATAAGTAGTAAAAATAACAATGGTACTAGTTTTGATAGGGTCATAAGCTTCTCCTGTAATGACTCAGAAGAAACATAAACTTATTTAATTAAAGCAGTCACCTAGAGTATATTTTAGGAGTCTGAGAGTATGTTCTCGGAGTGCTTAAAGCTATTTGGAGAGTACCCCGTGAGCTTCTTAAATGCGGCAAAAAATGTGGATGCAGAATTAAAACCACACTCCAGTGCAAGGTGTTCCAGCGGCATGTTGGTGCTCGAAAGCAAGTGTTTCGCATATTCAACTCTCAAGCCATTGAGATATTGTTTAAAGTTACAATGATAGTGGCGATTTACTATTTGCGATAATTTGTTGTGGCTCGTGCCTAATCGTTTGGCCAATCGGGGGAGCGTTAAATCCGGCTCAGTAAATAGCTTGCTTTCTGACATTAACGACTCAAGTTTGGCTATGAGCTGATTGTATTCATCGTCGCTTATGTGCGTATTGGCATATTTCTTTTCATTAGCAGTTGGTTTTCGTAGTAATTTGGGTGCGAAAAGGATGCTTAAATAGAGCACAAAGCTGAACGTGAGTGCTCCTGTGATGTAAGAAGTGAATGACGAAAAGAAATACGCGGCCCAAATGAGCCAGCAACCGCAGATCACAACCAAAGTTAGATGAAACTCAGCGTTGCCATTGGCGCTTTTGTCTGTAGCTAGACGATAAAAAGTATAAGAACTTATCAGTAAATAACCTAGCCAAAAATAGGATGTGCCTTTGTAACCCCACATTTGCCAAATTTCAGGGTGAAGCTGATAGGGCATAAGTATACCAAATCCAATAATAAAACCGCTTAATGCCAAAAAGTGTATTGTTAGATAACGATTTTTGGTTTCACTGTAGCTTGCAAGTACAAAATTAAGCAGGCAGGGGCCAAGCAAAAAGTAGGCACTCAAACCTATTTGCAGAATCGTTTTATCCAGCTCTGGGTTAAAGTAAAAAAGGACTGATTTGCCAATTCGAATACAAAGTAAAATGAGAAGCACCGACACCCAGCGCAGTGCTTTTGCCTCCTGAAATTTTATTAGCAGTAGGGCGCTGAGAATAAAGCCATTAAACACCCCGATAAGTGAGAAGAAAAATAACAGATGGGCACTAAAATCCATTACTTATTCCCCGCGAAATTAAGCAGATAGCAGCTTCTGCATGGTTTTAGATTTTGGAGTATTGAACACACGTTCGGTTTCGCCATATTCGACGACTTTACCGCGATTTAATACCAAAATCTCATCACTCATGTGACGAACCAAACTCAAATGATGTGTGATAAGCACGTACGCAAGTCCCGTTGCTGCTTGTAGCTCTAGCAGCAGATTTACGGTTTGCGCGCGTACGGATGGGTCTAATGATGACAACGCTTCATCCAATACCAGCACTTTTGGGTCTAAAATAAGGGCCCGCGCTAAGGCAACCCGCTGTAACTGCCCGCCACTAAACATATGAGGATAATAGTCTATGTGTTCGCCAAGTAGCCCGACGCGGCTGAGTGTGATGCGGATTTTCTTATAACGCTGCTCTTCGGTGAGTTCAGTATTGTATTGTAGACAATCATCAAGCATATCCCCAATGGTGAGACCCGGGTTGAGCGAGCGAGTTGGGTCTTGAAAGATAAGGCGAATAGTACGGCAGTCATGATTGCGAATACCAGCGTCTTCTACAATTTGGCCGTTTAGTAATATTTGTCCTGAGTCTGCCATGTCGGCACCGGCAAGTACTTTGGCGAGCGTACTTTTACCAGAGCCAGTCTCGCCTATGATTGCGAGGGTTTGTCCGGGAGCAAGCGCAAACGAAACATCTCTGAGTACCTGCAACGAGCGGCGTCTGAACAGTCCTTGACGAGAAGTGTAGGACTTGTTTAAAGATTGTACTTTTAAGACGGGTTGCATTTTTGCTTCACCTTAATTAACGGAAAGTGGCAAGCATAACTATGGCCATGCGAGCGACTTTGTCTTGGCGTGACGACACATTCTTTTTGTGCTTGAGGGCATCTCGGCCCCAAGCGGCATCCGATGGGTAAATGCTGTAATGGGGGAATAGTGCCTTTCAAGGCATAAAATGCTTCTTTATGGCCGAGCCCTTGACCAAAGTCAGGTAAACTCTTAACTAGCGCTTGGGTGTAGGGATGTAATGGCTGTTTAAAAATAGCCTGAGTAGGACCTGCTTCAACCATCTGTCCGCAATAGAGCACATGCATTGCGTGGGACCAGTCGGAGATCTCTTCTAGCTCATGCGAAATCATTAATATCGACATGTTTTTAAGCTGGTTTAATGCCTTGAGCAATCGAAATACTTGCGCGCGGGCGGTACTTTCAAGTGCGGTGGTTGGCTCATCGGCAATAAGTAGTTTTGGGCTTCTGGCGATGGCCATCGCAATCATGATCTTTTGACACATCCCCTCAGAAAGTTCATGTGGGTAACTGCTGCAGATCTTTTTATCGTCTCGGATCCCAGCTTTGTGCAATAGCGCTCGGACCTTTTCTTTTCGTGCTTTTCTACGACCAAAAAAGCCACCTTTTAAGACGCTATCGGGAATAGATTCCGCGACTTGGTCGAAAATGGTAGCGGTTGGGTCAAGGCTTCGACTTGGCTCTTGGTAAATCATCGCAATATCTTGGCTGACGAGCTTTCTGCGCTTTTCTGAAGATAAACGCATAAGGTCAACGCCACGCCAGTGCATGCGGTCTGCGGTTACTGTCCAGCGCTGATTGAGTACCCCCACAATGGCTTTGGCGATTAGACTTTTACCAGAGCCAGACTCACCGACAAGCGCATGTACTTCGCCTTCTTTAAGGCTAAGGTTGACCTTATCAACCGCGCGAATAACACCGTCTTCGGTACGTAGTTCAATGGTGAGGTTCTTAATGTCTAGTAATTGCATTAATCTGCCTTACGTTGTTTCAGCGCTTCACGCAGTCCATCACCAACCAAGTTGGTAGACAGTACTGCCAAAAAGAGCAATACACCTGGGAGACCTACAGTCCAAGGCGCTAGATAAATTAAACTTAAGTTTTCTTGGAGAATTGCACCCCATTCGGTCGATGGAGGCTGCGCACCGAGCTTTAAGAAACCAAGTGCCGCAATATCCAAAATAGCAGTCGACAGCGCCATGGTGAAGATAACCACGATATGCTCGTAAATGTTAGGCAGTATGCCACGGACGAGCAGTTTCCAGCGTGTTGCACCATCAAGCTTAAAGGCGATGATATAGTCTTTACTCAGCTCAGTGACCACTAAGTTTCTAATCGAGTGGATGTATTGTGGCAATAGCGCGAAGATAATTGCCCACACTGTATTCATCAAACCTGGCCCCAATATAGCAATGATGATAATGGCCAGCAGTAACGAAGGAATGGCGAGCGTAATATCCAATAAGTGATTAAGAAAGCTGGATTTTAAGCCTCGACTGGCGCCAGCAAGCGTACCAAGTACGACGCCGAGCGCCGTGGTAACCAAGGCTGCAATGATAGATAAACCAAACGTGTAGGTTGCTCCATTCATTAAGCGCGATAAGATGTCTCGCCCTAAATCATCTGTACCGAGTATAAAGCGCACATCGCCATCGTCATGCCAAGAAGGTGGTAGCAACAGGGCATCAGCATGCTGCTGGTTAACACCATAGGGCGCGATCAGCGGCGCTGTTAAAGCCAACACCGTCAGAGCAACAAACAGCCATAAACCCACTAGCGCAACGTGGTTTGAGCGGAATTTACGCCATAACCTAAATAAAGGTGAGCGATTAGACTCTTCGGTAAATAGATTAAACTTTGCCATGAGCCTGATTCCTTGCGAGCGGATCGAGTATCGAGTGAATAAAATCAGACAACATGTTGGCAATGATAACAAAGAAAGACACCGCGAGCAGTCCCCCTTGGATGGCGGGGAAATCACGTTGATAGATGCTTTCAATTAACCATCGACCGATCCCAGGCCAAGAGAATATCACCTCAGTGATCATCGCAAGTGTGATGAGCGTGCTAAATTGGAGACCAATTTGTTTTATCACTGGAAGCAGCGCATTTCTCAGCGCGTGGTGGATGATAAGCTGGCTGCGATTAAGGCCTTTTGCTCTAGCTGTTTTAATATAGTTCTGGTCGAGGACTTCGAGCATAGAGTCGCGAGTAAAGCGGATCAAAACTGTCGTTGGGTACATAGCCAGCACAATTGTCGGCAGCGCTAAATGATGAAGTGCATCCCAAAATGCGGCACCACCATAGGGAAAATCTTCAAGATAAATATCAATCAGAATAAAATGAGTAACGGGCTGTATTTCATAAAGTAAGCCAATTCTACCGGACATGGGGAAAAGCCCAAGGCCCAGACAAAATGCCATAATAAGCAGCAGGGCTAACCAAAAAACTGGAATGGAAAATCCCATCAAGCTTAATGAGTTAATGAGCTTATCTGGCCACTTTTTATGATAAGCGCTGGCTATTACTCCACTTGGTACACCAATCAAGACTGCAACCGTCAAAGCATATAAACACAGCTCAAGCGTTGCTGGAAATAGATGTTTCACATGAGAAAGCACGGGCTGCCCCGATGATAAAGATAAACCCCAGTCGCCTTCAAACATACGAGCCATAAACGCGCCATATTGCACAAAGATATTTTCTTCGATACGGTATTTTTCAACTAGCGCTTGCGTTTGGGCATAACTCGAGTTGACTTCACCACTGAAGTTAGTGATCAACTCACCAGGAAACAGGTAATTGAGGGCGAAAGTAAATATAGTTAGGGTAAACAACATAAAGCAAAGCAAGCTCAGTCGTCGATAAGCATATTTTGCGAACATGTTAGTCTCTCCTTGCCTCAGCGAGCGAAATACCACCAAATGGACGTAATGAGACGCCCTTGATATCAGAGCTAGTTGCTTGGAACCTTAGCCCGTGCGCAATTGGAACGAGAGGCAGTTGCTCAATGACCATTTTTTGTGCTTGCTGATAATAGTATTTTCTTTCTTCCATATTGTTGGTGTCTAACGCTTGAGTGAGCAATAAGTCAAACTCCGGATTACACCAGTTGGAAGGGTTTTTGCCACTAAATGTTGCAGTGCAGCTCAATAATGGGCTGAAGAAATTGTCTGGATCAGGTGTATCTGCTGCCCAGCCTAACAACACGCTATCATGCTCATGGCGGCCAACGCGTTCAATAAAGGTATTCCATTCGTACTCAACGATCCTGGCATTGACGCCAATATCACGTAAATCACGTTGAATAAGCTCTGCCATTTTCCGCGCGTTAGGATTGTAAATTCGCGACACCGGCATGGCCCATAAGGTCATGGAAAAACCATCCTCAAGACCAGCCTGTTTCAAATACTCTTTGGCTTTTTCAGGGTCATATGTTGGCATTTTTTGTTGCGCTTCAAATGCCCATGAAGAAGGGGGAAGCATTGAGCGGGCTAAAATCCCATTGTTGTAAAATACCGCTTGCATGATTTTTTCAAAATCTATGCTGTGCGCCAGCGCTTTGCGGACCAACGGATTATCAAATGGTGGCTTTTCGGTGTTGAATGCCCAGTAGCCTATATTCAGATTTGCGGCCTTTTCAACTTCTATGTCTTTTCTTTGCTCAAGCACGGTGAGCTGGGTAGCACTGGGGTGCGCCGTAATATCACATTCTTTAGTTAGCATTTTTGCGATGCGGCTAGTGCCATTGGTGGTGATATCGTAGACCAATTGTTCCATGTATACCGGGTGTTTCCAGTAATGCTCATGGCGATAATATCGGATCAGGTTATCACGTAAAAATTCACGGTACTTATACGGACCTGTGCCTACGGGCTTTTGATCAAAATCTTGCTTATGTTCAAGCTGTATAAGCTGATCGGCATATTCTTTAGAAAGAATGACAGCGAAGTCTGTGGCGATATTGGATAAAAAGCTACTTTCCGCGTTGAACAGATCAAAGCGAACGGTATGTTCATCCACTTTTTTTACTTGGCGGATCAGTTGGTCGAGTCCAATACTTTGAAAATAAGGATAATTTGCATCACCAACAAAGTGGTACGGATTGTAAACATCAAATAAACGGTTAAATGAGAATACCACATCATCGGCATTCATTTTTCTTGTTGGTGTGAAGTAGAGGGTATCGTGAAATTGGACATCATCCCTCAGGGTAAAAGTGAAAGATTTACCGTCATCGCTGACCTGCCAAGACGTTGCCAACTCAGGTAAGAATTCGCCGCTTTCAGGATCAATACTGATCAAGGTGTCATAAAGCTGATTGGCAATAATATCAATCGTAGACCCAGTTGTGGTCACTTGTGGATTAAATGACACAGGGTTCGCTTCTGCACAATATACTAAGCCTTGTGACTTATCATTCACTTTATTTGGCGCCTGATCTGTACAGCCAAATAAAGCGGTACACAGCACACCAAAAAACAATTTACGCACCACTATGCCTCTTGTTTTTGGTTTTGGTCCAGTAGGTTGTATTTTTTCAAATAACCTCTAAGTTGATGATACGTCAAACCAAGGTTTTGTGCAGTTTTCTTTTGATTAAATTGACTAAATTCAAGTGCTTTTTGCAGCATTGTGATTTCATAGTCGTTGGAAAGCGATTTTAAATCACAAGGGAAGTCGAATTCGAGGGCAGGATCTGCCTGTTGTTCGTTACTCGGTTGCGCTGCAGGCAAAGGCTCAACTTTATGAATGGCAGCAGTTGTTGGCTGGGCATTTGGTGCTTTGATCCGTTGGCTCGGCCTAAATGGGCTAGCAAAGGGGTCAAACACAATATCATGAACCGGAATTTGATCATTGCCATGACGATATAAACTACGTTCAACTACATTTTTGAGCTCACGGATATTGCCGGGCCACGGGTAATCAAGCAGCTTTTCGATGGCTTTGCGGGTAAAGCCGCTAAATAACTCCCATCCTAAATCCCGAGCCATATTTATCGCAAAATGTTCGGCCAATAATAAGATGTCTTCTTTTCTCGCTCTTAATGGCGGTAAGGTGATGACGTCAAATGCGAGGCGGTCCAATAAGTCGTGTCTGAACTCTCCAGCATCGGCAAGAGTGGGGAGGTCTTCATTGGTAGCGCATACCAGTCGAGTATCTACTTTTACGGTTTGCTTGCCGCCAACTCGCTCGAACTCACCGTATTCAATTACACGCAAGAGCTTTTCTTGCACCATCGCAGAGGTATTAGCTAACTCATCCAAAAACAGTGTGCCACTGTTAGCGCGTTCAAATCGACCTTCATGGCGCTTGCTTGCACCAGTAAAGGCACCGCTCTCGTGACCAAATAATTCACTCTCTAAAAGGTTTTCGTTTAGGGCTGCACAGTTTAGTTTGACGTATTCCTGATCCCACCGCTCTGAGAGATAATGCAAACGTGCCGCAATTAACTCTTTACCTGTGCCACGCTCGCCAATAATAAGCACGGGCTTTTCTAAAGGAGCGAGCTGTGAAACCTTGTCTAGCACAGCTAAAAAGCTGTCAGATTGGCCTAATAAATTATCCTGTTGGCGAAAACGGCTCATATTGCCTAACTCTTAGTGGTTTTTACTAATAACTAGTGTATTTTAAAAAAAGTGATAACTAAAGGCTTTTTAAAAATAAAATAACCTTATGATTTTATTATGTTTTTAATTTTGTTAAAGTTGGCAAGCTATTTGATACATAGAAGTAAGCAATTTAGCTATTAACCAAAGAGGTAACCACTATGGGAATTTTTTCTCGTTTTGCAGACATAGTGAATTCTAATATCAATGCTATTTTGGATAAAGCCGAAGATCCAGAAAAAATGGTTCGCCTAATTATCCAAGAAATGGAAGATACACTAGTCGAAGTAAGATCGACCTCAGCAAAAACACTCGCTGAGAAAAAGGAGTTAACACGCCGTCTAGATCAGCTAAAAGCACAGGTAGATGATTGGCAAACCAAAGCAGAGCTTGCACTAAGTAAGGAACGTGAAGATTTAGCACGTGCTGCTTTACTTGAAAAGCAAAAGTCTGCGGAAGATGTTGCAGCCCTTGAAAAAGAGCTAGAGCATGTAGACACGCACATTGAAAAGCTGCAGCAAGAAGTCAGTACATTACAAGATAAACTGGCCGACGCAAAAGCGCGCCAAAAAGCGATTGTACTACGTCAGCGCTCAGCAGAATCTCGTTTAGAGGTGAAAAAGGCACTCGACAGCAGTAAAGTAGATGATGCCCTAAATCGCTTTGAGCGTTATGAGAGCAAAATCGATGGCCTAGAGTCGCAAATCGAATCTTACGATTTAGGTAAGAAATCTTTAGCGGATGAGATTGCTGATCTGCAAAAGAACGAAAAGATTGACGATGAGCTTGAACAGCTGAAAAAGAAAATGGCTGAAAAGTGAAAATAGTCGCACCTACTGTCAGGGTAGGTGCTAACCAACTACATTAATAACAGCCAGGTTGAAGGCAGGAGAAGATTATGTTTGACGCAGAAGTTTTGATGGCTCCGTTGATTATTTTTATGGTCATCGTGGCACCACTTTGGTTAATTTTGCACTACCGTAGCAAAAAGCAGGTAAGCCAAGGGTTAAGTGAACACGAGCATCGTCAGCTTATCGAATTAGCCAGCAAGGCAGAAAAAATGGCAGATCGTGTTGAAACGTTAGAAGCTTTACTTGATCAAGAGTCACCACAATGGAGACGCAAGTTATGAGTAGACTAAAGCGAGAGCTATATCGTGACCCAAGTCGCGGCAAGGTAGCCGGAGTATGCGCAGGTCTTAGCGATTACTTCAACATGGAGTTATGGCTTGTTAGGATTTTATTCATCACAGCCGTGCTATTATCTGGTGGTCCATTATTTATCGTCGTGTATGTGGCATGCTGGTTTATTTTAGATAAACGTGAAGTGACACCAAACCGTTCGCCTGATGCGAAAGATGAGGATAAAGTATCGGTGAAGTTTAAGGTGTGGCAAAAAGGCGAGCCGCCAAGACAGGCACTTTATGACCTAAAAGACAGGTTATCACGACTTGATGGTCGCATTCAGAACATGGAACGCTACGTAACTTCCCCTGAATTTACGGTTAGCAGAGAAATTGACAAGCTATAAGGCGGTATTGGCCGCCTTGGCATTTTCTTGAGGGGCACTTTTCTACTTATGACTACGTCACGTTTTCGAACCCCATCTTCCCTAGATAAGTTAAAACAACAAGCCAAAAAAACGCTCCACCGCTCTTTTGATAAGCATATAAAGCTTGCCGTAACCGGGTTTAGTGGCAGCGGGAAAACCGCATTTATCACGGCTCTTATCAAGCATCTGACTACCCAAACGAGCACCGACAACTTACCGTTTTTAGATGTCGTGAGTGAAGGGCGTCTTGTTGCGTGTCGTCCTGAGCCACAGAAGGCACTGGCGGTACCCACTTTTGACTATCAGCAAGCAATAACTTGTTTGTTGGAAGAGCCGCCAACATGGCCTGCGTCAACCAAACGTATCAATACCTTAACATTGGCGTTTAGGTATCATAGTGAACGCGGACTCAAACAGCACTTAGCGCAAACTCATACACTATACCTTGAACTATATGATTACCCGGGTGAATGGTTAATGGACTTGCCGCTACTTAAAATGACTTTTCCCGAGTGGTGTGAGCAGCAATTTGCATTATTAAATAAGCCTAAATATCAGCCATTTGCACAAACGTTTTTACAGCTCCTCGAGCAGTTTGATGGGACTGAAGCGGTGGATGAAAGTAAGCTGAAAATGCTTGCACAAAGTTACCATGCGCTTTTAGCGCAGTTGCAGCGGAATACTCGTTTATCTAACCTGCAACCTGGCCGAGCGTTGATCCCAGGTGACCTTGAGGGAGCGCCAATATTGCTGTTTTTCCCGGTACAAGTTCACCCAAACGACATTACCGAGCATTCACAATATCAACAGCTTGTGGAGCGTTTTGAAGCCTACAAAAAGCAAGTCGTCGCACCTTTTTACAAAGATTACTTTTGTCAGTTTGACCGCCAAGTCGTGTTAGTTGATCTATTGGGTAGCCTAAGTGATGGCTATGACACACTGAAAGAGCAAGAAGATGCGTTAAAGCAGATCCTCGCCATGTTTTCCCATGGTAAAAGTGGCTTTTTGTCTCGTTTATTTAACCCAAAAATAGATAAGGTGCTATTTGCCGCCAACAAATGTGATGGCGTTTTGAACGAGCAGCAGACCAATCTGACAAGGTTGTTAAATGAAATGTTGGTGGACAGCGCCAATGAGCTTCGCTTCAATGGGGTAACCGTGGACACGATGTCTCTCTCTTCGGTGAGAAGTGTTGAGTCGAGAGCGGTGAAAGAGGGGACGCAACATGTGCAATGTATTTACGGCAAGCCAGTCGGCGAGCAGCAGTTTATTAATTATGTACCACCAACCCCGCCCGATCACGTTCCAAAAGCGCAGGCTTGGCCCCGAAATGGGTTTGAGTTTTTAGCGTTTGAACCGCTACCTGCGAGGCAAGGAAACTTATCGCATATTAGGCTTGATCATGCTTTGCAGTTCTTAATTGGAGATAAATTAAGATGACAGATCAGACAAAATCTTACCAAGGCTCGGGTAGGCGCTTAAACATCGATACTGAACGCCAAGATGAGTCTCAACATTTGGGTGGTGAAGGCAAAGTTCTCGGCAACGAGCTGGTTGTGAGTGAAAGCCTTGATGCTGTGCCTGAACCCGAGTTACCGAAAATTGAACGTATTTACGAATCGCCTTGGCGATTTGGGTTTAAGCAGTGCTTTTTGCTTGCGCTATTAATACTTATCATTGTGGAAGCAGCACTGACCTTGATAGAGAGCTATGAGCAAAATATTCTGCTGTTTAGTCTATACACCACCGTGTTGTCTCTTGGTTTACTTGCGCTATTTAAGTTCTTATTTTCGGAAGTCATCGCACTTAGCAAGCTTAAACAACATCAGCAAATTAAGCATGATGCCCAGCGCTTATTACAGAGTGACCAAATTGGCGAGGCGCGAGCTTGGCTTGGGCCACTATTAAAAGCGCATCCAGAGCAAAAGGTTGCCGCATTTGAAGAGGCGTTACAGCCTCACCACACAGACAAAGAAGTCATCACTTTATATGAAAAAACTTTGCTCCGAGGCCAAGATGCTGAAGCTAAAAAGCTAATTCAGGAGCATGCAACAACATCGGCGCTCTTAGTTGCTTTAAGTCCACTTGCACTTGTGGATATGCTGGCGGTGCTTTGGCGCGGAGTCGTGCTGGTGGAAAAGATCAGCAAACATTATGGTATTCGATTAGCGTATCGTAGCCGCATCACCTTGTATAAAATGTTGTTGAAGCAAATGGTGTTTGTTGGCGCAAGTGAACTGGTAAGCGACCTTGCTGCGACCAGTGTGGGGGCTGAATTACTTGGCAAGCTTTCTACCCGTTCGGCACAGGGCCTAAGTGCTGGGATATTCACAGCCCGCTTGGGCTATAAGGCGATGGAACTTTGTCGACCATTGCCACGCTTGGAGCACAAACAAAGTCTTTTAAAAAATGCGATTAGCTCAGTCGTTGATGTGCTATTAAGGCGTAGCAAAAAAGATTAAGCGGCAACAATTTTATACACCTCTTTAAGTAAAATTGGCTAGTCACAATAAGTGAACTAGCCGTCTCCCCATCTGGCATGCTTGTCTATTATTCTAAACTGCCCTACATATTGGTTATTACACAAAAACGACGCTAATCAATTCACTACCATGTTTATTTGGTTGGCAATAATAAAATCAGCAGGCAAGTATGAAAAAATTAAGAGATGACAGTCAGTGTATTCACGGACCCAATCATTTTGACGACCCACATGGGGCGTTAACCGCTCCTTTGTATCAAACCTCAACATTCCACTTTAAAGACGCAGCGCAAGGAGCCGCACGGTTTGCCGGTGAAGAGCCCGGCTATATCTATACTCGCTTAGGCAACCCTACGACGCGAGAGCTAGAAGAAAAAGTAGCTCGACTTGAGGGAATGGAAGATGCTGCGGCGACCGCCACTGGTATGGGGGCTGTGTCTGCATCGGTGCTGAGCTTTTTGCAGCAAGGCGACCATATGATTGCATCAAGCGCATTATATGGCTGTAGCTTCGCACTATTTGCGCATATGTTGCCTAAATTCGGTATTGAGGTGTCATTTGTAGACTTAACCGATGAGCACGCGTTACGTGATGCGGTACAGGAAAATACAAAACTATTGTTTGCCGAAACGCCGATCAACCCCAACATGACGGTATTAGATCTGACAATGTTAGGAGAGATCGCTAAACAGTACGAGCTCTTGTTTGTCGTTGACAATACCTTTATGACACCGCTTTTACAAAAGCCTGTGAATTATGGTGCTGATCTTATTGTGCACAGCGCAACCAAGTATCTAAATGGTCATGGGGATGTGGTAGCAGGGCTCGTGTGCGGTTCAAAAGAGCACATAGAACTTATCAAATTAACCGTGTTAAAAGACATTGGCGCTACAATCAGTCCGCATGATGCTTGGTTAATCAATCGAGGATTGAAAACCTTAGCTTTGCGTGTACAACGCCACTGCCAAAGCGCACAAACGGTAGCAGAGTTCCTAGAAGCGCACCCTAAAGTGAATAAAGTCTACTACCCTGGTTTACCTTCGCATCCTGGTTACCAATTTCTTGGTGAACAAATGAAAGGGGCTGGTGGGGTAATTGCTTTTGAAATCAACGGCTCGCTAGAGCAGGGTGAGCAATTTATCAATGCGACTGAGCTGTGTACGTTAGCGGTAAGTCTAGGTGATCCGGAAACGCTCATTCAACATCCGGCATCAATGACACACTCTCCTTATACACAAGAGGAAAGGTTAGCTGCGGGAATTTCTGATGGACTAATTCGGATTTCAGTGGGGCTTGAAGACGTAGAAGACATTATTGACGATCTTAAGCAGGCGTTTGATAAAATATCGCTGTAAGTTAATTTTTACAAAGGGGGTGGGTTTAGCCCCTTTTTATTATGTGTGTAATTTTGGTTTTACAGGTGTGTATTTTATAGTTTACGAAAATGCTTGTTGTGCGAAATGTGATAAACGTGCGCACTATTAAACTTTCCTTCACTTTTACTTAGTATCAAAGTCACAAGTTGAAGCGCTCCGAACCATCAACAGGACGGCAATTGAAATTGCAAGATCATAAACTCGGGGTGAAGTAAGTGAGAATGTAAAATGGCTAAAGCAAGTAAATATGTATCTAAGCAGCCAGATGAAAATGGCGTTATTGCTTGGACAGATGAAGAGAACCAAATTTGGTCAGAGTTAGTTGCACGTCAGCTAGCGTGTATCGAAGGCAAAGCCTGTGATGAATATTTGGCGGGCCTTGAGAAAATTAACTTACCAAAAGACCGCATTCCACAACTAAGTGAATTAAACGAAGCACTAGCGAAAGAAACGGGTTGGCAGGTAGCACCAGTGCCGGCACTGATTGATTTTGATGAGTTCTTTCGATTACTTGCCAACAAACAGTTTCCTGTAGCGACCTTTATTCGCTCCAGAGAAGAATTTGATTACTTGCAAGAACCAGATATCTTTCATGAGATTTTTGGCCACTGTGCAATGCTAACAAACCCAGCATTCGCTGAGTTTACACACAAGTATGGTCAGCTAGGCTATGCCGCTGAGAAGAAAGATCGCGTATACCTTGCACGCTTATACTGGTTTACCGTCGAGTTCGGTTTAATGCAAACTGAGCAAGGTCTACGTATCTATGGTGGCGGTGTGCTGTCAAGCCCAGGTGAGACTCAATATGTTTACTCTGACAAACCAGAAATTAATCCGCTTAAAGTGTTAGATGTGTTACGTACACCTTATCGCATCGACATTATGCAACCTGTTTACTATACAATTAACTCAATCAACGACTTATTTGAGATCTCTAAAATGGATATCATGTCGCAGGTTGAACAAGCAAAAGAGCTAGGGTTATTTGAACCTAAGTTTCCGCCAAAAGAAAAACTAGCAAGTTAAGGAATTATCAATGTCTGATTTAAGTGCACAAAAATGTGAAGCGTGTCGTGCGGATGCGCCTAAAGTATCAGATGAAGAACTAGCGGTTCTGATCAAACAGATCCCTGATTGGGTACCTGAAGTACGCGATGGTATTATGCAGCTTGAGCGTGTTTACAAGTTTAAAAACTTTAAACAAGCAATTGCGTTCACAAACAAGGTGGGTGATATGGCTGAAGAAGAAGGCCATCACCCAGGTCTACTTACCGAATGGGGTAAAGTGACGGTAACGTGGTGGAGCCACTCTATTAAAGGTCTTCATAAAAACGATTTTATTTGTGCCGCTAAAACTGACGAAGTATTCGCAGCACAGTAGGTCGACATTTATGTCGACAAATATCGACAAATATCGACAACCCATGTCATATTTCGACCTACAAAATAAAAACGGCGCTAAACAAGCGCCGTTTTTATTCATCATTTAGGATAAAAGCCAAGAAAACGTTCGTCTTTTCATTTTCCAAGCAAATACAACTAGCGTTAGCAGACATAGATTAATCTATTTTTATCCCACCCTCAGGCTACGTAAACGTAGGGCTAATTATGCCATTAGTCCACAAGATAGCGGTTGCAGCAAGAATGATGACTAACAGCACTAGGCCACAAGTCACAACCGAGCTGGCATAAATAAACCCACGCTCCTCAGGAATATGCATAAGAATAGGCACGCCCGTATAAAGCAGGTAAACGGAGTACGCCAGTGCAACCATCCCAACCGATACGACAAACCAAAGCTCAGGATAAAATGCCGCAAAAGCCGACATAAACATTGGTGTTGCCGTGTAAGCCGATAACTCTAGAGTCTGTGTATAGGTCGGTGTTGAGCCAAAAGTGATGGCCATCCAGTGGGCGAGATACGCCAGAATAAAGACGCCTGCAATTAATGCGCAGTACATTGCAACACCAATTAATATTGCCGACTCATGAGTTAAATAGACAGCATCCCCAGTACCAACACTCCAGCCTAAGTAGACTGAAGAATAATACCCCATAATGCTTGGGATCAGCGCAACAAGTGCAATATGTGACAAACTGTAAAACATACTTTCGTGACGGTTATCAATTGTTTGCCACTCTTCGTGCGGGTGAGCATATAAGCCCCATAGATGATTAAAGATCATAGTTAGCCCCTCAAACATAGGTTTGTACTATTTTTGTACAATTCAATTAAGTTATGAGAGATGAGTTAATTTTTGTCAAGAAAATGTAGTTGAATAGCAATATTACTATTTTCAGAATGATCTAAAACTTCTTGGGGAATAGCCTAGTGGTGCACCTTGTAGCGAGAAGTTATGATAAAATGGCGCAAACACATTAGTCTTTTGTTGTTATGTTAGAAAAGTACACAGATTTACTTGCGCCTATTAACCAATTTTTAGGCTGTGAAACCCCGCAAGCTTGGATTGAAAAAGCAAAACAAAGCGAGCACTTACCATTGTTGCTTATCGATCATATGCATTGTGAGTTAAAAGCGGCACAAAGCGCGGCCTTCTTAATTCGTAAATATGCAATAGATGATGCGTCTGCAAAAACATTGTTAAGTTGGTTGCAACCTTACGAAGATTTTATTTATCGCAGTGTTGGTGATGGCGAGTTTTCAGGCAGTAAAAATGAATTGATTGGTGAGCTAACTGCACGACCTGAATATACTTACAATCAAGATATTTTGAGTAAGATGGTGAGGCTTATCAAAGAAGAGCTACATCACTTCGAACAGGTGCTAGAAATCATAAGGGCACGTGATATTCCTGTTGAGTACGTACAAGCATCTCGCTATGCGTCTGGAATGATTAAACACATTCGCACTTATGAACCCGCAGCTCTGGTTGATAAACTGATCATTGGTGCCTACATTGAGGCTCGTTCATGTGAGCGTTTCGCTAAACTTGCGCCACACTTAGATCAAGAAATTGCTAAGTTTTATGTGTCGCTATTGCGTTCTGAAGCCAGACATTACCAAGACTATATTGATTTGGCGCATCAAGTGGCCAACGCAACCGATCCTAAGCGCTGTGACGTAGCTGGGCGCATTCAACTATTTCAGCAAGTGGAAAACGAGCTTATCCGCTCACCGGACCTTGATTTCAAGTTCCACTCAGGTGCGCCTATTTAAGCACTAAATTTATTCAAAAGGGTGGCAAAGGAGCTGCTGTTTGCCACCGTCATCAACGACGATATATGAACTTTGTGAATACCAATCGCCAAGCACAGTGCGTACCTTACCGCCTTGGTATGTGTGCACCTTTGGTCTGTGGGTGTGGCCGTGGATCATATTGTCTACGCCATGTTTTGCGAACATGTCTGCCACTGCTTCTTCGGTGACATCTAGAATCTCGAGGGGCTTGCCTTTTTGGTTTTCAATGCTCTTACGTCTTGCATTTGCAGCGACTCTGCGACGATACCAAAGTGGCATAGCAAGCATCAGTCTTGGCCACCACCAACCGCGGCTCTTCTTACGAAACTTTTGATAGGCTTCGTCTTGTGTACACATCTCGTCGCCGTGCAAAATCACCGTTGGTGTGCCGTATAGATCTATCACCGCTTGTTCAGGTAGCAAAGTCATTTGGCATTCGTCAGCAAAGGCTTGTTTGATTAAAAAATCACGGTTACCGTGAATAAAAAATACTTGAATGCCAAGGTGACTCAAGCTTCGCAGTTTTTGTGCAATACTTAGGGCGTAGGGGTCTTTTTCATCGTCTCCAATCCACACTTCAAAAAAATCACCCAGAATATATAAAGCGTCGACATCGGCGGTCATATGATGGTCGAGAAAAGCGAAAAATGCGTCGGTGATATCAGTGCGGTGCTCGGTTAAATGCAAGTCGGCGATAAAATAGGTTTTACCCATGGGACCTCAAAACTAATAAGGCCAGCATAAATACTGGCCTTGAATAAAAAGTTGTATATTACTCAGCAACGTATGCTTTTTCGATGATCACATCTTCAAGCGGTACGTCTTGATGGAAACCAGAAGAACCAGTAGCAACACCTTTAATCTTATTTACCACATCCATGCCTTCAACAACTTCACCGAATACACAGTAACCCCAACCTTGCGATGTTTCGCTTGAGAAGTTAAGGAAGTCATTGTCGTTAACATTGATAAAAAATTGTGCAGTTGCAGAGTGTGGATCTGGCGTACGTGCCATTGCTAGAGTACCCACTTTGTTTGCAACACCGTTGTTTGCTTCGTTTTTGATCGGTGCTTCAACTGGCTTTTGCTCCATACCCGATGCGAATCCGCCACCTTGAACCATAAAGCCGTCGATTACACGGTGGAAAATAGTACCGTTATAAAACTCGCTGTTTACGTAGTTTAGGAAGTTAGCTACCGTTTCAGGCGCTTTGTCAGCGAAAAGATTAATACGGATTTCGCCGTGATTTGTTTCTAAAACAACCATGTTAGTGTCCATCGTGTTGAATGATAAAACCCTATTTTATATCAACTGGGCTTTTGTGAAAAAGCATTCCTTAAAAATCAGCGTAAAAAATCAAAAAACTGTCGTAATTTGTTATTAAAATCTAGAGGCGCTGCTATGCAGGTGGTATGATTAAAAGCACTTTTGTTAAAAAATGAACCGTACTTAGGAAGAAAACTACATGTTGCAGATTTTCAACACACTCACTCGCCAAAAAGCCCCTTTTAAACCGCTCAAAGAAGGCAAGGTTGATATGTACGTGTGTGGTATCACTATCTATGATTTCTGTCATGTAGGACACGCACGCACTTACGTTTCATTTGACGTAATGAACCGTTATTTACGTTATTTAGGTTATGACGTCACGTATGTGCGTAATATTACTGACGTGGATGACAAAATCATTAAACGCGCCGCGGAAAACAAAGAGTCGATTAATGATCTAACCGTTCGCATGACCAAAGCCATGCATGAAGACTTTACTGCGTTGAATATGCTACCTGCGGATATTGAGCCGACGGTAACAGGGCATATGGATGAAATCATCGAGATGATCGCGCGCTTGATTGAAAAAGGCCATGCTTACGTTGCGAAGGATGGGGATGTATTGTTTGATGTCTCAACGTTTGAGCAATATGGTCAGTTATCTCAGCAAGATTTAGAAATGCTACAAGCGGGCGCACGCGTTGAGGTCGCACAAGACAAAGATGATCCACTCGACTTTGTATTGTGGAAAAAAGCCAAAGCGGGTGAGCCTGCGTGGCAATCTCCGTGGGGCGAAGGTCGTCCGGGTTGGCACATTGAATGTAGCGCAATGAGTTCAAAGCATTTGGGTGAATTTTTTGATATTCACGGTGGGGGTTCAGATTTGCAATTCCCGCACCATGAAAACGAGATTGCCCAATCTTGCTGCGCAAATAATGGCCGTTATGTGAACACCTGGATCCACACCGGCATGGTACAAGTTAACAAAGAGAAAATGTCTAAGTCTCTTGGCAATTTCTTTACCGTACGTGAAGTGCTAAAAGCTTTTGATAGAGAAACAGTACGCTATTTCTTGATCAATGGTCATTATCGTAGCCAGCTAAACTATTCACAAGAAAACCTTGAACAAGCACGTTCGTCGCTTGAGCGTATTTACACTGCGCTACGTGGCGTTGAGCTGGTGGAAGTCGAGCTTAAAGGTAATGTTTACGCTGAACGTTTTGAGACAGCAATGAACGACGACTTTAACACGCCAGAAGCACTGCCAGTGATTTTTGAATTATCAAAAGAAGTGAATCGCTTAAAAGAGAGTGACGCAGAAGCTGCAGGTGAGCATGCATTTATTCTTGTGAAACTCGCGGAAGTCTTAGGTATTGCGCAACAAGACCCTGAATCTTTCTTACAAGGTGAACAAGACGACGACGAAGTAGCGCAAATTGAAGCATTGATTGAAAAGCGCCGCAGCGCTCGTGAAAATAAAGATTGGGCTGCAGCGGATGAAGCGCGTGATGCGCTAACTGCTTTAGGCGTTGTGTTAGAAGATAGCGCGGGCAAAACAACTTGGCGTAAAGCTTAATTAACCGTAGTTTAGGCTAATGAATAGCCGCTCTAGCTGTCTTGGTGACACAGGGCGCTGGAGTAGGGTTATTAAAAAATTGCGAGATAAGTAGCCTCTAGTATTATGCTGATCTATGTAATCAAATAGGCTGATGTCATTCGAACTATTCTCTTGGGCCTGTTCATCTTTTCTGTTCGATTTTTGTTCTCCTGAGTGTGTTTTGATCGCGACACTCGACTTACCGCCTAGTAATCTAGGCAAAAGTTGAGCAACAATGAACAAAGCGGACTCAGGTGAACCCAAAAGACTGCGCTAAATTGGCATTTTTCTGTGTTACCCCACAAGGATGTGGGGTAAGGTAACTTTGTAGGAGCACAAAGTCTTTGTCGCCTGACTCACATGGAATAGCTATGCTACGCAGGCTCTGTCTTGTAAAATACCAATCAAACTGCTGCAAAAACAAACTTGCAGGATAAACAGGCCCTATCACAGCCTTTAACTAAAACTCACTTCTAATATTTTCACAAAGTATTTTATCTTTTTCCTCTACATTCGAGGCGGAGATATTAGCACCCTCGTACAAAGATACTATGTACTTAACTATCGTTAGATAGTTCATATCTATATTGGAAAGAGGACAACCAACTCTTTCATCAGCAGTTAAAGCTTGCGGACTTAGTTGGTTAAATATTTATCAACATACACTTTTTAGACTAATCTCTAATAATAGTATTGGGGATCTCAATATGCTCATCTTTGAAGTTAGAATCGCGGGAAGTTAGATAACTAACTCTAGGCTTGGGTAAGAAATGAGTTAACTCATTGTTTTTAAATGTATATTAAATTATTTCCTTATCTAACCAAGGAGTTTTTGAGATGGCAAGGCGAGTTTACGCACCAATAGCTGGCTATTGGAAGTGAATTTAACGCAAGTCTAATGTTGATCACTCTGAGCATTACGAATTAAGGATGTTAGAAGGATTATGCCAGATTACAAAAAAGTGAGCATTTTAGTTATTGATGATGACCTCGTAAGCCGAGAGTTAATTGTCGAATGCTTAAAAATATATGAATTTGAGCAGATTGTCGCTGGAGACAGTGTTGCTATGGCGTATGATTGTCTGGCAAAAAATCGTTTTGATATTGTTCTGATGGATATTGGTCTACCAGATGGATCAGGGGTCGAAGTACTTACTTCTATACGAGCAAAACACTCTGCTATTTCACTGCCTGTTGTCATGATTAGCGGTGATGATGAGACTAACAATGTTGTGAAGTGTTTAGAATTAGGAGCTAACGACTTTGTAGCTAAACCTATAAACATTCAGGTACTAATGGCTCGTATTGGTACCATTTTGACTATTAAGAGACTAAAGCAGGATGTTGATGTTGCAAATGAACGCTTCGCGCTTGCAGCAAAAGGAGCACATGATGCTCTGTGGGACTGGTTTATTACCACAGATGAGATTTACCTTTCCGCTAGATGGAAACAGATATTAGGGCTAGAAGAGGGCGAAGTAGAGCCAGATTTTTCCACATTTGTAACGCGCTTACATGACGATGACATGCTTGGTTTTAAACGAGCCTTGCGTGCACATTTGTCTGGAGTGACAGACTACTTTGAATATGAATGTCGAATGCAAAATAAAAGCGGCGCATTTAGGTGGTTGTTGATGCGCGGTTCCGCTTTACGTTTTGATAATGGTAAGCCCTACCGGATGGCCGGTTCAATAAGTGATATTACTGAACGCAAAGTACTGGATCCACTGACTCAAACTCTAAATACTTCGGCTTTTCTCGACAAGCTTGATATGTACATTCAAGCGCGGAAAAGTAAGCAGCTTACTAGCTTTGCTGTGGTGCTGATTTCTATCGATCGCTATAAATTGATCAGTGACAGTTATGGTCACCATTTTTGCGATCACATGGCCGTTGAAGTTACAAGTAGAGTTACGAGTGTACTACAGCCTCAAAGCACTTTAGCCAGAGTAGCAAACGATAAACTAGCGTTTGTTATAGAAAACCCTGCTCCTATAAACGAGGTGTTGCTATGGCTGAATGAGGAAGTATTGGAAACGATGATGGTGCCTTTATTAGCAGGTGAAAAAAAGCTTCATATTAGCTTTTCTGCGTCGTTAGTTTTTGATACGCATTTATATCGATACTCACATGATATTTTGCGTGATGCTGAAATTGCATTAGCGGGTCTAATTCAACAAGATGGTGATAGAGTCCGAGTCTTCAAACCTACGCAACAGGTATCTTTAAAAGACAGAGTAGAACTAGAGGAAGCGATTCATCATGCCATCGAGCACGATGAATTTGAGCTCTATTATCAGCCTAAAATTGATGCCTATGGGACAATTCAAGGAGCAGAAGCTCTAGTAAGGTGGAGAAATCAAAATAACCAATTTATTTCGCCCGCTGATTTTATTCCAATCGCTGAGCAGTCAGGCCTAATCATTGGTCTAGGTAAGTTACTTTTTCGGCAATTATGTTGTTTCTTGGCTAAATGTAAAGACGCCGGCTTAACGATTCAAATTGCATTCAATCTCTCTGGGAAACAGTTTTTGGACCCGCGATTATGTGACTTTATGTTTAGTACTATGGATGAATGGAATATTTCGTCGCAGCAAATTGAGTTAGAAATAACCGAATCAACAATACTACATGATGTTGAAAGTGCTGTGCTCATTTTAAAAGAGTTTCAAGACCGGGGTATTACCATCTCAATAGATGACTTTGGCACCGGCTATTCTTCACTGGCGTATTTAAAAAGGCTACCTATTGAAAAGCTGAAGATCGACAAATCCTTCGTCGATGATTTACCACACAGTAAAGACGATGTGGCAATCGCTACCGCCATCATCAATATGGCACATGCATTGAATTTGAAGGTGGTTGCAGAAGGGGTCGAGAATAGCGATCAATTTACTTTTTTGACTCAGCTTGGTGTTGAGATGTATCAGGGCTTTTTGTTTTATAAGCCAATGCCTGAGGCCGCATTCCTATCCGTATTGGATGAACAAAGCAAAGGGAACATCAATGACGCTGGCACATAAACTTACCGTTACATTTTCTTCAATTTTATTGATAGTGGTATTTTCTTCGATTTTTATCTATCAAAAAACCGTAGATGTAAAAACGATGCGAGAGTACCTTTCTGATCATGTGCTACCAATGGTCAGATCGTTAGGTGTAATAGAAACTGAATTACAAACTTCTCTCGCGTTGCTACGTGGTTATATGCTGTTGGGGAATATAGAGACTGAAAGCAAGTATTTTATCGCAAAAAGAGCTAAGTCTTGGCGGATTATTGATAGGCAAACGACACGTTTATCTGAAATGAAGTTAAGTGGTCGTATAGCTATTTCACTCGACGAATTGAATGCACAGCTGAAGCAGTTTAGGGAGATCCAATACGAAATCGAGAATATCGCTTGGAGTCGTGAAAATACGCCCTCGAAAGACTTATTTACAAATAGTTTTAAACCCTCTTCTCAAAGCTTACAAGAAAGTCTGTCAACGTTAATTAACACGAATAAAGTGCCGCAACAGGCTTCTATTCAACTCGCTAACCTTCGCTATATTACGACGTTAATTGAAACTCAACTTGGCTATTATCTCTCTGGTGACTTTGATGGTGGCGAGTCAGAGCTTTACAGCAAGCTGAGTGAGTTTAGCAGTGTTATTGACAGTATAGATACTAGCTATCAATCAACGATGGGCAGTTCCGCATCGTGGTTGAATATTCTACGCCTCAAAGATATATATGTGGATAGTGCAAAAAACATAGTGGCGGAAAGGAATAAAAAAAACTGGAACAAAGCGCAATTTATTTTAACGAATCGTGCAATCCCTTTAGTAAATGATATTAATCTAACGGTCGATGAACTCGACCAGATGATGTCTATTCAAGAAGAAGAGCATGTGACAGCTTTATTTGATGCTGAAAATGCCATCCTCAATATTATTTGGGTAACCACCTTGGTTGCGATACTTCTGTCTCTTTTTGTTGCACTGGGGTTCTCACGTTTTCTCACCCGCTCTATTGGTGCAATTCAACATAAATCAGAAGAGCTTGCTCAGGGGTTCCTTGATGGTGAGCGACTTACTCTATCAAGCAATGACGAATTACATGAATTGTCCACAGCCGTAAATACAGTATCTGATAATCTCAAAGCGATTTTAGCTAAAGCACAACTGATGGCTCAAGGAGAGCTGGATGTGGAGTTTTCGCAAAGAAGCGACCGAGATTTAATCGCTCGAACTTTGTCGGATATGCGTTTGAGTTTTAAGCAAGTTGAGCAGCAGGCAAACCAGATAGCCAAGCATAATTATAATATTGATATACAGCAGCGAGGACCCAAAGATCGACTCTCATCGGCGTTGCGTGACATGCTTGAATCATTGCAACGGAGCGAGATGGAGAATAGGGCCCAGAGCTGGATTAAAAATGGCCTAAATCAGCTAAATGTTGAGTTGCGTAGCATCGACAAAACAGCTGTGTTGGCTGAAGCTTCAATACATTATCTTGCGAGCTATACAAAAGCATGTGTTGGCGGCATATATCTCGTTGAAGAGGATAAGTGCCAGTTACAAGCTAGCTATGCTTTTGACAATAGGAAGCAGTCGACACATACATTTGAGGTTGGCGAAGGGTTAGTTGGGCAAGTCATGAAAGAAAAGAAAATAGTGACCTTTAGCCCTGTACCTGAAGGCTATATTGAGGTTAGTTCTGGCTTAGGTAAAGCTCAGCCAACGGAAATCATTTTTTTGCCATTGTTAATTGAAGAAGATCTAAAAGGTATTATTGAGATTGCATATAGCGAAAAGCAAGATGAGGTCATCCAAGAGTTTCTCGCTCAATCGAGTGAGTCTATTGCTGTTATGCTGAATATTTTGCAAGCGCGGCAAAAGGTGGATGAGCTACTCGAAAAAACGCAAAAGCAGAGCTGTTTATTGGAAGAGCAAACGCAAACACTCCAATCGACTCAAGCGGACTTAGAACGAAAGCAAGACAAATTAGAGCAAAGTAATGTTGATTTAGAGCAGAAAACCGTTGAATTAGAACAGAAAAAGGAAGAGTTAGAGCAGCGAAATCTCAAACTTAACACCTTGAAAGCTGAGCTCGAAGCAAGGGCCGATGAGCTTCAACTTGCGAGCAAATATAAAAGCGAGTTTCTAGCGAATATGTCGCATGAGTTACGTACACCACTTAACAGTTTGTTGTTATTGGCAAAAGGCCTTATGAACAATGAGAGTGGGCAGCTAACAGACGAAGATGTCGAATCTGCAACCATTATTCACCAAAGCGGTAATGACTTACTCAGTTTGATCAATGAAATCTTAGATTTATCAAAAATAGAAGCTGGTAAGTTGGAGATCATTAAAGAGGAATTTTCAGTTAACTTACTACTTGAAAACATGAAAAGAATGTTTACTCCAGTGGCAAATGGGAAAAACATTCACTTCGAAATTAATGATCATTGCCAAGGAGCGCTTATCAACTCTGATAGAAAGCGTGTAGAGCAAGTTTTGAAAAACTTGTTGAGTAATGCAATTAAGTTTACCAGTGAAGGAAAAGTCACTCTTAGTACCGAGCAAATAACCTTTGAGGATATGGGCGATGCGCTTGAGTTTACTGTAAGAGATACTGGTATAGGGATTAGCACGTCTAAATTGTCATTAATATTTGAGGCTTTTCAGCAAGAAGATGGCTCTACTAGTCGAAAATTTGGTGGTACTGGTCTGGGGCTGACAATTTCAAGACAGTTGACCGAGTTGCTAGGGGGACTGATATCTGTTGACAGTGAAGTTGGTAAAGGTAGTACTTTCAAGCTGATATTACCATTTAATGGGAGCGCCAGTAATGTTGATATTCGTTCGTCAAAGCAAACGCATTCATCAGTGTCAGATAATCTAGCAGATATCTCCCGTAAGATAGGCGAAGAATCGACTTCAATGCTAGCTGGTGAGCAAGCTGGTTCTGTCCTAGAGAGTAATGAAGGAATGACTAAAACAGAGCAAGCTGTTGAAGCGCCCTCTAAAGCAGATAAAGTAATACTCGTAATAGAGGATAATGTTCAGTTAGCGAAAATAATTGCACAGATGGTAGCTAAACAAGGCTTTAACTCAGCTCTAGCACACAGTGCGGCGGATGGCTTCAAGTTGGCTGTGTCTATGTTACCTGATGGTATTTTACTGGATGTTGGTCTGCCAGACGAAGATGGCGTTCGTCTGCTAGAAAGGTTAAAGCGTCACCCCGAAACGATGAGAATACCGGTTGAAATCATCACCGGGCTTGAAATAAATGTTGAAAATGTGCTTCAGCTTGGTGCTTTAGGGATAACGAATAAACCATTGAAAGACGACGATATTGAGCGGCTTGCTAATCAGATCTCTGTTGAAAATCAACAGCATGTTATGCAGCTTTTAATGATTGCGTCATTGGTTGAACTGAAACGGTTGCAAACGGTGTTTGAACAGCAAAACGTCGCACTTGAATCTTGTCATGATATTACCACTGCTTGTAAGCTATTCAAGGAGATTAAGCCCCATCTAATTTTAATCGACGTAACCAGTATTCGGTCTGAGCAACTGATGAAATTGTTCGATGCCATATTAGAATACGATATCCCACCGAAAGTTTTGTTATACAACGCGCAATCGCCTGAAGTCCTGAGCCAACAACTCAAGGCGTATCAGGGACATTTTGTGGTATCTGAAGATGCACAAGAAGCCCATTTAATTCAATTAACAACATTATTTATGCATCGCTTAGAATCTGAGTTGCCAGAGATGCAAAGGGAGCTGCTGTATCAATATCAACATAATACTAATAGCTTAAAGGGTAAAAAAGTGTTGCTAGTTGATGACGATATGCGCAATACCTTTGCTTTAGCTAAGGTGTTAAACAAAGAGGGAATTGAAGTAAGCAAGGCATGTAATGGCGCAGAAGCGCTAGAGTTAATGACAGAACAAGAGTTTGACTTGGTGATGATGGACATCATGATGCCCGTGATGGATGGTTATGAAGCTATTGCAAAGATAAGGGAAAACGATAGATGGCAAACAGTACCTATAATAGCCGTTACTGCAAAAGCGATGGCAACTGAGCGAGTTAAATGTATTGATGTGGGTGCGAATGACTTTATCTCGAAGCCTGTTGATAGCAAACGCTTAATGTCAGTGTTACATGTTTGGTTGCAATAGAGAGTAAATAGCATAATGCAAAGTGATGCGTTTTCAATAGGTCTTGTAGTACGAGCATTGGAATACAAAAATGGTTATGCACTTGTACGTTACTCTGATGACTTTTTACAACAGCGAATTATTAAAGCTGGAAACGAGTTAGGCGTGTCGCATATCACAGAGTTGATTCCAAAAATCTTATCTGGTGAAAAGGAGTGTAGTGATGTGCTCGCCGAAGTAACTATCAACGTTACTAGTATGTTTCGGGCACCGCATGTATTCAAATATCTTCGGGCTTTACTCTCTCAAAACTGGGATAGCAATAAACAATATAGGATTGCACATATTGGTTGTTCAACAGGTGAAGAGGTTCTTAGTGCAAATATTATGTTGCTTGAACTGGGTATGTTGGGGAACACACGCAGCTTTGCCTATGACATAAGTCCGAGGGCGATTAGTGTCGCAAAGAAGTCGATATACAAAATTTCAGATTTTAAAGAATTTACGTGCAATTATTTTAGCGCTGGTGGAAAACAGGAATTTCGCAATTACTTTGAGTATCAATCTGGTGTGGTTCATTTTAATCCCGCCCTAACAGAACATACTATTTTTTCTGTTTGTGATGTGACGAAAGCCTTACCTGAGGGCGAGTTTGATTTAGTATTTTGCCGTAACATGCTTATTTATTACACTCAACACGCGCAGGATGAAGTGCTGTTAACAATCTCAAAAGCGATGAAAAAAGACGCATATTTGGTTGTCGGAGAGTCGGAGTCGTTACTTAATTCACGGCAATTTAAGGAGTTATCGAGTGGAAATTCGGTGTACAAACGAAATTGAGGATGTATGTCAAGTCATTGGTATTGGAGGCTCAGCCGGTGCGACGTCAGATTTTATTTCTATATGTCGCTTACTCAATGGAGAAATAATACCGCCGCTGGTTTTAGTACTACACTCTAGTGAAATAGGTGGGCTTGCGCTGCAGCAGACGTTATCTAACTTGATCCGTTACCCTGTATCTATTGCAATAGATGGTGCGCCCTTAGAAAAGAACCACATATACATCGCCCCCTCACGCCTACATATCAGCATTTCAACGGATCACTGTATTCGATTAGATGTTGGTGAACTTATCCATGGCTGTTGCCCTGCCATTGACAATCTGTTTTTAAGTATTGCCAATGTTTACCAACATCGAGCAATTGGGATTTTACTCTCTGGTGCCAATGAAGATGGTGTACAGGGTATGTTAGGGCTGAGTCAGGTCAACGCCTTAACAACTATACTTGCACCTGAACTTTGTGAGTTCCCGCAGATGGTAAGTGCGGCAAAAAGTACGACAAAAATCGATCTTGAACTTAGCCACTATTCGATAGCACAACTTATTGCAGGAGCAAGTCATGGATACTAATTTACCGAAAATACTTCTCGTTGATGATCGCAAAGAAAACATTATTGTGCTGCAAAAGTTATTGAAAAATGTGGCTGCAGAACGTATTGAAGCGGCTAGCGGTAATGAAGCATTGAAAAAGTTAGTAAAGCACCCTGATATCTTCTTAGTCTTGTTAGATGTAAACATGCCTGATATGTCTGGATTCGAAGTGGCCAGCTTAATGAGGGATGACCCAGCCTTAGTTGCCACACCGATCATCTTCATCACAGCAGGTGAGCAATCAAGAGAAGACCTAATTGAGGCATATCAACTTGGTGCAGTCGATTTCATTCACAAACCACTTAACGAAGATATTCTACTTGCTAAGGTGAATGTGTTTGTTGAGCTAAAGCGAAAGGAGATTGAGTTACAATACACAATGGCTCAATCAGAATATTGGCGCTGCTTCAATGAAACAGTATTGAATTCAGTGCCTAGCGCTATTTTTATTTCCAATGGTTTACCGGATTTGAAAGCGGTTAATAAGCCAGCTTTGGACTGTAGTCTAAAAAATGAGTTGAGCGACTATTTAGCTAGCCAAGATACATTAGTCAGTAAATTAAAAGAAAAGAACAATAATAGACTCGTTAAAACCTTATGGTGCCCTCAAGAAGGGACATCACTGCGTACTTTTACTATCACTTTAGAGCAGTTTCAACACAATGAACAACAACAAATTTTAGTGGTGCTAGACGATATCACCGAAGAAGAACGCGCGCGCCGCGCTGCTGAGGAAGCGGATCAGGCTAAGTCTACATTTCTTGCGAATATTAGCCATGAGATACGAACACCGCTGAATGGTATTTTAGGTATGACGAGCCTACTTGCAAGAGAGTCCCTTTCCAAAAAGCAAGCTGACTTTTTGCAAACGATCCACAATAGTGGTGAGCATTTGCTGTCTTTGATTAACGATGTTTTGGACTTTTCAAAAATTGAGTCAGGGAAGATGGAATTTGAGAATATTTCTTTTGATTTGAACGAACTAGTTGAAAATTGTGTCATGTTATATGCAAATAAAGCCCAAGAAAAAGGCCTTGAAATTGTCTATAACATTGAAGCTAATGCGCAAGTTACATGTATTGCTGACAAAACTCGCATTACTCAAATTCTCTGTAACTTGATTAGCAATGGAATTAAGTTTACCAAAGAGGGATATGTAAAAATACATGTCTCTAAAACAGGTGTTGAGCTACCTCATACCGTGCTCAGATTTTCGGTAAAAGATACTGGAATTGGTATTCCTAAAAGTGGCGAGCATAAATTGTTTGACGTTTTCACCCAAGTTGAAAGTGCCACCACAAGAAAATATGGAGGGACAGGACTGGGGCTGGCAATTTGCAAGAGTATCGTAGAAGCTTTAGGAGGAGAAATTGGATGGAACAGCCGCCAAGGCAAGGGGTCAGAGTTCTTTTTCACTCTACCCGTTAGAGTTAATCCAACAACAAGCAGTCCTTATACTCAAGGTGAACTCCCTGCTTTAAGAGGGAAGACCGTTGTAGCGGTAGATGATTTATCAGTAAACCTTGAAGTGATTAAGCACAATCTTGAATTATGGGGAATGAAAGTTTCTACCTTTCAGGACCCTCTAGATATAGAAGCGATAGTGTCAGATGCGCAATCAGCAGATTTGGTGATTCTTGATTACCAAATGCCGGAAGTAAATGGTATTGAGCTTGCTGCGCAATTAAAAGAAAAGCTCATATATGGGCCACCAATGATGCTATTTTCGTCATCAACAACGCTACCTAATAACGCGCGAAACCTTTTTGAGCATATAGCATATAAGCCTTTTAGGTTATCGGCATTTTATGATGCCTTGATGAGCACATTGTTTGCAGGTTATCGCCATGAATCCAATAGTGAAAGCACCCAAGCGATTGACCAGTTACCTTATTTAGCAGAAAATTATCCACTAAAGATCCTCGTAGCAGAAGACAATCTCGTTAATATTGAGCTTATGAAGCACTATCTTGGAGCATGTGGCTACAAAGCGGACTTTGCTGAAAATGGACAAATTGCTTTAGATAAGCTTTGCGAGAAGCAATATGATCTCATATTAATGGATATGAGAATGCCAGTACTTGATGGATTGCAAACTACGCGCGAAGTGTTCCGTATTTATGGCGATCAAGCTCCTCAAATAGTGGCTCTGACAGCTAATGCAACCGTTGCAGATAAAAAGCAATGCTTAGCTGCAGGTATGGTTGATTTCTTGACTAAACCAGTTGTAGAAGCTGACTTGGTCTCTTGTCTGCAGAAGTGCTCGAAAAAACTACGGTCTGAACAAGTTAGCACACCACCAATTGAGAGTAGTGAGTGTGAAGCAACACCTAAGGTGACTAGAGAACCAGACTCTGAGTTATTGGACATTGATAGACTAAACTCTTTGCCTTTAGCACTTCTGTGTAACTTATCTAAAAGTTTTGAGCGCAGCATTGATGAAGAAATTTCTAATTTAAGGTCTTGCCTCACCTCTGGTGATGTCGGTGAGTTGGCTAAGCTTTTTCACAAAGTTAAGGGAGCTGCGATGAACCTCGGGTGCTCAAAGCTTGGTCAGCTTAGTTCTAAATTACAAAGAGAGTGTGAAAGCAACAAACAGCTACCAACTCCAGATGTAATCACTGATTTTGAGGCCTTATGTACAACTAGTTTAATTGAGCTGAAATGTTACCTTGAATACAAAGGAGCATAAAGAAATGCGGTATTATCGCTATTTTTAACAGAAAGCCTCCTGCAGTGGTGCGGAGGCTTTTTATTTGTGCTGCTAAGGCGTTAATGTCGCCTTAAACTCAGGCGCTTTGCGTGCATTAGTCAACTGCTCGAAAGCATAGGCAAGCTTGATTAATTTCGCTTCGCTATAAGCCTCAGCGAAGAAAGAAATACCCAGCGGTAGCTCATGATGAAAACCCATCGGTACTGTAATGCTTGGATATCCTGCAATCGCGGCAGGAGATGACGAGGAAGCGGAGAAATTATCACCGTTAATGATATCGATACTCCAAGCTGGGGTATTCGTTGGTGCGATAAATGCGTCAAGGCGATGTTCTTGTATTATTTTATCAATGCCTTGTTGGCGGGCAAATTTTTTAACCAAAGCTTGGGCTTCTTGATATCGGTGTTCTGTGATATCGCCTTTCTTTGCTGCTTCCTCTATCAAATATTGATCAAAGTACTTAATGGTGGAGGGATGTTGCTGGTTGAATTGGATGAGCTGGTTTAGGTTTTTTACTTTTACCTGCTCTGGTGTCTTGGCAAGGTAAGCATTGAGATCATGTTTAAAGTCATAGAGCAAAATATCCAATTCGGCGGAGCCTAAAGCTTCCAGCTCAGGTAAGTCTAACCCTTCAATTATTTCTGCGCCATTTGCTTTCATGGTTGCAACGGCTTTTGCAAATACCGCTTGAACTGCTGGTGGAAACTGACCTAGATGACTGGTGATAGCAATTCGTTTGCCTTTGAAACTGGCTGCATTTAAGCCTTGGGTAAAATCAATCGGCTGTTTTGCATCGCTAACGATAGCATTGAGCAATAAGGCGGCGCCCATCACCGACTTTGCCATAGGGCCAGCGCTATCTTGGCTATGACTAATAGGAATAATGCCTTCACCAGAAACCAAACCGACAGTCGGTTTAATACCTACAACGCCATTATGTGCTGAAGGACAAACAATAGAACCGTCAGTTTCCGTACCAATGGCGAGCAGTGCAAGACCTGCGGAGACGGCAACAGCAGAGCCGGAACTTGAGCCACATGGTGTTCTGTCTAACACATACGGGTTTTTGGTTTGACCACCGAGCGTGCTGTAGCCGCTCGAGCTGAAACTTGATTTAAAGTTTGCCCATTCACTTAAATTGGCTTTGCCAAGGATGATAGCGCCGGCTTGTTCTAACTGGATGATAAGCGGTGCAGCTTGGGTTTTGACGTTGTGTTGCAGGGCGAGCGCGCCTGCGGTTGTTGCCATTGGCGCCCTGGTGTCGATATTATCTTTAACAATAACTGGCAGGCCATGAAGTGGCCCTCGGTATTTTCCCGCGCGTAGTTCGGCATCAAGCTTTTTAGCGTCTTGTAAAGCGTTGGGATTGAGCGTGATCACTGCATTGAGCATAGGGCCACTGTCGTCAAGTTGTGAAATCCTTTTTAAATAAAACTCAGTGAGTTGCGTTGCTGATAAAGTTCGATTTTGTATTTTGGTTTGTGCTTCGAGCGTGGTAAGGTCCGCAAGCGATTGACTATAAGCTGGCAACGCAAGCGCGAGACAAGTGGTTAAAGCGAGTAGGGATTTTTTCATGACGTATTTTACCAATCCGCAGTAGTATTGTTGTTATTTATTTGTCCTTTATTTAGTCACGAGCCCTGTAAAAGGTCAAGCGAGTAGCCTGAACAAAGCATGATTTAGGCGTCTTTAAAACTTGTATTTTTGCTGCTAGCCACACACACTTAACTTCACGAGATAACAAAAAATATAACCATGATAAAAGCACCAATAGATATAGACGTAGATATTCCGTGGCTTGACCAAAAGCTATTTTCATTAGGTAAATTTTCATTAGAGGTGGGAGAAGCACTCTCATTTATCGCGGTGATCGTTGCGACTTTGGTGATCTCCAAGATCCTACGACTAGCATTTAATCGTCTCGCGTCAAGACAAGGGGTGATCCAGCATACCTCAGCCTATGTGATAGGCAGGATCATTCACTACATCGTGTTATTTATTGGTCTTATTATTGCGCTGACGGCGTTAGGAATAGAGATCACTGAATTAGCGCTTGTTGCCAGTGCGCTCGGCGTTGGGATTGGCTTAGGCCTACAAGGTCTGGTGAATAACTTTGTCTCAGGTCTGGTGTTACTGCTAGAGAAAACCGTCAAAGTTGGGGACTTTGTGGAGCTGACCAACGGGGTGGTGGGAGAAGTCATCGCCATTCACATGCGCTCAACTTGGATCCGTACAAATGACAACGTCGACCTGCTTATTCCAAACTCGGAAATGGTGTCAAATACAATTACCAATTGGACAATGTCGGATAAATATCGTCGTTTCCGTATTCCTTTTTCGGTGGCCTACGGCAGCGACAAAGAGAAGGTGAAGCGTGCCGCATTGGAAGCGGCCAAAAATGTCCAATATACCTTGAATACGCCGGGGCGAGAAGCAACGGTATGGATGACAGGGTTTGGTGATAGTAGCTTGAATTTCACGCTAGGAGTTTGGGTGCAACCTGAGCAGGTAAAGCGACCAACAGCGCTGGTTTCTGATTACCTCTGGGCTATCGATGATGCCTTTCGAAAATATCAAATCGAGATCCCGTTTCCACAGCGCGATCTTCATTTACGCAGTGGCTTTTCTATGGAAAAGCCTGATGAAAACTGAGGGTAGAATAACGGCTAGGGTGCTAGCCGTTATTGAGTTTACTCAGTGAATGATTTTAACCACTCGTTGCGGGAATGGAATTTCGATTTCCGCATTTTTAATCGCGGCAAACACCGCTCTATTCACTTCTAATTTAGTTTCGATAAGTGAAGTCGTAGGCACCCAGTAGCGGTAGCTCAATATCACTGCACTGTCGGCAAATTCCTCAATCCCCACCTGCGGCTTAGGGTCTTGACTGACCTTAGCATTATCAGCGAGTACCTGATTGATAAGTGTTAATGCACTTTGATAATCAGCATCATAAGCTATCCCTATTTCACCTTTAACCAAAGAGTTTGCAAACGAGTTATGGAGAATTTCTCCCACCACATGTTTATTTGGGATTGTGATCTCTACTTTGTCTTCGTTGATGAGCGTGGTATGTCCAAGCTCAATCATTTTAACTTGGCCGTTAACGCCTTTGATGCTGATGGTATCGCCAATCACAAATGGGCGGGTAGCGATGATGGCAAGCCCTGCGCCATAATTTGCTAGCATACCTTGCAGTGCAAGACCTGCACCTAAAGACGCTGCACCGATGGCGGCGACAAATGGTGTGATACTGATGCCAACCTTGCCAAGAGAAATAATCACAAACATGGCAATGATAAGCACCTTGATCACATTGCCAATAAAGTTGGTTAAAGCAGGATCGATATTGTGTTTTAGCATCAAGTTTTCAGTCGCTTTAGACAGCTTTCTTGATAACCACAAACCGAGAAGGAAGATGAATATCGCAGCGAGCAATTGGAAACTGTACGTCACCAGATACTCTCGAATAATGTTGTAATAGTGTTCTATTTGCTCGATTTCTTGATTGATCACAGTCATATCCCGAGTTATTAAATTAGAGTAGCCAACCAATGATAAAACAAAGGCACCCAAAGTGCAGTTATCATGGCGGTAATTGTCATCGCCGCTGAAGCAAAAGCGCCAGCCATGGGGTGATGCTCTATCGCTGCGGCTGTGCCTATCGCATGGCAAGCAACACCAAGCGCAGTGCCTTTCGCTTGCATATGGTCAACTTTACACCAGTGCAAGATATGTAGCCCAAACACGCCACCAAATACACCAATTAGTATCACCATAATCGCTGCAATAGCGGGGATCCCCCCGAGATAATCACTAATGAGTAGAGTGATTGGTGTTGTAACCGACAGGGCCGCCATTGAAGCTGAGAGCTGTGGATCGGCTGCGAAAAACTGGCAAATAAGAAAAGCGCTTAACGTAGACAGTGAAACACCCAACCAACTGGTTAAGCACAATGCAAAAAATACCGGTTTAATTTGGTGAAATTGTTTATACAAAGGGTAAGCGAGTGCAACGACCGCTGGCTCTAACAAGTAATGAATTGGTAGCGTTGCTTGTTGATATATCTTGTAGTCGAACTTCGTGAATAGTAGAAATGCCGAAATGACCAAAATGCAGATCAGCACAGGGTTTAATATCGGTAAGGAGATACGCTGATATAGTTTGCGAGCACTAAAAAATAACAGCACAGTAAGCGCTGACGCCATAATCATATTAATCACGAAACTTGATGCTCTTAACGATAGGGCTTAACAATACAAGACTTATTGTTGGTACACCAACTAGCAATAACAGTAGCATAAGCCAGTGGGATTGAAACAAACTGAGATGCTCTACCAAGCCCACTCCCGCTGGAATAAAAAACAGCGCCATGTATTTTAAGATGGGCTCTGCTGCGGGGGCTAACCATTCTACTTTAATGATTTTTGTGGCAAGGAGTATGACAAGAAGCACCATGCCAAGTAGGGCGGCTGGGATCTGTAAAGCACTAAGCTGAATTATCCACTTAGCGCTGAAGAGGCACGCTAAAATGATGGCAAAGCCTAGTGCAAATTGTAATATCAACTTCGCTCTGTGTACCATTAAATGTAAATCCTTAGCGCTGTAATGGCTCTAGTATGTATGATGGCTCATTGTACGCTTTCGTATTGCGATGACCATTATACTTTGGGCAAACAGGCATTCAATCTAGCGTCACCACTTCATGCGAGGCAAAAATGGCTTTTTATTATCATCTGCTACAGAGGCATTCTTCATTGCAATTTTGGTATTTTTAGCGGCGAGCAATTTAATTTGTGACCACGTTTCTAACCACAATAGTTTACGTGCGGGCTGGTTGTAGGCTCGATTATACACTTTCTTAATTGCTGCAATGGCATCTGGCGAGCGTGCGCTAAATTGAGAGAGTAACTCTGAGAGTCTAGCGTCAACATCATCACAGATCTCGGTAATGAGACCGTCCTTTAGTGCTTGCTGGGCGTCTATTCGCTGTGCATGGACTGTCATTAGCAATGCCTTATCCTTGTTCATTGTGGCAGGCAAAAGTAAGCTGCCGCCCATGTCAGGGCAAAGTCCCCATTTGGCTTCCATAATGGCAAACTGCGCACTGCTGTCGGCTAAACGAATATCTGCACCTAATGCAATATGACAGCCTCCGCCTAAACAATTGCCTGTGATCTTGGCGATGACAGGAACTGGCAAAGTTTGCCAGCCGAGTACGACTCTTTGTACTAAGTTAGCATTGCCAGGTAACCACTTTTTAAGTAGCTTGATGATCCCAGAAGGTTTATTCAGCACGCTTTTTACATCTAGGCCAGCACAAAAATGTGCGCCTTCACCTTGGAGAACGACAGCCCTAATTGATTTGCTTTTTCTAATTTTCTTTATCGCATTATCTAAACCAACAAACATGTCAACAGACAGCGCGTTTTGTTTTTCTGGTCGAGATAAGGTCACAAATGCGATGTTGTTCGCTTCGGAAAATGAAATCATGATGAGATGCTCCCTGCGGGTTTTATGCGATAGTTTTAGAGTAATAACTCAAAAGCGGTGTGACATTCAACTTTTACCGATAATTTGTTCGTCATTTAGCGTTATTTTCTGTTTGATTATCGCGACTAAGTATTTATGTTTTACCTCATTTTGCTATCATTGCGCCAACTTTAAAACAACAGGCTAGCGTCCATGACAGCGAGACTTTGTAGCATCGAAGAAGCCACTCACCAAGCATATGATATCTTCCTTGAGTTGGCCCCGGATAATCTTGAAGAACACGATATTAATATGTTCAACGAACATCGCGAAGATCGTGGCTTTATTGAAGAAAGTGAGCCGGACGAGAGTTGGTCGAGCATCACTGCGTATGAACAAGAAGCAGAACCAGAGCACTTCGTTCAGGTTTTGGTCGGTATCGAGTTTGATGACTCGGATCAGGTGTACGCAAAAATCTTGATTAGCAGAGATTTAGATGCGCCGTTTTGTCATATCATTTGGAAGCAATAACCGGAAAGTAGTTGTCAGTGCCGTTTTTTAGAACTTTCGCCTTATTTGCAATTGGCTTGGTTTCGCTACCAAGCTTAGCTACGGATCCATTCGAAGATTTTCACGAATATGGCAAAATGCCCGATGACGAAATTCATCAAAAACACAAGGGCGAAATGCTGTACGGCGACGTTGAATTTGGCTTTATCGTTAACAAAGGTAATACGCAAAACACGTCATTTAAGTTTAAAAGTAACCTTTACCAAGATTTCCCCAAGTGGCGTAATCAATTTAAATTTAATGGCCTTTATCGCCGCGAGCAAAATACAGAAACAGACGTCGAAGATGTCTCAGCGTCGCGCTATTTTGGCTCTGCGCAAGGTAACTATAAGCTAGGGGACGATAACGCCTCGTTCTTTATGTACGGTGACTATGAGCGTGACAGGTTTAATGGCAAGGAATATACCACGACATTTGCGCTCGGTTATGGCAATCGTGTGTATGAGGGACGAAAGAACACGGTAGATGTCGACATCGGTCCCGGTATGTCTATCTCTCGTGTGGATAACGAAATCGAGCTTGAGCCGGAAGAAGATAGAACGGAGCAAGGCCAGCTTTTGCGTATGGCATTGCAGTGGGAAAGAAACGTGTCAAAGCGCACCCGCTTTAATCAAGACGTCAGTTTTGAGCAATCGCTGTCAGGTTTAAACTCCCGATTGTTTGCTGAGTCCGCGCTAGTTACACAAGTGATTGGCGGGATTGCGCTGAAGTTTGCGTTTATTTACCGTTATAATTCGCAGCCAGAAAATGAAAAAGAAAAGGTAGACACCGAACTTGGTGCTACATTAGTTTACAGCTTTGATTAAGAAGATTATCGATGTATAAAAATACACAGTTTGCATGGGTTATATGGCTGTTTCTAGCCTTTATCGCCAGTTTTACCATATTGGCAATTTTCCTAACTGGTAGCAATCTAGCCTTTGTCAGCTTTTTGGTGATCCTCGCGCTTGTTGCGTTTATTTTTTACGGCTTAACCATTCAAGTGAACCAAGAGCAACAAACGTTAAGCTGGTGGTTTGGACCATCGGTCGCCAAAATGACCTTAAAGTTTGACGATATCGATTATGTTCAGCCTGTGACTAATTCTCTTCGTCATGGCATTGGCATGCGGATCAGCACAGATGGTTGGGTATACACAGTTGCCGGATTCAAGGCACTTGAAGTGGTGATGAAGGATGGCACTAAATATCGCTTAGGAACCAATGACCAATCCAACTTGGTTACGGCAATGGAAAGTAAACTTAAACAAGAAAAAAGCGCTGAATGATCAGCGCTTTCTATTAGTAACTCGACTAATCTTAGTGGTCGTGACCACAACCGCCCTCGCCATGAACATGGCCGTGGGCAACTTCTTCTGCTGTTGCTTCACGTACTTCAAGCACTTCAACGTCAAAATTTAGTGTGATCCCAGAAAGCGGGTGGTTCGCGTCAACAATGACTTCTTCGTCTTCGATACCAATGATCACAACGATTTGGTCGCCTTCGTCGGTGGTAGCTCTAAATTGCATACCCACTTCGATTTCCATGCCTTCAAACATTGACTTAGGAACAGCTTGAGTCAATTCGTCAAAGCGCTCACCATAACCTTCTTGTGGCTCTATGGTCACACTGAAAGTGTCACCAGCTTGTTTGCCTTGTAGGGCATCATCAAGACCTGGGATCAGATAACCTGAGCCAAGCATCGCTATCACAGGCTCATCATCAAATGTGCTATCAATCGTGTTGTTGTCTTTGTCTTGAACTGAGTAGTGGATTGTCACTACCGAGTTAGGGCCAATAATCATATAAGATCCCGTTAGTTGTCTTCTAAAGAATAAGGTAGAGGTTGAATAGTAAGACTCACCTCTGGTGAATTTTTTGCTCTTAGCACCGCGTCTTGTGGTGTGTCATTTGGCATCACAGCCAGCGCATAATAACGGCCGCTGCTTGCATCGAAGGTTTGTTGAATAACCTTGCCACCACGACGCCAGTTATCTTCAATCTGCAGTTCAATGTCTGCCTCTTCGATGCGCTCTGCAGCATTGCCTGTCACTATGTACATGGCACGTTTGTTTTTACCAAGATAGCGCATACGAGCTACGGTTTCTTGACCAGTATAGCAACCTTTCTTAAAGCTGATCCCGTTAAGGGCTTGAAGGTTAACCATTTGTGGTACAAATTCGTCCACGTGATCGGCATCAAGGCTTGGCTCTCCTGCTAAAATGCTGGCCGCAATAAACGGTGCTGGATTGCTTTGTTGTTCCACGTCCGTGGGTAAACTTGCGCCTTCGAACGCGATGAAAACAAAGCGCTCGTCTGCGAGTTTTAGCAGCTTGCCGTTGGCAACATCCACAGCGCTTGCGTCAGACGAAAGCTCAACGCCAAAGGCAGTAGCAAGCGCTTTACTGTCCTGAGTCATTAAGCCAAAGACTTCGCAGTCAGCAAAATCAATGTCAACTTTGGCAAAAACGCCGTACTTTTTTAGCTCACGAAGTGATGCTTCAGCTTCGGCTACACCTGCAAGCATTAAGTAGTCGTCTTGATAGCGAGTTAAGCGCGACACAGACCAAAGTTTGCCTTTAGGGCTACAATGCCCAGACCACATAAAATTATCTTCTTTGATAAGGTTAATGTCTTGAGTAACCTGACCGTGCAAATAGCTAAGTTTATCTTGTCCTGAAATGCGAATAACCTTGAACGGAAGCGCATAAGCACGAGCAATTGACATAATGTTGATCCCTATTAAAGTGTTTTCGTAATGTTACCGTAAAATCATAAGTGGAGATAGGGACGGACGATTTCAATGTGCCATTTCTATAAGTTTTATGGCATATGTCCTGCACAGTGGGTATAATTTTCTCAATAGTTTATGAGGGGTTAATCAGTTTATGGTTGAGTTACTGCCTAAAGCTCGAGTTAAATGGGCTTGCCGTCGTGGCATGTTAGAGCTGGACGTTATTTTAGAGCCGTTTGTTGAGCAGGCTTATGACGCGCTATCCGACGAAGGTAAGTACGTGTTTCAGCGTCTAGTTACCTGTGAGGATCCAGATTTATTTGCTTGGTTTATGGGCCATGAAGAATGTCCAGATCCAGAGCTAAAACGCATGGTTAAGTTAATCCTTGATCGGATCCGCGTATAGAATCGACTTTCAACACAATCTTCAGAACCACACCTTCTTTGTGGTTCTTTTTTCTTGCCTCACTTTTATCCTTTTTCTGCTGTTTCCAGCGCTGTGGTGGTTAGTCGCAATCGTGTTTGCTGTTACGGGTTATTGCAGTTGGCAAACTGTTCTATCTCGTACACCAAAGGCGGGTACTGTACTCTTGATCCCGAAGGAAAACTTCATTGAAATACAGTCGAAAACGATAAATTTCAAAGGGCAGCTTATTGGTGCGACCATATGGTTTGATAGTCAAATAGCGCTAAAAATCATGGATGCGAACCAAGCTAAGCAGCAGATATTTTTGACTCGACGGGCAATACCAGAAGCGGACTGGCGTTTACTTTGTCGCACCGTACTGCAAGCCAATTAGAAAAAGCAACGAGAGCATGGCGATAAAAATCAGCACATACTCTACATGCAAATATTATTATTTTGTCGGTGACAAAACGGTCGGTGTGGAGTTTTCAGCCATGTCAGGGAAGTCAATGGTGTAGTGCAGTCCGCGACTTTCTTTACGTTCTAACGCGCTGCGAATAATAAGTTCAGCTACTTGTACTAAGTTACGTAATTCGAGCAGGTTGTTACTCACTCTAAAGTTGGCGTAATAATCGTGGATCTCTTGCTGCAATAACTCAACGCGGCGTAGCGCACGTTCTAACCGTTTAGTTGAGCGAACAATGCCAACATAATCCCACATAAACAATCTAAGTTCATGCCAGTTGTGGGTGATAACTACTTCTTCATCCGAGTCGCTGACACGGCTTTCGTCCCAATCTGGTAACTTAGATGGCTCAGGACGATTATCGATTTTAGCTAAAATATCTTTTGCGGCAGCGTGGGCAAACACAATGCATTCTAACAACGAGTTACTCGCCATGCGGTTTGCGCCGTGTAGACCTGTGTAAGCCACTTCGCCAATTGCATATAAATTGTCGATGTCAGTACGACCGTTAAAGTCAGTCATAACACCACCGCAAGTATAATGCGCCGCTGGCACTACGGGGATTGGCTCTTTGGTGATATCTAAACCAACACTTAAGCACTTAGCATAAATCGTAGGGAAGTGCTCAATGATGAACTCTTTGTCTTTATGTGAGATATCCAGATAGACGCAATTTGCACCCAATCGCTTCATCTCATAGTCAATGGCACGGGCGACTACATCGCGAGGGGCAAGTTCTTCGCGTTCATCGAAGTCAGGCATAAAGCGTGTGCCGTCAGGACGTTTAAGCAGCGCGCCTTCACCGCGCATGGCTTCGGTTATTAAAAAGTTTTGTAGCTCAGGGTGGTATAAGCTGGTCGGGTGAAATTGGTTAAACTCCATGTTGGCTACACGGCAACCCGCACGCCACGCCATTGCGATGCCGTCACCTGAAGAAACATCTGGATTTGAGGTATACAAGTAAACTTTACTTGCGCCACCCGTTGCTAAAGCGACAAACTTAGCCGAGATGCTCTCAACTCTATCTGCTTTGCGATTGTAGACGTAAACACCTTTAATATCGCTTGAGTCACCATATTTATCTTTAATGAGATCGATGGCGTTGTATTGCTCTAATATATTAATTTTTGGGTGTAACTGTACTTGGCTAATTAATGTGGTTTGAACGGCTTTACCCGTTGCATCAGCTGCGTGCAATATACGACGATGTGAATGCCCACCTTCGCGGGTTAAATGAAAGCGCTCTTTCCCTTTGCTATCCACTTCCATATCAAATGGTACGCCTTGCTCAATCAGCCACTTCAAGCAATTTTTTGCATTTGAGGCGGTATAGTGCACCGCATCGCGGTCACATAAGCCAGCGCCTGCCGCAAGTGTGTCTTCGACATGTGATTCGATACTGTCATTTTTCTTATCGAATACTGCGGCAATGCCACCTTGAGCATAAAGTGTGGAGCCTTCTTTTAACGCCCCTTTGCTTATCACGGTAACTTTACAGTGGTTTGCTAAAGAGAGCGCAAGAGAGAGTCCAGCAGCGCCACTGCCAATAATGACTACATCAGTATTGTGGTGAGTCGTATTTTTCATATTCGAAGATCTTTACTGTTTTTGCGTTTAATTCTGCTATTTATACCACATCTGCTATCATAGAAGGCAGAGAGTTTGTTCCGTTTAATGAGAATCATTTAGAACATTTTGTGTGACTGCTAATGGAATAATGCTAAAAAGCAGCCAAGAAACTAGTACGCAAAGATGGATGAATTCGTTTATTTTAAAAAAAAATACAAAAAAACAGAACTTTTTATTCAGTACTAAGTCAGAGTAGCTGTGAATGATGGCAACTAGATACGATTTAGAAAAGCAAAAAGAGGAGTACCGGCTCGAATGAGCGAGCAGGATTTAGATCTAGATATAGTTAAACGCGTTCAACAGGGAGATAAAAACGCATTCAACCTGTTAGTTGCCAAGTATCAAAATAAAGTCGCAGCGCTGATTTCTCGTTATGTAGCGAATCAAGGCGATGTGGCAGATGTGGCACAGGAAACGTTCATTAAAGCTTATCGAGCGTTGCCTAACTTTAGGGGCGAGAGCGCATTTTATACTTGGTTGTATAGAATCGCGGTTAACTGTTCAAAAAATTATTTGGTGGCGCTTGGTCGAAAGCCGCCAGCAAACGACGTAGATGCGGAAGAAGCCGAGTTTTATGATGGTGCAGACCAATTAAGATCGAACGCTTCACCGGAAAATCTATTGTTAAGCGACGAAGTGAAAGCAGTGATTTTCAAAACTATCGAGCGCTTGCCTGACGATTTAAAAACCGCAATTACTTTGCGTGAAATCGAAGGTATGAGCTACGAGGAAATAGCTGTCATTATGGATTGTCCGGTTGGTACAGTTCGTTCGAGAATTTTTCGCGCAAGGGAAGCGATAGATAACAATTTGAACCCATTAATAGGTGAGTCTTAATATGGCACAAGCTGAAAAACAAGTGACAGAAGATTTAACGACATCGCAAATTTTTGACGGTGATCTGTCACTCAACGCTGAAACCGATGTTCGTTTAGACGAACAAAAGTTTGCTCGGTATGCCTTGATTGGTGATGTAATGCGTAGTCAAAAGCAAGACACACCTTGCATTGATATCACCAGCAGCTTTGCAGCGGCACTTGAACAAGAGCAAACGTATAGTGATCCGGCCGTTGGGCAAGTGAAAGAAACGACGCCGAAGAGCAATGTGATTGAGCTAAGTGCATGGCGTAAGCCGTTTGCACAAGTGGCTATCGCGGCAAGTGTGTCATTGTTTGCTGTGCTTGGGGTTAATACGTTAAGCACTGACGCGACTTTACCTGCGGGCGATACGTTACAGTTGCAATCAACTCCTTTTGCCGGAGGCGTTTCTCCTGTAAGCTTATCAACTGAGCCTGCGCTTGAATCAGCGGCTAAAGGCATTAGAGAGTTACAGCAGCAACGTATTGGTGCATTGGTGCTAGAGCATCAAAGACAGTCACGTATGGCGTATGCGCTGCAGCAATCTGGTGAAAACAACACCGCTAAAAAGCAAGAGGAAAAAGAGCAATAAATGAGAGCACTGTTAGTTGTAGTAAGTGTATTTTTCTCTAGTTGGCTGTGGGCAAATGAAAGCGTATCAGCCAAACAACTGCTAAAAGACATGGCCGAAGCGGTGCATCATAGAAACTTTGATGCATCGTTTGTCGTGGTGAAAGGAAAATCTATGGAGCCTTACCGTTGGCTTCATGGTAACCAAGATGGGACTGAATTTGAGCTTTTAAGTTTGCTCAATGGCGCTGGACTTGAAATGATCCGCATTGGTGACAAAGTAACTTATTTTGAACCAAAGTCTGAGCCTTACACCATCCAAACAGATTCGATAGCAGGTCCAATTCCCGAAGTTTTATTCAAAAATATCGACAGCCTCAAAGAAAGCTATGATTTTGTCTTAGGTGGTAAAGGTCGGATCGTTGACAGACCTGCTCAGCTTGTCAGGTTAGAAGCAAAGGACGACGCTAAATACAACTATTGGTTGTGGATCGATACCGAGTCATCTCTGTTGCTAAAATCCGCTTACGTAAACCAACAAGGCGAGTTGTTAGAACAGCTTCAGCTTACCCATATCAGAGTGACTGAAACCCCTGCTGAACAATTGTTAGAACTTTCCCAAAAACAGTTTCCTGAAGCCGTATCTGGGTTGTTGAAGACACTTGAGAATGGCACAAAAAACAATTGGCAAATTGGTTGGTTACCTCAGGGCTTTGAGCTGCTAAAATCTGACAGACATAAGTTAGATTTAAACAATGAGCTGGCAGACTACTACTTGTTTTCCGACGGCCTTGTCGATATTTCGGTATTTGTACAACGTCCTTTACCGGGCCAGCGCCCAAGTGGAGCGCTTTCGTCAGGTGCGACAACGGTGTACGTACACAACACAGGTGCGTTTGACGTATCTGTAGTTGGAAATATTCCAGCAATGACCGCAAAAGCAATCGCTGAGTCTGTGAAAAGACCTTTATGATAGAACAAACTCTGACAGTTGCCGCCATAAAAGGCGCAACTGTCTACTTAGAAGCACAGCCAAAGCCCGCCTGTGAAGGTTGTAACGGCAAGTGCGGCTCCCAAGTATTCGCCAAACTCTTTGGCACCCACAAAAAACAATTCCCTATAGATTTGATGGAATCTGTCGAAATTGGCCAAAAAATTAAGTTGGCATTAGACGACTCTAATGTGGTGAAACATGCGTTTTATGTTTACATGATGCCATTACTTTTTGCTTTTGCCGGCATGTTTATCGCAGCCCTCGTACTTGGTCTCAATGAACCTTTGCAGATACTTATTGCATTTACGAGTGCAGCACTCGGTTTATTTTTCGCCAGAGTCCAAGGGGATAAACTCAAACATCAGGTAAAAGTGATAAAAATTTACCCAATTAGCCTACCAATAACGCAAATAGATGGTGATTGTACTAAATAAAATGTAAAATCGAGGCCTTAATCTCTATTTGTGACTAACAGAAGTATTGAATCCAGTATATGAAGCATATCCGTAACTTTTCTATTATTGCCCACATTGACCATGGAAAATCGACGCTATCAGACCGCTTAATCCAAGTTTGTGGAGGTTTAACAGACCGCGAAATGCAGCAGCAGGTACTGGATTCGATGGACATCGAACGTGAGCGCGGCATTACCATCAAAGCACAGAGTGTAACGCTTAACTATCAAGCAAAAGATGGTGAAACCTACCAGCTAAACTTTATCGACACACCGGGACACGTTGACTTCACTTATGAAGTTTCACGCTCTCTAGCCGCTTGTGAAGGTGCGCTATTGGTTGTTGATGCGGGTCAAGGTGTAGAAGCACAAACACTAGCGAACTGTTACACCGCACTTGAGATGGACTTGGAAGTTATTCCGGTTCTGAACAAAATTGACTTACCACAGGCTGATCCACTTCGCGTTGCCGAAGAAATTGAAGATATCGTTGGTATTGAAGCATTAGAAGCGGTTCGTTGTAGTGCGAAAACGGGGATCGGCATTGATGAAGTACTCGAAGTGATCGTACGTGATATTCCACCGCCAGAAGGTGAGCCAAATGCGCCACTACAGGCACTGATTATCGATTCATGGTTTGACCCGTACCAAGGCGTAGTGTCATTGGTGCGTATTAAAAACGGTGAATTAAGAGCGGGCGAAAAGATTAAGATCATGTCTACAGAGCAAGCTCACCAAGTAGATAAGGTTGGTATCTTTACTCCTAAGCAGACTAATACCGGGGTGTTGAAAACAGGTGAAGTAGGTTTTGTTATCGCAGGTATCAAAGACATCCATGGTGCACCAGTTGGTGATACCATTACCATGGCTCGTGATTCTGCAACAGACCGTTTGCCTGGTTTCCAAAAGGTGAAGCCTCAGGTATACGCGGGAATGTTCCCAATTTCATCTGATGACTATGAAAACTTCCGCGATGCGCTTAATAAATTGAGCCTCAACGATGCATCACTATTCTTCGAGCCTGAAAACTCAACAGCACTAGGCTTTGGTTTCCGTTGTGGTTTCTTAGGTATGCTGCATATGGAGATTATTCAAGAGCGCCTTGAACGTGAATACGACATGGATCTGATCACCACAGCTCCAACGGTAATTTATGAAGTAGAAACTAAGCACGGTGTGGTGAGAATCGATAATCCGTCTGATTTACCGCCAGTAAACGACATTATTGAAATTCGTGAACCAATCGTTGAAGCAAATATTCTCGTTCCGCAAGAATATTTAGGAAACGTGATCACGCTGTGTGTTGAAAAGCGTGGTATGCAGACCAAGATGACCTATCACGGTAAGCAAGTTGCGTTAACCTATGAACTGCCGATGTCAGAAGTGGTGATGGACTTCTTTGATAAGTTGAAGTCTACCAGCCGTGGTTTTGCATCACTCGATTACAACTTCAAGCGTTTTGAAGCATCAGACATGGTGCGTGTGGATATTCTGATCAATGGTGACCGCGTTGATGCGCTTGCAATAATTGTTCACCGCGATGGTTCACAAACGCGTGGCCGTCAGTTAGCTGAAGCGCTGAGAGAATTGATCCCTCGCCAAATGTTTGATATTGCTATTCAAGCTGCAATTGGTAATCACGTCATTGCGCGTAGTACAGTTAAGCAGTTACGTAAAAACGTAATCGCAAAATGTTATGGTGGTGACGTGAGCCGTAAGAAAAAGCTACTGCAAAAGCAAAAAGAAGGTAAGAAGCGTATGAAGCAACTTGGTAACGTTGAAGTGCCACAAGACGCATTCTTAGCAATATTGAAAGTAGGTAAGTAACAGGAAATACAAATGGCAGGTTATTTTTCAATTTTATTGGTGCTACTCACGGTCGGTTCAGGCCTTATTTGGTTGATCGATCATTTGGTGTATGCACCAAAAAGACAAGCTAGGCTTGCTATTGCGCAAGGTGCGTCTGACACTCAGTTGGATGCCGACATCATTGCGGAAATCGCACCTGAACCTGCCATTGTTGAAAACGCGAAATCAATTTTTCCTATGATTGCCGCAATCACGATTTTCCGTTCGTTTATTTTTGAACCGTTTCAAATTCCATCCGGCTCAATGATGCCAACCTTATTGGATGGCGATTTTATTCTCGTGGAAAAATATGCTTACGGGATTAAAGACCCAGTGTGGCGTAGCAAAATCGTTGAAACGGGTACCCCTGAGCGCGGTGATATTGCGGTGTTCAAGTTTCCGCTAGATGAGAGAATTGACTTCATCAAACGTATTGTTGGTTTACCGGGCGACCATATTGTTTATCGCAATCGTCAGCTTTACATTAAACCTAAGTGTGAAGACGGGCAGAGCGAAGCAAACGGGTTGACGTGTGGCGAATATAACAAGATTGATGTAGACATTGTAAATCGTGACGAGTTTACGCAAGGTCCAATGCAGTTAGTGCGTCTAACCGAGCATTTGCCAAACGTAGAACATGATATTTTAATTAATCCTGAAGTGTTAGAGTTAACAGATCGCTACTATCAACAACCAGGTACTCGCCGCGATGAGTGGGTAGTACCAGAGGGAAGTTATTTTGCGATGGGTGATAACCGTAATAACAGCCAAGATAGTCGTATGTGGGGTTTTGTACCTGATGAAAACTTGGTTGGAAGAGCGGTATTTATTTGGTTAAGTTTTGATTTTGATAATGGCCCAGACAGCATTTTGCCAGGGTGGGTTCCAACTGGTGTTCGTTTTGAACGCCTAGGTAGTATTCAGTAAAAATGAAAAGAAACGTAGAAGAACTTTATAATAAAATAGGGTACAACTTCTCTGATAAGGCGCTGCTTGAGCAGGCTTTGACGCATCGCAGTCACAAAGGCCAGCACAACGAGCGTCTCGAATTTTTGGGCGACTCTATTTTAAGCTTTGTGATTGCAAATGCTTTGTATCACAAGTTTCCAAAAGCGCGTGAAGGTGATTTAAGCCGCATGCGTTCAACGTTAGTGCGTGGTCAAACGCTGGCGGAATTCGGTGTGGAATTCGCGCTTGGTGATTATCTGCGCCTAGGCCCAGGTGAGCTGAAGAGCGGCGGGTTTCGCCGTGAGTCAACGCTCGCAGATGCAGTAGAGGCCATAATTGGTGCCGTTTTCTTAGACTCTGACATCGACGTGTGTAGAGATTTGGTACTAAGTTGGTACGAATCACGCTTAACTGCGATTTCACCTGGTCATAACCAAAAAGACCCGAAGACGCTGCTGCAGGAGTATCTACAAGCTCGAAAATTACCTTTACCGGGCTACACTGTAATAGATACCAAAGGGCAAGCTCACAACCAAACATTCACGGTCGAATGTATAGTGGAAGGGATGGAAAGTATAATTTCAGTAGGCAGCTCGCGACGTAAAGCTGAGCAAAAAGCTGCCGAAAAAGCGCTTAAGATATTAAAGAATGACGCTTGATACACATTGCGGCATGATTGCCATTGTCGGTAGACCTAATGTAGGTAAATCGACACTATTAAATAAATTGGTTGAGCAAAAGGTAAGTATTACCTCGCGTAAACCTCAAACTACTCGTCACCGCATCATGGGGATCCATACAGAGGGTAACTATCAGGCGGTGTACGTTGATACGCCAGGACTTCATATTGAAGAAAAGCGTGCAATTAACCGCTTAATGAACCGAGCAGCATCAAGCTCAATCGGCGATGTTGAACTGGTTATTTTTGTCGTAGAAGGGACGCATTGGACGCCTGATGACGAAATGGTACTGGCTAAAGTTAAAGACAGCGGTCGTCCTATCTTGGTGGTGATGAATAAAACCGATCAGGTAAAAGATAAAGACTTGTTGATGCCACATATTCAGTGGTTGAGTGAACAGGGGGATTTTATCGGGATCGTACCTATCTCTGCGAAGCAAGGTAAGAACGTTGAAATGATCAGAGAAGAAGTGCACAAGCGTTTGCCTGCGTGTGAATTCTATTTCCCTGAAGATTATGTTACCGATCGTTCAATGCGTTTTATGGCGGCAGAGATCGTGCGTGAAAAGTTGATGCGCTTTATGGGCGATGAGTTACCGTACTCGGTGACGGTAGAGATCGAACAGTTTAAGTGGCAAGACAACGGCGTTTGGCAGATCAACGCGTTGATCCTTGTTGAGCGCGAATCGCAAAAACGCATGGTGATCGGCAACAAAGGCGAAAAGCTCAAAGTTATCGGTCGCGAAGCGCGTAAAGATCTTGAGAACATGCTAGACAACAAAGTCTATCTCGAATGCTGGGTTAAAGTGAAATCTGGCTGGGCAGACGACGAACGTGCTCTTCGTAGCTTAGGGTACGGAGAAGACTGATTGGATAGCGACTTTCGACAGGCCTATCTGTTACATCGCAGACCTTACAGCGATTCTCAGGTACTGCTTGACGTGCTGGTCGAAGGCGTTGGACAACTTAAAATGCTTGCCCGAGTCAAGGGCAAGCAATCCCTCAAACATAATGCCCAGCTGCGGCCATTTTCATTACTTTTACTGCAATATGCAGGCAGATACGATTTTAAATACCTAAACCGTTTTGAACCCACAGACAATCAAATCCAACTCGTTGGGCGGCAGTTATATTGTGGTTTGTATCTCAATGAATTAACGCAACGCGTGGTACCAACCAACGAACCGCTAGAGCAGATCTTTGCGCTCTATCAGCTACATTTAATGCGTTTGGCCCAAGATGAAGATGTGGAACCTATCTTACGTAGCTTTGAGTTGCAATTGTTAGGTGAGCTGGGTTTCGGGGTGGAACTGGAATTTGACGCTGAAGGTAATCCAGTGCGGCCAAAAGCCGCGTATAAGTACGTATCTGAGTACGGTTTTATTGCAGTCGGTCGTGAACCTGATACGATACCGGGCAGTATGTTATTGGCCATTGCCAATCAAGATTTCCAAGACCTTGCCGTGAGAAGGGCGGCTAAGCTATTAACACGAAAATTAATGGCACCGCTGGTTGGTAAGCAAGGGCTGAAAAGTAGAGAACTATTTATTTCAAAGAAATAATACCAATTTAATCAAAAGTATAAATCGATAAATTGGTATCGCAGTAATAAGTGGGTGATCCACTTGCTACGTCATATTATCAAGGGATAAACGATGAAAGATATTTTACTTGGCGTCAACGTAGACCATATTGCAACGCTTCGTCAGGCGCGTGGCACTAGCTATCCTGATCCAGCACATGCAGCTGCAGTAGCTGAGCACGCAGGTGCCGACGGCATTACTATTCACTTGCGTGAAGACCGTCGCCATATTCAAGATCGTGATGTTTATGTGATGGCAAAAACCATCCAAACACGTATGAATTTAGAAATTGCAGTAACTGACGAAATGCTCGACATCGCTTGCGAAGTAAAACCTGAATATGTTTGCCTAGTGCCAGAAAAACGCGAAGAGTTAACCACGGAAGGTGGCTTAGACGTTGCGGGTAATCTAGATAGGATCACAGCGGCAACTCAGCGCCTAGCTGATGCAGGTATCAAAGTAAGCTTGTTCATCGACGCGGATAAAAAGCAGCTAGATGCTGCAAAGCAAACCGGTGCCCCTTACATTGAGATCCACACCGGTGCTTATGCTGATGCTGAGAACGACACCGAAATGAGCGCCGAGCTTGAGCGCATTCGTGAAGGCGTTAAGTATGCTCATGGCCTAGGTCTTATCGTCAATGCTGGCCATGGTTTGCATTACCATAATGTTAAACCGATTGCACAAATGCCAGAAATCTACGAACTTAACATTGGTCATGCCATTGTTGCTCGAGCAGCAATTGATGGGCTGGAAAAGGCAGTACGAGATATGAAGCGTTTGATGTTAGAGGCGAGACAAGCATAACGTTTAGTGGTAAAGAAAACGAAAGGGCTGTGTAGCCCTTTCTTTTTGCCTTGTAATCGAGTTAATACAGTTGGTATCAAAATGAAAAAAATGGTGTTGGTCTTTGCAAGTTGTGCCCTTGCACCACAACTTAGCGAAGCGACAGAGAACAACGAATTTGAAATCATCACTTCTACGGCATCCAGATTGGCTGAGGCGGCAGGAGAGCGCCCTGTAAGCCTCTCTTTGCTAACAGAAGCTCAATTAGATGATACAGGCGTCACGCATATCGAAAAGGCGTTGAGGCTCGTTGCTGGCGCAAATGTACAACATGGTAATGGTCAAGAGTATCTACCTGCATTGCGCTCACAAGTGCTCTCTGGTGCAGGCGCATGTGGCGGCATTTTAATGGCTGAAGATGGTATTGCACTCAGAGCCGCAGGCTTTTGTAATATTAATGAACTCTTTGAATCGCACTTTGAAGCGGCTGATCGTATAGAAGTGCTAAAAGGGCCAAACAGCGTATTGTATGGCTCTAATGCGGTGCATGGAGTGGTTAATGTGATTACTTCAAACAGCATTCAAAAGACACCTAGGATTGCATTAGATATCGGCTCCTATGGTTATAGCCGAACTCGGATACAAGCTGGCGATAAAGCCCTTGGCTTGGGCGCAGCGTTAACCCTTACAAAAGATACGGGTTATCGTGAGGATGAAAGCGTTGAGCAACAAAAGTTGAGCGTCAAACACCAATATGAAGGTGAGAAGGTTGGTGTCGTATCTGGAATGACATACACCCACTTAGATCAGCAAACTGCGGGTTATGTAACCGGAGTGGACAGCTATAAAAATAAGCAATTGGCAAAGCAAAACGAAAACCCTGAAGCATTTAGAAAGGCAGAGTCATTTAGAGCTTGGACAGAAATAACCGGGCACTTTGATGATAGTAACACCATACTGATAAAACCTTATGTACGCTGGCAAGAGATGGAATTTGTTAAGCATTTCTTGCCGGGTAAGCCGTTTGAAGAAAATGGTCAAACTGGTGTGGGGCTGCAAACGCTTATACACACTGAATTAAGTGACTCAATACAACTAGATTGGGGAATGGATGCGGAATATACCCAAGGCGAGATGTTGCAGTATCAGCCTACGCCGACTGAAGGCTCTGCATTTTTGCGCTCAACTATTCCTACAGGAAAGCATTACGACTATGAAGTAGATGCAAGGCAACTCGCGCCTTTTGCAAATCTCAGTTGGCGACAGGGTAACTGGTTAGTTGAACTGGGCGGTCGTTTTGAGTCAATGAAGTACGATTATCGCAACTTTTTGCCTACTGGGCGCACCAAAGAAGATGGCTCGGTGTGTGCAATGGGAGGATGTCGTTATAGTCGCCCAGCCAGTGGCAAAGATAGCTTTGCTTATTTTTCACCAAAATTTGGCCTAAGCTATGCGTTCACTGAGCGAAATATTGCCTATGCTAACGTGTCTCAAGGCTATCGCGCACCACAAACTGCTGAGCTTTACCAATTGCAGCGAGAGCAGGTAAAAGCATCGCTAGAGGAAGAAAAGGCGGACAATATCGAGCTTGGCCTAAAAGGGAGTGCAGATAGTCTTGGCTATCAGGTCGCGATTTATGACATGGAAAAAGAAAATTTGATCTTCCGAGATAGTGACTTTTTCTATATCAACGATGGTCGCTCAAGACACCGAGGTGTGGAGTTGGAGCTGAGTTATTCATTCACAGCACATTGGCAACTAGATCTCGCCGCAACGCGTGCTAAGCATACCTATGAACAAGATAATATTCTTGGTGGCATCAATATTAACGGCAACGATCTAGATTCAGCACCAAGGAGCGTCATTAACGCCCAATTACACTGGCAAGCACGGGATAATCTCAGTTGGTCTTTAGCTTGGCACCATGTAGGAGAGTATTTTACTGACCCCGAAAATCTTCATCGTTATTCTGGTCACGATTTACTGAGCTTACGAGGAAAGTGGCAGGTAAATCCGCATTTGGCGTTGACGATGAGAGTGAAAAATCTAACCGACGAACGTTATGCTGAGCGTGCCGATTACACTTCATTTAGTGGTGACAGGTACTTTCCGGGAAGACCAAGAAACATTCTAGTGTCACTGGACTACCGCTGGTAATACATGAATAAGGGAGCAGAAAGCTCCCTTTGTGAAACTATCGTGATATTTAGTCGTCTAGTGAGCGAAGTAGTGCATTGATCCCAACTTTTTCGCGGGTTTGCTGATCTACTTTTTTCACAATAATTGCTGCATACAGGCTATGAGAGCCATCTTTACTTGGTAGCGATCCTGGTACTACCACTGCACCGGCTGGTACGCGGCCATAATGGGTTTCGCCTGTTTCACGGTCGTAAATACGAGTACTTTGTGAAATATAGACACCCATGGAGATGACGGCACCTTCTTCAACAATCACACCTTCTACGATTTCAGAACGTGCGCCGATAAAACAGTTGTCTTCAATAATCGTTGGATTGGCTTGTAGCGGCTCTAAAACGCCACCAATGCCCACACCACCAGATAGATGTACGTTTTTACCGATCTGTGCACACGAGCCTACGGTCGCCCAAGTGTCTACCATAGTGCCTTCATCAACATATGCACCAATATTAACGTAAGACGGCATAAGTACCACGTTCTTACCGACAAAGCTGCCTTGACGCGCTACCGCGTTTGGTACTACTCGCATACCACCTTGTTGGAACTGCTCTGGCGTATAGTCTGAGAATTTTAATGGTACTTTGTCGTAAAACTGGTTAACGCCATCGTTCATTGGTTGGTTGTCACGAATTCTAAAAGACAGGAGTACCGCCTTTTTCAACCATTGATGTACAACCCACTCACCACTAATTTTTTCAGCAACACGCGCTGCACCTGAATCTAGCATTTCCAATGCGTTGACAATCGCTTGTTTTACTTCGTCCGATACCGTGGTTGGAGTAATGGTATCGCGGTTTTCCCACGCGGTTTCAATAGTCGTTTTTAAATCAGACATAAATTCCTCGTTAATCTGTTTCAGCATTTAATTTTTTGAGTAGGGCGCGATGAAGCTCAGCTTTTTGTACTTCATCTAGTGCCTTGTAATCTTTGTTTGAGACGACGAAAAAGTCTTCTGCGCGTTCGCCGACGGTTGTAATGCGTGCGGCATGAATATGTAGTGAATAGGCCTGAAATACCTCAGCAATTTTAGTCAGTAACCCCGGAATATCAATGGCCTGAATTTCAATAAGGCTACGGTTTGCTCTAGCATGAGGGCGCAAGATAATTTTTGGCCTAATATTAAAATCTTTAAACTTCTGTGAGCGATTCTTTTTGACTCTGATTTTCTTTTTTGGGTCTTTTAAGAGTGTCTCTAAGCCTCTCCTGATCCCCGCTGCACGACTGGTGCTGAGTGGGTCGCCATTCACTTCTAGGATAACAAAACTAAAGACAACATAGCCATCTTTTGTGGTCATGACCTGAGCATGCTGGATTTGTGCTTTTTTAGAACCAATTACACTGACTAGCTTGGCGAATAGCGCCGATTCATAAGGACTGTATACGAATACTTGCGTCCCGCCATGCATGGGCTTGTTAGAGACGATCACGCTTGGCTGACTTAAATCATCAGACTGTAATAAGTGCTCAGTATGCCAAGAGATCTGCTGTTCACTAAAGGCAGTAAAATAATTGGCCTTAAAGCGTGACCAAATAAGGTCAATGTACTCTTCGAAGTAGCCCAAATTAATCAGTCGTTGCTTGGCTTGGCGTTTCTTATCACGGATCTGGTCGCGCATATCCATTGGGTTTTCAAGACCCAAGCGCAATGCCCGTTGAGTATGTAGATATAGCTCGCGTAAGAGGGTGTTTTTCCAGTCGTTCCAGAGGTTGTCGTTGGTGGCACGAATGTCGGCAACCGTTAAGCAATAGAGATAATCTAGCTGACGTTCGTTTTTCACTTTTTGTGCAAATTCTGCAATAACATCGGGGTCGTTAATATCTTTACGCTGGGCTGTGACAGACATCAGGAGGTGATTTTGCACCAGCCAAGCTACCAATTTAGCGTCGGAAGCGGTAAAACCGTGCATTTTGGTAAATGCCATGGCGTCAACGGCACCAAGCTCGGAATGGTCGCCACCTCGACCTTTGGCAATATCGTGAAAGATCCCAGCCAAGTAGAGTAGCTCTGGTTTGTCCATGCGGGCAACAATCTCAGAACAAATCGGGAATTCACTAATATGCTCTTTATCGAAATAGCGGTAGATGTTATTGATGAGTTTATGGGTATGCTCATCTACCGTGTAGGCGTGAAACAGATCGAACTGCATTTGTCCAAAAATATTACGCCACTGCGGTAAATAGGCAGCGATGATCCCGTGTTTGTGCATCAGAGTAAACGCTCGTCCCATGCCATTAGGGTGTTTCAATAACCTTAAAAAAGCGTCACGACAGCCTGCGTAATCTTGCAAATCGCCTAATAAACGGCGTCTGACTTGGCGCATAGTACGTATGGTACTTGGGTCAATGTGAGTGATTTTAGGGTTGTCCGCAATATGCTCAAAGAGGACAAACAAATTCTCTCGACGAAAAAAGACCGAAGGATTTTTAACGCGAATTTTATTGCCAATACGCTCAAAGTTTCTGTCGAGTGGCACGGCTTCTTGTTCCAACTGCTCGGGAAGAATGCTTTGTTCGAAATAGGAAAGTAGCATCTGGTTCATTTCGCGCACTCGGCTCATGATCCTAAATAAGCGTTTCATCATGCGCTCGACCGAGGCTTTACCCTCAGAGCCAAAACCGAGGAGCTCAGCGGCATGTGGTTGATGGTCAAACAGTAAACGGTTCTCACTGCGACCAGCAGCCAGGTGTAGCGCAAAGCGAATGTTCCACAGGTTTTCGATGCACTCTAACAGCTCTTGATATTCTTCATGGGTCAAATAACCGTGATTGATCAACTCTTCCAAAGTTTCAGCGCGAAAGTGCTTTTTAGCGACCCAAAAAATGGTTTGCAGATCGCGAAGGCCACCGGGGTTTTCTTTAATATTAGGCTCAAGGTTATAGGCGGTACCGTGGCATTTTTTATGGCGAATATTCTGCTCGTTGACCTTGGCGATAAAAAAGTCACTAGATTGCCAAATTGGGGTTTCAACGATATGTCGTTTGAGGTGTTCATACTCAATGTGGTTACCACAAATTAGGCGGCTTTCTAGCAGACTTGTGGCAAAGTGAACGTCATTTTGTTTTTGTTCTAGGACTTGTTCATGGGTTCTTACGCTATGACCAATATCTAGACCTAAGTCCCATAAATAAGTGACAAAACGCTCTAAACAGCTGGTCACTTCTTCACAGGGAACGGATTTAGTCAGCACCAAAAAATCGATATCAGAGAACGGGTGTAGCTCACCACGACCATAACCACCAATGGCGATTAACGACAAGTCTGGTTGGTGCGCTAGCCCAGTTTCATTAAACAATTTAATCAACAATCGATCGATAAATTCGGCTCGAGAGTTAATTAGATTTCTAACGGGTTGCTTGGCAAATTGATTGCTTAACCATTTGTAGAAAAAAGCAAGACAATCACGGTAATCGGTAAGTTCTTGTGCTTCGTCAAGAAGCGTCTTCACTTTGTTCGGTAATGCCACTTAGGATCCTGTGTCATGCGCGCAAAAACAGTAGAGTCCTGTTTTACACTAAATAAATAAGAATTGCGAGTGACGAGGAGGTGAAGGGTCAAGGATTGGACAACTATCATCGTGTGTAACTGATATCTAAACCAAGGGGTGCTGTAATCGCTGTTGTGTGAGTTTTGCAATAAAAAAGCCAGCAATCTGGCTGGCTTTAATAAATGCTTTTTGCAATTAAGCTGAATGCGTAATAACGCGGTCTATCGTTTCGTCATTGCGCAGCGTTAAGATCTCAACGCCATTATCTGTGACAAGCAGCGTGTGTTCCCACTGCGCCGAAAGACTACGGTCTTTGGTAACGACAGTCCAATCATCTTTTAGTAGCTTACATTGGCGCTTACCGGCGTTAACCATAGGCTCGATAGTCAAACACATGCCAGCTTTGAGCACTTCGCCAGTACCTGGTTTGCCGTAGTGCATTACTTGTGGCTCTTCATGGAATTCTTTACCAATACCGTGACCACAATATTCACGCACGATAGAGTAGTTAAAGCCTTCTGCATACTTTTGAATTGCAGCGCCAATATCACCCAAACGCACGCCCGGTTTTACCATTTTTATCGCAAGGTATAGGCTTTCTTGCGTGATCTCGCTTAAGCGCTTACCTTGGATCGTTGGTGTACCGACGTAAAACATTTTTGACGTATCACCATGATACCCATCTTTGATCACAGTGATGTCGATATTGATAATGTCGCCTTCTTTTAGCGGTTTATCGTTTGGGATACCGTGACAGATAACGTGGTTAACTGAGGTACAAATAGACTTCGGAAAGCCGTGATAATTTAGCGGTGCAGGAACAGCACCTTGCTCATCAACAATGTAGTTGTGACAAATGGTGTTTAATTCGTCGGTGGTCACCCCTGGCTTAACAAACGGCTCGATCATTTCCAGTACTTCCGCGGCTAAACGCCCGGCAACACGCATTTTTTCGATTTCTTCAGGGGTTTTGATCACAGCACTCATTTAGACTCCAAGTCAATTTAGATGAACATTTATTATGCACAAATTTTACGCATAAGATTGAGTTAATTCTTTATATATGGTATAAAGCGCGCCGTCTTTTTACAAATAATTCTTCCTCACACGATGAGATTGAATGTTTGTAGTTAAGACAACACACTTATTAATATTAACACACACACATATCGACACATACACTTGGGTGCATGCAGTTATAAAAACTTCGTGTTGGTGCTATGGGATATGTGGAGGCCTAACCCTAACTTTTAGAGGAAATATACAATGGCAAACGTTTCAATGCGCGATATGCTTCAAGCTGGTGTTCACTTCGGTCACCAAGCACGTTACTGGAACCCTAAGATGAAGCCGTTCATCTTCGGTGCACGTAACCGCGTTCATATCATCAACCTAGAAAAAACTGTTCCTATGTTCAACGATGCTCTTAAGTTCTTACAGAACGTAGCATCTAACAAAGGCAAAATCCTTTTCGTAGGTACTAAGCGCGCTGCAAGCGAAGCAGTTAAAGAAGCGGCTATCCAAAGTGAGCAGTTCTACGTAAATCACCGTTGGTTAGGTGGTATGTTGACTAACTGGAAAACAGTTCGTCAATCAATCAAGCGTCTTAAAGAGCTTGAGACTCAAAGCCAAGACGGTACTTTCGAGAAGCTTACTAAGAAAGAAGCGCTAATGCTTACTCGTGAAATGCAAAAGCTTGAAAAAGGCCTTGGCGGTATCAAAGATATGGGCGGTCTTCCTGACGCTATCTTCGTTATCGACGCTGACCACGAGCACATCGCTATCCGTGAAGCTAACAACCTAGGTATCCCAGTAGTATCTGTTGTTGATACTAACTCTAACCCAGATGGTGTTGATTTCATCATCCCTGGTAACGACGACGCTATCCGTGCAATCCAGCTATACACTGGTGCAGTAGCGACTGCTATCACTGAAGGTCGTGAAAGCAACATCGTTGCTCAAGCAGAAAACGACGACTTCGTTGAAGCTGAGTAATTACCTGATTAGGTATTAGCTGTCATCAAGTCTTCATCAAATTATTGATGAAGACTTGATATTCTTTATAAGTGATTAACTGCTTATCCCGTTGTTTGCCAAGCAGACCTTGAAAGATAACGGATTTTTATCAAATTGAGGCGAGCTGTACTTGATTTGATATTCAGCCAACCTAAGGTTGGTTTTATCAAGAACTGAATTCAGATTTGAGGATATTCTAATGGCTGTAACTGCTGCCCTAGTAAAAGAACTTCGTGACCGCACTGGCGCTGGTATGATGGATTGTAAAAAAGCACTGACAGAAACTGGCGGTGATATCGATCAAGCAATCGAAAACATGCGCAAAAGTGGTGCTGCTAAAGCTGCTAAAAAAGCAGGCAACATCGCTGCTGAAGGTACAATCATCATCAAGCAAGGCGAAGGTTTTGCTGCACTAGTAGAAGTTAACTGTCAAACTGACTTCGTAGCAAAAGATGCAAGCTTCCTTGCATTTGCTAACGAAATTGCTGACGCAGCTGTAGCTGAGCAACTAACTATCGAAGACTTACAAGCTAAGTTTGAAGAGACTCGTGTTGCACTAGTAGCTAAAATCGGTGAGAACATGAACATCCGTCGTGTTTCTTACATTCAAGGTGACAAGCTAGTTGCTTACCGTCACGGCGAGCGTATCGGTGTTGTTGTAGCTGGTGATGCTGACGAAGAAACACTTAAGCACGTTGCAATGCACGTTGCTGCTTCTAAGCCAGACTACCTAAACCCAGAAGACGTACCTGCTGAAGTAGTTGAAAAAGAAAAAGCGGTTCAAGTTGAAATCGCAATGAACGAAGGTAAGCCAGCTGAAATCGCTGAGAAAATGGTTGTTGGTCGTATGAAGAAGTTCACTGGTGAGATCTCTCTTACTGGTCAAGCTTTCATCATGGAACCTAAGAAATCAGTGGGTGACTACCTTAAAGAGAAGAATGCATCTGTTTCTTCATTCGTTCGCCTAGAGGTAGGTGAAGGTATCGAGAAGAAAGAAGAAGATTTCGCAGCAGAAGTTGCAGCACAAATCGCTGCAGCAAAAGGTCAGTAATCACTTATTGTGATGCCTAATGACGTAAAAGCTGACATTAGCTTTGCGTCATTGCTGAAAATTCTCTAAAATAACCGCGCATTTATGTCTAGCATAAGCGCGGTTATTTTTTACCTCACTTTTAATTGGCCCGGATATTATGACTATCAATAAAAAACCTGTTTTTAGACGCGTTCTTTTAAAGCTTAGTGGTGAAGCTTTAATGGGAGATGAAGGCTTTGGTATCGATCCAAAAGTATTGGATCGTATGGCACAAGAAATCAAAGAGTTAGTAGAGCTCGACGTAGAAGTGGGTTTGGTTATCGGTGGCGGTAACTTCTTACGTGGTGGTTCACTTGCAGAAGCGGGCATGAACCGAGTGGTGGGCGACCACATGGGCATGCTGGCGACCGTCATGAATGGCCTTGCGATGCGTGATGCGCTGCACCGTGCTTTTGTAAACGCACGTTTGATGTCTGCTATCCCGCTAAATGGTGTGTGTGATGCGTACAATTGGGCAGAAGCAATTAGCCTATTAAAATCTGGCCGTGTTGTTATTTTCTCAGCAGGTACGGGCAATCCTTTCTTTACTACAGACTCAGCAGCATGTTTGCGCGGTATAGAGATTGAAGCGGATACCGTGATTAAAGCCACTAAGGTTGAAGGGGTATTTAGTGACGATCCGGTGAAAAACCCAGATGCTACGCTATACCGCACGTTGACTTACAACGAAGTGATCGATAAAGAATTGAAAGTGATGGATTTAGCTGCATTTACATTGGCACGTGACCACAATATGCCAATCAGCGTATTCAACATGAATAAACCGGGTGCATTGAAAAATGTCATCATGGGTGAAGAGGAAGGTACCCTTATCTCTTCTCAAGCAGCAGAATAATCTGACGACTATTTCAGCAACTCGCAGTTAAGTAGCGAATCTCTAAATTGCGAGTATAATCTGGCATAACAAGAACAGACTAGGAAAGTATTGTGATCGAAGATATTAAAAAAGACGCTCAAGAGCGCATGAAAAAAAGTGTGGCGGCACTTGGAAGCCAGCTTTCTAAAATCCGCACAGGTCGTGCACACCCAGCACTACTAGATGGTATCTCTGTTTCATACTACGGTGCAGATACACCGCTAAACCAAGTAGCAAACGTAACGACGGAAGACTCTCGTACGCTGGCTATCAGCGTATTCGACAAGTCACTTGCACAAGCGGTAGAAAAAGCAATTATGTCTTCTGACTTAGGCCTAAACCCAATGTCAGCAGGTACTGTGATCCGTGTTCCACTTCCTCCACTAACTGAAGAGCGTCGTAAAGATCTCATCAAGATCGTACGTGGTGAGGTTGAAGGTGGTCGTGTTGCAGTACGTAACATTCGCCGTGATGCAAACGGTGATATTAAATCATTGCTAAAAGACAAAGAAATTTCTGAAGACGAAGCGCGTCAAGCTGAAGATGATATCCAAAAACTGACTGACAAGTTCATCAAAGAAATGGATACTCAACTAAGCGCGAAAGAAGCAGAGTTGATGGAAATCTAAATGTCTTTATCCTAGCGTTTATATTTACGCACTGTTTACGTATTGCAGAAAATTCTGCTTTGTTTCTGAGCAGTTAGGTTTTTTTGGGCTAGGTACACTGACAAATTTATTAGGTTTGAAGCGCCGCCTAAGGTATACTAGGCGGCGTTTTTTTTCACTTAAATTGGAATTATGGTTTTAAAAGCAGAGGTTATTTCGCAGCAATCATTGCCAAAACATGTTGCGATAATAATGGATGGCAACGGTCGTTGGGCTCAAGCTCGCAGGCGTCCACGCGCCTTCGGACACAAGAAGGGCGTAGATTCTGTTCGTAGTGCTGTACAATTCTGTTCCAAGTTAGGTATAGAGTCTCTGACGCTATTTGCCTTTAGTAGTGAAAACTGGCGTAGGCCAGAAGATGAAGTCAGCACGTTAATGGAATTATTTATTTATGTGCTGACTAAAGAAGTTAAAAAATTACATAAGAACAACGTAAAGCTAACCATTATTGGCGAACTTTCTCGTTTTCCTGACAGCCTCCAAAAGCGTGTTCATGAAGCTCAAACATTGACCCAGGACAATACAGGGCTTAACTTAAACATTGCAGCAAATTACGGTGGACGTTGGGATATCACACAGGCAGCACAACACCTCGCAAAACAAGTTGCTGCGGGTGAATTGCAACCAAGTGATATAACCGAAGATGCCTTGACAGAGCAGATGACGATGGCCGATCAAGCGAATCTCGACTTGCTGATCAGAACGGGAGGCGACTTCCGCATCAGTAACTTCTTGCTATGGCAAGCTGCGTATGCCGAACTCTATTTTACCGACACGCTTTGGCCTGATTTTGACGAGCAAGCATTCTCTGAAGCCATTGCTTGTTACGTGTCTAGAGAGCGACGCTTCGGATGCACAGGAGAGCAGATAAAGCAGCTCCTCGCAGAGAAAGACGCAACAAGTTAAGGGTTCAAATTTGTTAAAACAACGTATTCTAACGTCAGCGGTGCTTGCACCTCTGGCTCTACTTTTGGTGTTTTATACACCGCTGGCAATGTTTAGTACGATTGCCGCACTAATCGTTTTGCTTGGTGCATGGGAGTGGTCGGCGCTTGCTGGCCTATGTCAAAAGCGTCAGCGTTTTACTTTCGTTGGCGTCATGGCGGTGTTAATTCTATTGCTTAACACCCACTGGCCAATACAGGATTTATGGCAGCAAGGGCGCTTAGTCGCTGATGCTAATTATGTATTTACGCTCGCTTTTGCGTGGTGGCTGGTTGCTACTTTCTTGGTAGTTAAATATCCACGAGCAGCTCGTGCTTGGAATGAAGGGATCATGATGCGCTCCATCGCTGGTGTACTGACACTAGTACCGCTGTGGCTTGCGTTAAACGTGATGCGTAGTGCCGGATACGAAGATGGCGAACACATAGGTTCGGTTCTTATCATGGTGGTATTGGGTATAGTGTGGAGCGCAGACATTGGCGCCTACTTCGCTGGAAAGAATTTAGGTAAGCACAAGCTCATGCCTAAAGTGAGCCCTAATAAAACGATTGAAGGCCTAGTTGGTGGTGTGATCACCGCGGTTGTTTTTGTTTTGGTGTTTTGTCACTTCGCTGCGATTGATCTCAACATGTGGCCAATTTACGCTGCAATGACCATTATTATCGCGCTATTTTCCGCCGTTGGTGATTTGCTTGAAAGTATGTTTAAACGCGAAGTAGGCCTTAAAGATTCAGGCCGTTGTTTGCCAGGTCACGGCGGTATCCTAGATCGCATTGATAGCTTAACGGCTGCAGCACCCATTTTTGCTTTTTGCTACGCTTGGACGGTAGTGCTATGAGCGAGCAAAACTTGGTAGTACTGGGGGCGACAGGCTCAATTGGACTATCAACCTTAGACGTCGTCAGCCGCAATACAGAACAATATCGTGTATTTGCCTTAGTCGCAGGGCAAAACGCGGAAAAGATGGCTGAGCTTTGTTTACATCATCAACCCAAATACGCGGTTATGAGCTCTGAACACGCAGCTCAGCAACTTTCTCAACGTTTGACGGACACTACCACCGAAGTACTCCATGGCGTTGAAGCAATGGCTGAGATGGCTCGCCACGTGGATGTGGATATCGTGATGTCTGCAATCGTTGGTGCAGCTGGGTTGTTACCGACTTTAGCGGCAGTCGAAGCGGGTAAAAAAGTGTTGCTGGCGAACAAAGAGTCGTTAGTAATGAGTGGCCAGCTGTTTATGGATAAAGTAAAAGCGCATGGTGCGACTTTACTCCCTATCGACAGTGAGCATAATGCCATTTATCAGTGCCTACCAACGACTATACAAACGGGACAATCTTCAAATCTAAGCCACAGCGGTGTTAGTAAGATTTTATTAACCGGTTCAGGTGGACCTTTCTTGCAGCGTTCATTGGCTACCTTAGCTTCAGTAACGGTAGAAGAAGCGGTTGCACATCCTAATTGGTCTATGGGCAGAAAAATCTCTGTCGACTCTGCGACCATGATGAATAAAGGGTTAGAGTTTATTGAAGCTAAGTGGTTATTTAACTGTTCAGCTGACGATATTGAAGTGGTGATACACCCACAAAGCATGATCCACTCTATGGTGCAGTATCGCGATGGCTCGGTGCTGGCACAAATGGGGCAACCAGACATGCGAACGCCGATTGCATATGGGCTTGCCTATCCTGACAGAATTGACGCGGGCGTCAAGCCATTAGATTTTTCTCAGATTGTCGATTTCACTTTTACCAAACCAGATTTTAACCGTTATCCCAACCTCAAATTAGCGATTGACGCATGTCGTAGTGGTCAGGCCGCAACAACAACAGTGAATGCTGCAAATGAAATTGCCGTTGCGGCATTTTTAGAGGGTAAGATAGGGTTTTGTGATATCTATCGAGTCAATGCCTTAACGCTTGAGCACAGTGAGCTAAGCGTATTAGAATCCGTTGAGTCTATTATGGAAACAGACCGAACGGCACGCCACCGAGCGCAGCAAATTATCGCCACATTGAGGTAACCATGTTTGAATTTTTCTGGCACTTAGGCTCATTTATTCTTGCTTTAGGGATTTTAGTTACCGTTCATGAATATGGCCATTTTTGGGTTGCCAGAAAAGCCGGCGTTAAGGTCTTACGTTTTTCTATCGGTTTTGGTAAGCCTTTAGTTAAGTGGTATGACAAACACCAAACCGAATACGTTATCGCCGCAATTCCACTTGGTGGTTATGTCAAAATGCTCGATGAACGTGTCGACGATGTGCCAGAGCAGGAGCGCCACCTTGCCTTCAATAATAAGCCAGTACTTTCTCGTATCGCTGTGGTAGCTGCAGGCCCCATTGCGAACTTTTTGTTTGCCATTGTCACGTTAGCGGCAATGTATATGGTAGGGGTTCAATCAGTAAAACCCGTCGTTGGAGCTGTGACACCAACCAGTATCGCGGCGGATGCAGGGTTTCAATCAGGCGACCACATCATTGCACTGAATGATGAGTTAGTGCACTCATGGCAAGACGTTACGTTTGAATTGATGGCGCATTTAGGTGAACCATCACTGGTTGCCAAAGTACAAGATGAAAAGGGTAGCTTAGCAATTCGCACGCTACGTTTGAGTGAATGGAAGCTGGAAAAGCAGGACGAAGCGCCGCTGACCTCAGTCGGCATTACGCCATATAGGCCGCCGCTGACGCTGCAGCTCGGTTATATTGAAGAAGGTGCGGCTGCCGACAAAGGTGGCTTACAAGTAGAAGACACGCTAGTTGCGATAAATGGTGACAAATTGGCGTCGTGGCAACAGCTGGTGAGCCGAGTTCAAAAATCTGCAAATCAAGCCATAAGCATTGATATTCTGCGCGATGGTAAGCCACAAACCCTAACGGTAACCCCTCGGGCAAAAACGTCATCAGAAGGTGTCGTACAAGGCTACTTGGGCGTTGTGCCTGTGATGGAAAAATGGCCAAATGGTTATATTGAAACTAGACAATATGGCATCCTAGATAGTATGGTGCTTGGCATTCGTAAAACTTACGACTTGATTGCCTTAAGTTTCGACATGATCGGCAACTTAATCACGGGCCAAGTCTCGGTAAAAAACTTAAGCGGGCCTGTGGGGATCGCGGTTAGTGCCGGAAATAGCGTTAGTTACGGGTTAGTTGCATTTTTAGGCTTCTTAGCGCTTATCAGCGTGAATTTAGGAGTTTTTAACTTATTACCGCTCCCTGTCCTAGATGGTGGGCATTTAATGTATTACTTAATTGAACTAATTCGCAGAAAACCAGTCTCTGAAAAGACACAAGAGTTTGGGTTTAAGATTGGAGCAGCGCTTCTTCTTGCCTTAACGTTTTTTGCACTATTTAATGATGTTTCTCGGCTTTAAGCCGTGCGGTGCTAAAAAGCGCACATTATATGCAGTTTAAATGTTTGCATTTTTGTTCAAGCATACAACGGATAACATAATACAAAAGCTGTAACGTTTGAATGTTGTGATGTAGTGGGCCTTAGCGTATCGCGCCAAAATTGTTGTAAAGGATAAAGATAATAAAATGCCTATAAAAAAACACATTGCAGTAACCAGTTTACTGGGCGCTAGTTTTGCTGCCTTAGGGCAAAACTCCTTTATCGTAGAAGATTTAAAAGTAGAAGGGCTGCAGCGAGTTGCACTAGGTGCTGCATTGACACATATTCCGATCAACGTTGGTGACAATGTCGATCAGTTTACTATTTCACGCACAATCAAGGCGTTGTATAAGTCTGGCCACTTTGACAACATTGCGGTATTCCGTGATGGTAATCAGATTATTTTTAAGGTTAAAGAACGTCCAACTATCAGCTCAATCGAATTTGATGGCAACAAAGACATCAAAGACGAGCAGCTAAATGAGAGTTTAGAACAGCAAAATATTCGCCAAGGTGAGCCGTTAGACAGAACGGTACTCGATAGTATCGAAAAAGGCTTAACGGAATTCTTCCACAGTATTGGTAAATACAATGCTAAGGTTGAGGTGAGCATTGTAGAATTGCCACGTAACCGTGTGAAGTTGATGCTGAAGTTTGAAGAGGGTGATGCTGCTTCTGTACGTCAAATTAACCTTGTTGGTAATGAACTGTTCTCGGACGAAGAACTTCTTAACCTAATTGAATCTCAGCAGGACTTGCCGTGGTGGCGCTTCCTATCTAATGACCGTTATCAAAAACAAACCATTGAAGGCGATTTAGAAAAGATCCGCAGTTTTTACCTAGACCGTGGTTATTTACGTTTTAACATCGATTCAACGCAAGTTTCAGTAAGCCCAGAACGTGAATCAGTTTATGTTACGGCAAACATCACCGAAGGTGAAAAGTATACCGTTAAAGGATTTGATTTCATTGGTGACTTACTAGGCCGTGAAGACTTAATTAAAGGTATTGTGCCACTTCGCGCTGGTGAGCTTTACAACGGCTCAGTTGTAACGGCGACGGAAGACTTCATTAAGAGTTATTTGGCGCGTTTTGGATATGCCAACGCTGAAGTGCGAACAGTCCCTGAAATTGATGACGAAAATAAAGAAGTACAACTAACGCTATCGGTAGACCCTGGTAAGCGTGTGTATGTGCGTCGAATCGTAGTGAATGGTAACCAGAATACAGCGGATGAAGTGTTACGTCGCGAAATGACGCAGCTTGAAGGTGCATGGTTGTCTAACCAAAATTTAGAGCGTTCTAAGCTTCAAATTCAACGTTTGCCATATATGGAATCGGTAGAGTTTGAAGTCAAGCCAATTCCAGGGGTTGAAGATCAGGTTGATGTGGACTTTAAAGTAAAAGAACAGCCTGCAGGCAGTTTCCAAGCGGGTGTTGCTTATGGTTCATATGCGGGCCTTCAGTTTAACATCGGTGTCAGTGAGTCTAACTTCCTTGGTTCTGGTAACCAAGTTGCTTTCAATATTAACACTTCGCGTGGTTCAGAGCGTTATAGTGTATCTTATACCGATCCGTACTTTACACCTGATGGTGTGTCGCAAGGCAGCAGTATCTTCTATAGTAAGTTCGATGCAAGTGAGTTTGGGATTGTAGATTATAAATCGACGAGCTACGGTATCGGCACTAACTTTGGTTTCCCAATCAATGCGATTAACCGTGTTAACTTTGGTATTCGTTGGATTGAAGAAAGCCTTTCGCAAATTTCAGACTTTGAGCAAACACGCGTACTTCGTGAGAGCTTCTTAAACGAAAGCGATCCAAACGCAGATTACGACTTTACCAAATATGAGTTAAGCGCAGGTTGGTCACGTGTAACGGTTAACCGTGGTATGTTCCCAACCGCAGGTTCTCGTCAAAGCTTGAACTTAAGTATTACTACACCAAACTCAGATCTTAATTTCTTCAAGATTAATTACGATTCACGTTTTTACTGGCCAATCAGTAACGACCATCGTTGGGTATTCTCAGCGAGAGCGGGCTTAGGTTATGGTAACGGTTATGGCGAGACCAATGGCTTTGAGCAAGTATTGCCATTCCAAGAGTTCTTCCGTATTTCAGAGCAAGAGCTGCGAGGCTTTGACCGAAACACGATCCTACCTCGAGCGGTACAGCGTGCGCCTAAGTGTATTCCGGGTACACCTAAACCAGATGGTACATCAGGTAGCTGTATTGGCGGCGATCAGCAATTTGATACGCTAAACCTAGGTGGCCGTATCGGTGGTAACGCAAAAGCACTAGCAGGTTTAGAGCTTATTGTACCAACGCCATTCCTAGACGAAGATAATACCAGTTCTGTAAGAACCAGCTTCTTCGTTGATGCGGCAAACGTTTGGGATACCGAGTTTGATGTAGATCGCTATAACAACTTGACGGAAGATCAATACAATCTACTTTCTGATTTCTCTGATCCATCAAGATTCAGAGTATCAACGGGTTTATCGATTCAGTGGATCTCGCCAATGGGTCCAATGCTGATCAGTTTCGCTTACCCACTCAAAAAAGAAGAAGAAGACGATACGAAGACGATCAGCTTCAATATCAGTAATACATTCTAAGGAGTTTTATTGTGAAAAAATTTATTAAATCATCAACACTAGCCATGACAGCAGCACTAATGATGGGTGCTTCAGGTAGCGCGCTTGCACACAAAGTCGGCATCGTAGACATGCAGGAAGTGTATAAGCAAATTCCACAAATGGCGAAAATTGAACAAACGCTACAAGCTGAGTTTGCTGAGCGTCGTCAAGAGCTTGAAAAAATTCAAGGTGACATTCGTTTCGAAGCTGAAAAATTTAAGCGCGAAGCGACGACTATGAGTGAAGAGCAAAAAGAAGCGCTTCGTGAAAAAATCCAAGGAATGCAAAAGACACTTGCTGAAAAAGGTCGTCCACTAGAGCAAGAAATTAAAGTTCGTCAAAACCAAGAGCTTGCTAAAGTACAAAAGCTAATCGTAGATGCGATTGAGTCTGTTGCTAAAAAAGGTAAGTTTGATGAAGTTAAAGTAAAAGATACGACAATTTACTTCAATCCTGATAAAGTAGCCGACCTTTCTGAAGAAGTGGTAAAAGCGGTTAGCAATAAGTAATGACAAAACTTCACACCTTATCTCAACTTGCTGAGTTTCTAGGTGCTCAGCTGCAAGGTGATGGCGATAAATCAATTCGAAATATCGCCACTCTCGCACAGGCAAAAGACGACCAAATCGCGTTTTTAGCCAACAGCAAATACCGTGGTCAGCTTGAAAGCACGACTGCGGGGGCCGTGATCTTGAGTGAAAAAGACGCGGATTATTTTGCGGGTAATAAACTCATTATCGCAGATCCCTATGTAGCCTATGCAAAACTTGCACAGAAGCTAGACTCAACACCTAGCGCAGCATCAGGAGTTCATCGTACAGCAGTTATCTCTGATACCGCGACGCTTGGCGAAAATGTCAGTGTGGGTGCGAATGCTGTAATTGAAGATGGCGCTGTGATTGGTGATGATGTTGAGATAGGGCCTGGCTGTTTCATTGGAAAACATGCCAAAATAGGCGCAAAGACTAAACTCTGGGCAAACGTGACTATCTATCATGAAGTACAGATAGGCGAGCAATGTCTATTCCAGTCTGGTGCCGTAATAGGAAGTGATGGTTTTGGCTACGCCAACGAGAAAGGCGAGTGGGTTAAAATCCCTCAAGTTGGCACCGTAATTATTGGCGACCGTGTCGAAGTTGGCGCGAGTACCTCTATTGATAGAGGTGCGCTAGAAGACACCATTATTCATAGCAACGTCATTTTAGATAACCAGATCCAAATTGCCCATAACGTCGAAGTTGGTTACGGTACAGCCATCGCAGGCTGCACGGTATTAGCGGGCAGTGTTAAGATCGGCAAGTACTGCCAAATTGGCGGCATGACAGCAATCAATGGTCACAACGAAATTTGTGATGGGGTTGTCATTACTGGTATGAGCATGGTTACTAAAGGAATTACTGAGCCAGGGATCTATTCTTCTGGTTTACCTCACCAAACGAATAAAGAGTGGCGTAAGTCTATTGCACACTTACGCAATTTATCTGACTTTAAGTCGCGCCTGAAGGCACTTGAGCTGCTGACAGCACAGCTTAAAGATACTGATGTAGAATAAGGAAGCTATTTTGGCTAACGAATTAAACAGCTTTGATATCCAAGAGATTTTAAAACTTCTTCCGCACCGCTACCCAATGTTGCTTGTTGACAAAGTGGTAGACTTTAAGCCTGGCGAATATCTTCACGCGATTAAAAACGTGACGATTAATGAGCCTATTTTCACGGGTCACTTCCCAGAGCAACCTATTTTCCCAGGAGTGTTGATCCTAGAAGCGATGGCACAGGCAACTGGTTTACTTGGTTTTAAAACGGTCGAGAATCGCAGCGAGAATGAACTATACTTATTTGCAGCGATTGACAATGCACGTTTCAAACAACCTGTTCTACCGGGTGACACGATGCATTTGCACGTTAAGTTCGAAAAAGAACGCCGTAATATCTGGAAATTCAGTGCTGAAGCTAAAGTAGAAGGCAAAACTGTGTGTTCAGCTGAAATTATGTGTGCTAGAAGAGAGTTTTAATGGCTATTCATCCTACCGCAATTATCGAATCAGGCGCGCGTCTAGGCGAGAATGTTTCTGTAGGCCCTTATAGTTATATTGGCAATGACGTAGTCATTGGTGATAACTGTAAGATTGAATCACATGTAGTGATCAAAGGCCCATCTGAGATTGGTTCAGGCAATCACATTTTCCAATTCGCGTCAGTAGGAGAAGCCTGCCAAGATAAAAAGTACAAGGATGAACCAACTAAGCTAATTATTGGTGATAACAACGTTATTCGTGAGTGTGCGACTATCCATCGTGGCACAATTCAAGACGAAGGGATCACGCGAATTGGTAGCAACAACTTATTTATGGCTTACACCCATGTAGCACACGACGCAGTCATTGGCAGCAATGTGATTTTCGCTAACAATGCGAGTGTAGCCGGACACGTACATATTGGTGACTGGGTTATCCTTGCGGGTAATTCTGGTGTACATCAATTTTGTAAAGTGGGTTCACATGCCTTTATTGGTATGTACTCGGGTGTGAACCAAGACGTGCCGCCATTTGTTACAACGACTGGCACGCCAGCGAGACCCGTTGCAATTAATACTGAAGGCTTAAAGCGTCGCGGCTTTGAGTCTGATGAAATCATGGCAACAAGACGCGCATACAAAACGTTGTTCCGTAAGGGGCTGCGTTTAGAAGATGCGTTAGAAGCGCTAAAAGAAGAGGCTTCTGAGTTCGCAGCAGTTCAACAAATGATTGATTTTATTGCGACTTCTAATCGTGGTTTGATCCGCTAAACTTGAACCGCAATACAGGTTATACTTACGCCATACATTTTGTATGGCGTTTTTTTATACTGAAAAATAACAATGGCTAACGAAAAAAATATCACCATTGGCGTGGTCGCAGGAGAGTTATCGGGCGATATACTCGGAGCAGGCCTCATAAACGCGCTAAAACTTCATTACCCCAATGCCAATTTTGTCGGGATCGGTGGTCCTAAAATGCAACAAGCTGGTTGTAAAAGCCTGTTTGACATGGATGAACTGGCTGTTATGGGACTAGTCGAAGTGCTTGGTCGCTTACCTCGCTTGCTAAAAATTAAAAAGCAATTGGTGAATTACTTTATTGATAATCCACCCGATGTATTCATCGGTATCGATGCGCCGGATTTTAATTTGCGTGTTGAAAAACCGTTGAAAGCGGCTGGGGTTAAAACCATTCAGTATGTAAGCCCAAGTGTGTGGGCGTGGCGTCAAAAACGCATCCATAAGATTGCTGAAGCGACTAACCTAGTGCTGTCTTTGCTGCCGTTCGAAAAAGCCTTTTATGATAAACATGAAGTGCCTTGTACATTTGTGGGTCACACGCTAGCGGATGAAATTCCACTTGAGCCGGATACCGCAGGTGCGCGTGCACAGCTGAGCTTAAGTCAAGATGATACGGTTTTAGCACTGCTTCCTGGTAGCCGGGGCTCTGAAGTTGGCTTATTGAGTCGCACTTACCTTGCCACTGCAAAAAAACTAGTCGATAAAATTCCCGACTTAAAAATCGTCGTGCCTTTGGTAAACGAAAAGCGCAGAGCGCAGTTTTTGGAAGCCTTGAAAGAAGTCGCGCCGGAATTGAACCCAATTATGCTTGACGGCCAGTCAGCACTGGCAATGCAAGCTGCGGATAGCGTTTTACTGGCCTCGGGTACAGCCACACTTGAGGCGATGCTATATAAAAAGCCAATGGTAGTAGGGTATAAGCTAAATCCTAAGAGTTATTGGATTTTTAATACCTTTTTTACCTTTAACATCAAATACTTTGCCTTGCCGAATTTATTGGCTGACGCACCACTTGTGCCTGAGTTTTTACAGGCAGAGTGTAATCCTGACGCACTCGCTGATGCACTTTTCCCGATGTTAAAGGGCAATAATAGTAAGCTTGTTAGAAAGTTTTACGAGATACATGAGAACATTCGCCTAAATGCCAGCAAACAAGCGGCTCAGGCTGTAATGGAGTTAATAGATGCAAATTGAACGTCCTGATGTGCAGTATATTGCAGGCGTTGACGAGGTAGGACGTGGCCCGTTGGTGGGTGACGTTGTGACCGCTGCCGTCATTTTAGACCCAACCAAACCAATAGTAGGGTTAACCGACTCAAAAAAACTGTCAGAGAAAAAGCGCATTGCATTGGCAGAAGAAATAAAAGAAAAGGCATTATGTTACTGCATTGCGAGAGCATCAGTTGCAGAAATTGACGATCTGAATATTCTTCACGCAACGATGTTGGCGATGACACGCGCAGTTGAAGGGTTGGAAATTCAACCAAATCATGTATTTGTTGATGGAAATCGTTTACCTAAGCTAAGTGTTGCGGCAACCGCAGTTGTAAAAGGGGATAGCCTAGTTGCCGAGATAAGTGCGGCATCTATATTGGCGAAAGTCACCCGAGACAATGAGATGTTAGCACTCGATGCGGAATATCCAGAGTTTGGTTTTGCAGGCCACAAAGGTTATCCAACCAAAGCCCATTTTGCCGCACTCGAAGCACATGGTGTTACTCCGCATCACCGTACAAGCTTTAAGCCTGTGCAACGAATTTTGGCCGAGAAGGAGTAAACATGCCAGCCCCGCAATTTGTCCATTTGCGTGTACACAGTGACTTCTCAATGGTGGATGGTCTAGCAAAGACCAAACCAATTGTGGCGAGGGCCGAAGAGCTTGCAATGCCTGCGCTTGCCATCACCGATCAAATGAACTTATGTGGTTTGGTGCGTTTTTATGGTGGCGCACACGGGGCAGGGATTAAGCCAATAATTGGTGCGGATTTCTGGCTCAAGTCAGATCAGTTTCCTGATGAACCAAGCCGAATTCTCGTTCTCGCTAAGAACAATCAAGGGTATAAAAACCTAACCTTGTTGATCTCCGATGCCTATCTTCGCGGTCATGTATTCCATCGCCCTGTTATTGATAAAGAATGGCTCGCAAAATACAAAGAAGGGCTGATCCTTATCTCCGGCGCGAAAGATGGCGATTTAGGTAAAGCCATCTTAAAAGGCAATCCTAAGCTAATTGAAGAAACGCTGGCGTTTTACGAGCAACATTTTAGCGACCATTTTTATATTGAGCTGCAACGCACAGCACGTGCACAAGAAGAAGAATATCTCCATGGTGCTGTGGAGGTCGCGGCTGCGCGTAATATACCCGTTGTGGCGACGAATGAAGTGGTGTTTTTACACGAAAAAGACTTTGATGCCCACGAAATTCGTGTTGCGATTCACGACGGCTATACATTAGAAGACAAAAATCGACCAAAACGCTTTTCTAAAGAGCAATATTTAAAGACTTCTGAGCAAATGCAAGCGCTCTTTAGTGACATTCCAGAAGCTTTAGAAAACACCGTAGAAATCGCCAAACGCTGTAACGTGACGGTACAGCTTGGCACCTACTTCCTACCAGATTATCCAACGGGCGATCTGGCGATTGAAGATTTCTTGGTAAAAGTGTCGCGAGATGGCCTAGAAGAACGGTTGCAGTTCTTATTTCCCGATGAAAATGATCGCAAAGAAAAGCGTGGTGAATATGACGACCGTCTGCAGGTTGAACTCGACGTTATCAACCAAATGGGATTTCCAGGTTACTTCTTAATCGTAATGGAGTTCATTCAGTGGAGTAAGGATAACGGCATCCCTGTAGGTCCTGGTCGTGGTTCCGGTGCCGGCTCTTTGGTGGCATATGCGCTTAAGATCACAGATCTTGACCCACTTGAATTCGATCTTCTATTCGAACGATTCCTTAACCCCGAGCGGGTTTCGATGCCAGACTTTGACGTCGACTTCTGTATGGATAGACGAGACGAGGTAATTGATCACGTTGCTAAACTGTACGGTCGAGACGCCGTATCTCAGATCATCACCTTTGGTACGATGGCGGCAAAAGCGGTAATTCGAGACGTTGGTCGTGTGCTTGGTCACCCTTATGGCTTCGTAGATAGGATCTCTAAGCTTGTACCTGGCGACCCTGGGATGACACTTGCCAAAGCGTTTGATGTTGAACCTCGCCTGCCTGAAGCTTACGATAGCGATGAAGAAGTTCGTGAACTGATTGATAAGTGTCGCATTCTTGAAGGCTGTACGCGTAACGCAGGTAAACACGCCGGTGGTGTTGTTATCTCGCCTACTACCATTACCGACTTTGCAGCGCTGTATTGCGATGAAGAAGGTAAGTTCCCAGTTACCCAGTTTGATAAGAACGACGTAGAAACCGCTGGTCTGGTTAAGTTTGACTTCCTCGGTCTAAGAACGCTAACCATTTTGCAATGGGCGCTCGACATGGCGAACGAACGTCTTGGCAGAGAAAGTCGTGAACCGATTGATATCGCTGCGATCCCATTGGATGACCCTGCAAGTTTTAAAGTGTTATTAGACGCACAAACAACTGCGGTATTCCAGCTGGAATCTCGTGGTATGAAAGACTTGATCCGTCGCTTGAAGCCAGACTGTTTCGAAGACATGATCGCACTGGTTGCGCTATTCCGTCCGGGTCCTTTGCAATCAGGCATGGTAGATAACTTTATCGACCGTAAGCATGGTCGTGAAGAAGTATCGTATCCAGACGCACAATACCAGCATGAAAGTCTACAACCCATACTGGAGCCAACCTACGGGATCATCCTATATCAAGAACAGGTAATGCAGATAGCGCAGGTGCTTGCCGGTTATAGTCTAGGTGGCGCTGACTTGCTTCGTCGTGCGATGGGTAAGAAAAAGCCTGAAGAAATGGCGAAGCAACGTGCAACGTTCGAAGATGGTGCCAAAGATAATGGCGTCGAAGGCGAACTTGCGATGAAAATCTTCGACTTGGTAGAAAAGTTCGCGGGTTACGGCTTTAACAAATCACACTCCGCAGCCTACGCGTTAGTGTCGTACCAAACGCTATGGATGAAGACCCATTTCCCTGCCGAGTTTATGGCGGCAGTAATGTCAGCGGATATGGATAACACCGACAAAATCGTAACCTTGGTAGATGAATGCGAAAACATGAAGTTGACGCTGCTACCACCAGACGTGAATGCTGGTGTCTACAAATTTGCTGTAAATCTTCAAGGTGAGATCGTCTATGGTTTAGGTGCGATAAAAGGGGTGGGTGAAGGCCCCGTTGAAGCGATCCTTGAAGCGCGAGCCCAAGGGGGAGAATTTAAAGATTTATTCGACTTCTGTGCGCGAGTTGATTTAAAGCGTCTAAATAAACGCGTGATTGAAAAGCTCATTTACGCAGGAGCGCTTGATAAGCTAGGCCCAGACGGAGATCAGCCAGGGCGCGCGACTTTACTGGCAAGCTTAAAAGATGCCATGAAGTCGGCAGAGCAGCATCACAAAGCCGAATCACTTGGACAGAGCGACTTATTTGGTTTGCTAGCAGTTGAGCCTGAGGAGGTTGAGCAAGCCTTTATCAAGGCCACGCCGCTTAGCGATAAAGAATGGTTAAATGGGGAAAAAGAAACCTTAGGCCTTTATCTAACAGGCCACCCAATTAACCAATATCGTAAAGAATTAAAATATTATACCTCTGGCAAGTTAGTTGACTTACAACCCGGTAATCGTGATACGGTAGCAACCGCGGCGGGACTGGTTATCAATGCTCGTACCTTGATAAACAAAAAAGGAGCGCGTTGGGGGCTTATCACTTTAGATGACAAAAGTGCCCGAATTGATGTACGCTTATTTCCTGAACAGTTTGAAATGTACCAAGAAATGCTGCAAATTAACCAAATCTTGGTAATATCTGGACAGGTCAGCTTTGATAACTTCTCTGGTGGCATTACAATGACCGCAAGAGAAATCTCTACCATTGCTCAGGCGCGAGAAAAGCGTATTAGTGCAATAAAAATGACGCTAAATATGGCTCAAATTGACGCGAACTTCTTTGATAATTTCAAAAAAGTGCTAGAACCATACAAATTTGGAACGTGTCCGGTAAAAATTAAATATCAGCGTCCTGATGCATTAGCAGAGTTAACATTAGGAACACAATGGTGTGTGACGCCAAGTGATGAGCTTTTAACTCGTTTATCACTGTTGGCGGCGCAGGAATTAGAATTAGAATTTAACTAAACAGGTAGTTTAGAGCATGAGCCTCAATTATCTTGAATTTGAACTTCCAATCGCTGAATTGGAAGCAAAAATCAAAGAATTACAAAACGTAAGCCGCTCTGGCGATTTAGATCTTAGCCTTGAAGAAGAGATAAGCCGCTTAAAAGACAAAAATGTTGAGCTAACCAAGAAAATTTTCGATGGTTTAGGTACTTGGCAAGTGTCTCAATTAGCGCGTCATCCGCTTCGTCCATATACTCGCGATTATATTGAACGCATTTTTACCGAGTTTGACGAGTTCGCAGGCGACCGTACTTTTGCTAACGATCCGGCTATTCTTGGTGGTGTTGCACGTCTTGACGACAAGCCAGTAATGATTATCGGTCAGCAAAAAGGTCGTGATACGGCTGAAAAAATCAAACGTAATTTTGGTATGCCAAAGCCAGAAGGTTACCGTAAAGCATTACGCTTAATGGAAATGGCTGAACGCTTTAAGATGCCAATCATTACCTTTATCGACACTCCGGGAGCTTACCCGGGTGTAGGCGCTGAAGAGCGCGGTCAAAGTGAAGCGATTGCACGTAACCTTAAGGTGATGGCAGCGCTTAAAGTGCCAACCATTTGTACTGTGATTGGTGAAGGCGGCTCTGGTGGCGCGTTGGCTATTGGGGTAGGTGACAGAGTAAACATGCTGCAATACAGCACGTATTCGGTAATTTCACCTGAAGGGTGTGCTTCTATTCTTTGGAAGAGTGCAGACAAAGCCTCACTTGCAGCAGAAGCAATGGGTGTATCAGCTTCTCGCGTAAAAGAGTTAGACCTTATCAATAATATCATCGAAGAGCCGCTAGGTGGCGCACACCGCAATTACGATGCGATGGCGAAAAACCTGAAAGTGCAGCTTAAACGTGACTTGGCTGATCTTGAAGCGCTAAGCACCGAAGAGATGTTAGATCAGCGTTATAAGCGTCTGATGTCATTTGGTTATTGTTAATACGGGTTTTGCTCGTATTGATATCAATGCTAATTTAAGTTAAAAAGCCGCTATTGAGCGGCATTTTTTATTGATTGTAGAAAACATGATTAATAGTCGGGTTTACCAACAAGTAGAGTCAAGTTTAAAGGTATTGAGTTCCAGCCTTGACGCCAAAGGGTTGTGTATTGCTTTATCTGGTGGTGTGGATTCGGTTGTGTTGCTCCATCTTTGTCGAGAATATGCAAACAAGCATAACGTTATACTCCAAGCGGTTTATGTTAATCATGGCTTGTCACAGCACGCTACGCAGTGGCAGCAGTTTTGTAAATCGCTTTGTGAAACACTCAATGTTCCCTTTGTTGCAAAACAGGTTGCTATTACTCGGAAAACCCGTACTAGCCTTGAAGCGCAAGCACGCGAAGCTCGCTATCAAGCTTTAGATGACGCGGCCAAAGCCGGTTTTGCAATCGTACTTGGGCAACATGCCGATGACCAAGTAGAAACTTTCTTACTGAGATTAAAGCGCGGCTCTGGATTACTCGGGCTTGGAGCGATGAGAGCGACAACTCAGCTGGCATCAGGGCGATATTGTATTCGTCCGTTACTAGCCGTTAGTCGCAGTGACATTGAAGCATTTGCACAGCAGTTTGGCCTTGAGCATATTACTGATGAGTCCAACGCCGACGATGTGTTTGACCGTAACTTTTTACGCAATCAGGTGATCCCGCTACTTACCTCTCGATTCAAAGGTTTTGTAGGTAACACACTGCGCAGTATTGATATTTTACAGCGCCAACAAGCCATAATTGATGAGGTGAGTGAAGAAGACTTGCAAAAGTGTCGTTGTCGGATGGCGCTAAATATCACGGCTTTACAACGGCTCTCTTATGCAAGAAGAGATAATGTTATCAGACTGTGGCTATCAAAGCAGGGCATAGAGATGCCGAGTCACAAACAGCTAGATGAAATCGTACAACAGGCGTTTTTATCGCGCCAAGACAGTCAACTTGAAATTCGTTTTAAGCAAGGCGCAGTGAGGCGCTATCGTGATGCACTTTATTGGGTAACGGAAACTAGCCAAAAGCATGACATTGAGACCGTTAACCTCAACGAACTCAGCGGGCAAAGTACACCTGTTGCTTTACAAACTGGCAAGGGGATCCGCAAACCTTTCACGGATGAAATCGTTAGCATTCGCTACGGCAGACTTAAAGATAAAATCAAACCACAGAGCAAACCTGGCTCTAATACCTTGAAACATTGGCTAAAAGATTTACACATTCCAAGCTGGGAGCGTGATTCTATTGCGGTTGTTTATTACAATGATACACCGGTTGCGGTGAACGGATTGTTTGTGAGTGCCGATCACGCAGAAGACAATGGCATTATTTGGGTAGTAAAAGATGACTGAAAGTAAAAAGATTGGCCAACAGTTAGCGCAAAAGGCACCTTATGCGGTGGTGTTCACTGCGGTGGTGTTTATTGTACTTTTTATGTCGAGTGAAGTGGTATGGCTAAATCAAATATTTGCTTCCGCGTCAGGCATTATCAGTATCGTGTTTTTACTTCTGTATTGGCATGGTAAGGGTGGAATGTATTTTATTCTTGGCTTACTTGCGCCAATGCTTGCGGTGATGTTTTCAGTGTTACCCGATTTCCTTGCGCTTGCATGGGTAATAAATGGATTTTTTAACGGCGCGGCACTTGCCCTGATGGCCTACCTATACTTAGGAAAAGGTGCTCAGCGTTAACGCATAACACTGAGCAAAAGGGGAAGTGGTTTTTTTATACTGCGCGAGCGCAGTTTCGTCCGGCTGCTTTGGCGCGGTATAAGCCGCTATCCGAACGAGCAAATATGTTGTCGGCAGTATCATGGCTCGATGCCAGCGTAAAGCCAATGCTCGTGGTCACCGTATATTTAGCCAACATGCTCGACTTTCTTACGGCTTCCATAATTCTTTCTGCAATTACCTTGTTGGTTGTAAACGCAGGATCGTCAATTAAAATGGCGAACTCATCACCACCGAATCTAAATACCGAATCAGTTGCGCGCGTTGAGGTTTGCAAAATACGTGAAAACTCAACCAACACTTCATCACCGGCTTTATGACCATGAACATCATTCACCTGCTTAAAGTTGTCTAAATCTAAAAGCATTAGGCTAAAATTACGATGTTGACGACGGCAACGCTCGAGTTTCTCTTCTAAATTGTCAGTAAATTGACTGCGATTATAAAGTCCTGTTAGAGAGTCCTTAGTTGCTAATTGCAATACACGGTTGTACATCAAGGCATTACGCATTGGGTAAATTAAACAGGCGTGTAATTTTGACAATTTTGCCTTGATCGCTTCACTAAATGGAAACTCACTGAAATACACCAGCTGTCCTAAGTGCTCTTTTTCTAGCTCAAGATCAAAGGTACTAGCCGGAAATTGGCTATCGCTGTCCTTCATCTGAAAGACACCAAGGCTACAATGGAACTGGAGCCCCGAAATTTTTGAAATTCTTGCCACATGCTCCGCGTAAATAGTCAACAGCTCTTCAATGTTGAGTGTTGTCTGAAGTTTGTCGACTAATCGCGCGTAGTGTTCACCGCCTTGCGTACTATACTGTTCAGAATTGAACGGCAAGTAATCGCCTCTGGTCGGCAATCTCTGTGTCAAAATATGGACATTTTCCATATTTCTTCCCCTTAAATACAACAATACATGATTAATATGCGAACTTTGTGCCAAAAATTTAAACTGGCTTAAAAACAAACGCTTGCTATATTTAAGAGAAAGAAAAAGAAATCCACCTTTATTCCCCGTCAATTTTTTCGCTCAGGAGGCAGATTGCAAAGTATCTTCGCGCAGGTTTTTGCCTTGCTGTTATGTGCAGTGATTTTAGTCTGGTCCTTTAAGCGGATTGGCTTGCCGCCTATTCTGGCTTATTTGCTCACTGGAGTCATTGCAGGCAGTCACGGCATTGGATGGATGAGTGACAGCCAAGAAATCCACTTTATGGCCGAGCTTGGGATCGTGTTTTTACTGTTCAGTTTAGGGCTTGAATTTTCCGTGCCAAAATTAATGGCAATGCGAAACGTAGTATTCGGTTTAGGGAGTTTGCAGGTCATCGTTACCACGATCATTGGTATGTTTGTGTTGCGTTTTATGCAATATGAGTGGGTGGGTGCATTTGTGATTGCAAGCCTCATTGCACTTTCTTCTACGGCGGTTGTGGTTAAGCTGTTAAAAGAGCTGGGGATGCTCAACACACGTCATGGTCAGCTCGGTATTGGCATGTTGTTATTCCAAGATATTGCCGTTGTGCCGCTGCTCATCGCGTTTCCGCTTATTTCCTCTGCGAGTAATTCAGAGCTGGCGTCAGCGCTACTTTTTGCATTTGCTAAGGGTGCGGTTGTGTGTCTGGTTTTATGGGCAGTAGGTAAGTGGTTACTACCTAAAATATTTAACGAAATCGCATTAGTAAGAACAGATGAGCTCTTTGTTTTATCTACTTTAGTTGTTGCCCTGTGCGCGGGTTCGCTCACTTATGCATTCGGACTTTCAATGGCGCTCGGCGCATTTTTAGCGGGCATGATGTTAGGGGAAAGCCAATATCGGCATCAGCTTGAGGCAGAAATTAGACCGTTTCGAGATATTCTAATGGGACTCTTTTTTGTCACAGTGGGTATGCAACTAGATATTCCTTATGTGCTCGACCAGTTTATTTATATTGTTGCAGCACTTGGCGCTGTGCTTGTGATCAAAGTGTTGATCATCGTTGGCGTTGCGCAGTTAATGGGAGAGCGTAAAAAAGACGCTTGGGGCGCTGGTATTTTGATCTGGCAAATGGGGGAATTTGGCTTTGTATTGGTTGCTCTTGCCAGTAAACATCAATTATTAGACAAGAATGAAGTGTCCTTCTTGATCACGCTTGGCGTGTTGTCTATGGCGTTAACGCCTTATCTTATTAGTAAAACCGCGCATATTCTCAATATCTTGGGAATAGAAAAAGACTGGCAACCCGAAGCGCCAAGTGGTTATAACGCGGCTGATTTAAAAAATCATGTTGTGATTTTTGGCTACGCGCGTGTTGGTCAAACTATCGCACGATTTTTACGTCCGGAGGCTATTCCATATATTGCGGTAGAGCGCAACCCGCAAATTGTACAAGACGCACAAATTGCGGGTGAGCCCGTGTTATTTGGTCATGCGGCACAAAAAACGCTGTTAAAGTCAGCAAATATTGATAAAGCGCGCTTGGTTATCATTACCTTTGATGACTTTGAACAGACGCAGGTGGTTGTTGACGCCATTCGTCGGCGTACCCACGAAGTGAAGATCTTGGTACGCATGAAAGATGACAGCTACATGGAGCAATTAAAAGCCATGGGCGTCGCAGAAGTTGTGCCAGAAACTTTAGAAGCAAGTTTGATGCTGGTTTCTCATGTGTTGTACATGTCTGGCGTGCCAATGCGCAGGATTTTTCGTCGCGTCAGTAAAGAGCGAGAAAATCGTTATCCGTATTTACATGGTTTTTTTGCTGGAGACAGCAGTGATCTGCATGAAGTCACTGGCGAGCGGTTAGAATATCTGCATGCCATTGCTTTGCCTGACCATGCATTTGCTGTTAACAAGTCAATTGCTGAGCTTGAGCTCAACGTTAAGCGCGTTGATATTACTGCGTTAAGGCGTGACGGCGAAGAAATTGCTCAACCAGATGAGCAAACCATTTTACGCGTTAATGATGTTTTGCTGTTAAAGGGGAAACCCCGCCGCGTTGAACGTGCGGAGCAGTTTTTACTCGATGGCCTACCGTAATAACGTTTCTTAAATTTATGCTTTTTTAACAGATCGCCGCGTAAAGCGTCTCCTACGACATGGAGTAGGAGCAGGTTCATTCTGCGATTTTGAGTGTTGTTATGTGGCTACTGCTCGCCGCGTAAAGCGTCTCCTACAACACGGAGTAGGAGCAGGTTTATCCTGCGATCCTGAGTGTTGCCTTTGTTGTCACATATCGCCGCATAATGCGTCTCCTACAACACGGAGTAGGCCTGCGTTCTTGCTCTATCTATGTGCCTTGATCATCAGGTGTATTAAATGACACGATATGCTTTTGCATCAAATGCATTTGAGTAAACAAAAAGGTTTCACCGTTAAAATCTGCCAAGTAACGGCTATTACTGGGTACCTCTGCAAGGCGTTGATATATCCCTGTACTGAGATGATAAGACCATAGCTGGTTGTCGTTGTTTACGCCGTACAATATACCATCTTTATAAACGGCAAATGGCTGCGCTAACTGAGCGCGTAACGCATGGATCTCAGTCGGTGTAGGAGCAGTGTTTGTGTTAACAAGCCAAAAACGCTGACTCATATCTTGATAAAGAAAATGCCCACTATCTACTTGTGCGGCCCAAACTACATTTTCAGAAACAATGAGTGAAGCTTCTTGGGTATCTTTGTTTATAATGTAAAGCCCCGCGTTTCCATTCTCTCTTGCTGTGACCAACAACGTTTTCGGCGTTAGCCACTGCAGGACAGAATCAATGGCAAGCGAATTAGCAATGAGGGTTTTCTCACCATTTAAAGACCAAATAGTGAGTCCTTGTTGTGTTGTGCCCGCTATCTCATTACCCGCAGGAGACCACACAATTCGTTTGCTGATATTGTCTTGCTGTGAATCGGTAAGCTGTGCAACACCTTGGTCATTGTAAAGCCATAATTGCCTTGAACCAGTACGTGTAGACGTAAAAGCAATATGATCACCATAAGGTTGAAACTGAGGGTTGTCTTCCTTCATTGTTGTTCTGGCTATCTTTGCTGCCGCAGTGGTTTGGTGATTTCGTATTTGAGCAAGACTTAATGTAAAAATATCGGTATCGGCATTTATCTGTGTCGCTAAAATCTGTTTTCCATCAGCTGAAAAAGAAGCCTCCCTTAGATTCTTTCTACCCCCAGTATCAAGTGCAACCATTCTCCCGTTGGTTTCCAGTTTATAAAGTCCATTAGTCGTCGATGCGAGCAAATACTCGCCGCTTGGATGATAACTGACTTCAATTGGCTGTAATGGTGACAATTCGTGCGGTAGTAATATCTTTGCCGTGATCGTTGGTGTCTTATCGGGATTGTAAATATTCAGGTGATGAGAGTTGTGCTCATCAATGCTTACCATTGCGAAAACATTTTTATCTGCAATATAGTCAAGAGTGTAGTTTTCAAAGTTTGGCATATACTCGGTAGTGCGGCTTTTTTTTGTCTTTAAATCAAAAAGGTAGGGCACTGCTTGTTTGGGACGTAAATGAGATAAGTAACTGATCTCGCCATTTTTCATCCAATTTGGACGCCATATGGGCTTTTCTTGGCAAGCAATAACGGCATGTGGATTTTGTGGTGAGTTGATTGCAGTATCGAGATTTAGTGTGTTTAAAGACCAGCAAAAGGGAGACGTCTCTTGAGCCTTGCAATGACTCCGTTCGGTAAAAGTTAGTTGCTTTGCGTCGTGTGACCAACTTGGTTTTCCGTATACGCCCTGGCGAGCGGTTAAACGAGAGGTTTTGTGCGAGGCTAGATTTTTTACCCAAAGCTGACTATGGCAATTATCGCTAAAGCGCTGAAAAACAATCCATTGTCCATTGGGTGAGTAGCTGGCATTTGCATCCCATGCGTCACTTGTGGTCATTGGAGTAAAAGTAGGTTGAATCGGTACTCTGGGGTTGATTTTTGGTTGAATTATAACCGTAAAGAGATAAGCCGTGATAACTATCGCTAGTGCCGCTACCCCAAATTTTGCAGCGCGTGGGCGAGATTTTTGAGTCGCTTTATGCGCGCTCGGCTTATTGCTTGTTGACGTAACGGATGCCTCTAAACTATAGCCTTTTTTGCTGTGCGTTTTTATAAACTCTAACTCACTATCTGCATTTTTGAATACTTGGCGAATTTGGAAAATGCAGCGCTGCAATGTATTTGGAGAAACAACTCTGCCGTGCCAAACGGTGTTAAGTAGTTGCTCAAAGCTCACCACTTCTCTTGGTTGTTTTGCCAATTCACAAAGCACCGCTATTGCTTTAGGGGGGAGCGCATAAGTTTGTTGGTCGATAACAATATGATTGCGGTTTACATCCACAAGGTGCCCCGCAATCAAAAACTGCTTTAATTCCATTTTTAAATTCTTTTTTCAGCGAATTATCAGCGAAAAATCAGCAAACTTTGCTGTTTTATCGCTCTGTTTTTTTCTAATGTAACACACTGATAAAAATAAACTAAAAAGGAAAGTCATGCGTTTTATTATTTTGCTATTGTTAATGCTACTTGCAGCATTGGGCAAGGTGTATGGGCAAACATTAGAACAACAAGCCATCACGATTGGGTCTAAAATAACTTTTGCATCTAAGATATTAAGTGAGAATAGGGAGGTCATGGTTTATACGCCAAATGATTATGACCCTAAGAAACAATATCAAGTGTTGTACTTACTCGATGCAGAATTCTTTTTTACCCAAACCGTGGGCATTGTGGAATCTTTGGTTAGTACTGGAAAAATACCAGCTACCATCGTTGTTGGGTTGAAAACCACGGTGAGAACTAGAGACTACTTACCGCCAATTAACGGTGAGGCTCAAAGTGATAGACAGCGCTGGATTAAAGAGAAGTTTCCTCAATTTGGCAAGACAACCGAGTTTACAGCCTTCTTAACTCAAGAGTTATTTCCTTTCATTGAGTCACAATATTTACTCAAACCTAATCGTACGTTAGTAGGGTATTCCAATGGTGGGATCTACGGACTACACACCTTTCTAAATAAGCCAGAGATATTTACTAATTATCTGCTTATTAGCCCGCCAGGTTGGTGGGGTGAGGAAGAGCTCGATCAGCAGTTTAAAGCACTTAGCAACTCAGCTCATGATTTACGTCGCAATCTGTATATTAGTATCGCTGGGGAAGGTGGCGACTTTTACACCAACGGTATGCGAGTTGCGTCAAACCTGAAAGCACTTCGATCAAAAGAAGTAAATTGGCAATTTAGCCTCAAAGAATTGGAAACGCATCAAACTACGTTTTACCCAAGTCTCTATGAAGGATTAACGAAACTTTTTGATGATTTTTACTTTGAGCTTAATGAAGAAGCAGGAAAATATGCGCATATCCCTGATATTGAAGATTATTATCTAAAGCTCTCTAAGCGCTATGAGTTTGATGTGTTAGTGCCAGAGTCTATATACAGAGCACTTGCTGACGCGCAAACCAGCCATAAACGTCTAGACGCTGCACTTGCGACTTTAAATGCATTTGTCACGCGTTATCCCGACTCGTCTTATGCGCATGCAAGCCTAGGCCATGGATATTTAGAGAATAAAGCGTATAACAAGGCGCTGAAAAGCTTTAATCACGCCTTGCAACTTGCGAAAGCACAGCAAGTCGACGACCCGTCAGTATATGATTATTTTGAAAGTATGATAGCTCAAGCAAAAAGTAAAATTGTGCAGTAAGCTATACAGATCGCCGCGTAAAGCGTCTCCTACAACACGGAGTAGGAGCAGGTTCACCCTGCGATCTTTTATGCTTTTACTACCTATCTGTCGAGCTTGCTCAATAAATGCTGCTTAACGGTGGGCCATTCTGAGGCGATAATCGAATACACAACAGTGTCTCTTAGCTCGCTGTTTCTACCGATCTGGTGGCTGCGCAAGATACCATCGAGTTTGGCGCCAAGTCGCTCAATGGCACTGCGAGAGGCATGGTTGAAAAAGTGAGTTCTAAACTCCACGGCAATGGCGTCAAAATCTTCAAAAAGTTGCTGTAACAGCAAAAGCTTACACTCGGTGTTAACCGCTGTTCGACGCACTTTATCGCTGTACCAAGTATAGCCTAGCATGGCACGGCGATTGGCTATATCTGCATTGTAATAGCGGGTGGTTCCCACAATTTCGTTGCTGCTATTTAGCCTTACCACATACGCAAGGTTGCCTTCAGATGCTTGGCTTATCGCAGTGTTAACATAGCGTTCCATATCGTCTGGATTGGGCACATTGGCATACCAAAGCTTCCAAGCTTCACCATCTTTTACTGCTTGTTGCAGCGCATTAACATGGGTTGTTGATAATGGTTCAAGGGTGACATGGTGTCCTATCAGTGGTTTATTAGTTGGCCACATGCGTTACTACTTCCTTATTTTGAGTATTTTGATGGTATCTTGTTTTGCAAGAGATACAGCTAAGTGATTTGGGTCAGTTACAAAAGCCAAGGCCGATATATTGGCTAAGGGATTGGTCAAATCATCAAAAGTTGCGATATGTGTGAGCTTGCCTGTTGCGGTAACGCTAAACTCTGCAATACCAGAGCTACTCTCAGAGGCTGCGAACAACCTTTTGCCATCAGCAGCAAGTAACAAGGAGGAGACACCGTTAAGTGGCTTGCCAACTTGGTTTGCATCAATGGTCTGGAGCAAATGATATTGGCCGTTTTGTTGACGCTCAAAGGCTAAAATGCTGTTACTGCCCGCCGCAGCAACATAAAAAACAGTGAAATCTGAGCTTGCAACCAAGGCTTGTGGTTTACTGAGTGCGAGCAGGTTAGTGTCGTCTTTAACGATGCGCTGCTTAACAGTATAAGTACCTTTTGTCTGTTGCCACAGCGTAATGACATCGCCTTCATAACCTGCAACGATAAGCGCGTTAGCCTCTTTACTTACTAGCACATCCACAGGCCCACCCATATCAGTTTGCTCAGCGCTATCAATAGGGCCGAGCCACGTCACGCTGTTTGTAGGCGTGATCCTAAAAGCAGTGATGGTATTGCTTTTATAACTTGGGATAAATGCATAGCGCTTGTCGCCACTTAAACTAATTTTCCAAGGTGCAAACAAGCCAAGGGTGTCATGAGCTGAGGCATTTTTGGTTGGATCAAACACCACTTTGTAAGACACTTCGTCAGAAAAGGTTTGCACAAGGTTAAACTTACCCGCTTTATCTTTTGCAAACACATTTAATGCACCATCGTAAAAGCTAGTGTTAAGAATGAGATTGCTATTTACGAATACCGCATCGGATGCGCCAGTAAGTAAAAGCGGGTGCGCACCGCTCGATTGAAAGAGTTGATCTTGGACTAGCTGTTTATTTGCATTAAGCGAAAATGTAACCACTGCGTTATCGTCGCCACTTACTGCAACGGCCTGCGTACCTAGGTGATTAAAACGCAGCTGCCTTGGATTATCTAAGCCGCTAAACCCTGCGGTGTTATTTTGGATGGTTTGAACAACGTCGAACGTTTGGCTGTGTGCGCTAAATGAAATTGACCCAAGTGCGATAAGCAGAAGTGCACTTATAGTAGGTTTATACATCTTTTTCACTACCTATTTTTATTATTGTAAATCTTATTTGAGTTCCAAAAACTCTCTCATTTCGTCCAAGCGGTTCATGCCGTCTTCAAATCCAAGCTCAATGAGTTTTTGTGTATAAGTACGCTCAAACAGCAAGTAACTCGTTAAACTCGACGGAGAATGCTTTTTAACCCCCATGGTTCTGAGTAACAGCTTGATTGCCAACGGCATATCTTCGTAATAATGATCTGCGACTTCATTAAAATTAACCGTTGGCTTGATGAGCATATGATCTACTCGTCTAAGCTCTTTGTGCTTTTCTCTGGCCGGTAGCAAGCTTACCGTACGGTTGACGCGGTCGAGCCGTTCGATGTCTGAATTTAAGGTATCGCTAAACACACTGTCTAGTAGGTGACCGGCGACCACAGACATTCCTGGAAAATGCGGCTCATAACCGAGCGGCTGTGGTAGTTTAGGCTGCTCAACACCAATCACAAAGATTTTATCCGCACCTAAGTGAATGGCAGGGCTAAGTGGGGAGAGCTGGTGGATAGAGCCATCACCATAGTAATGATGCTTAACGCGCACGCTTGGAAACACCATAGGTATAGCCGAACTTGCCATGAGTAAGTCGAGCGAAATTGTGCCCGGAACACCTTCGCGCTTTGAGCGCTGCCAAGGCTCAGCATTGTTCGCCTGATAAAACGCCACTGATTTACCAGTAGAATAGCTCGAAACCGTAATCGCGATGGCATCAAGATAATGGCGGTGTAGATTATGATCGATGCGATTTAAATCAAGCACATTGGCCAGCAGCTTTCGAAGCGGCGAGTTATTTAACAAGCTGGCTGGTGGCTGATTAAGGTATTGCGCTTGAAAGCTGCGCATCATATTGGCAAATAAATGGCCGTATGCACCGGTAAACGAGCTTTTGTACACCATATCGGTGCTAAAGTTCTTCCAAATATATTCCACTTTTTTCACCGCAAGGTGAAAGCAAGATGCGTAACAGGCAATTCCCGCCGAGTTAATTGCGCCGGCAGAGGTACCAGTAATGATTTCAAAAGGGAGGGGAGAAGTACGAGGCATACTTTGCGCAAGCGCCTTTAATACCCCAACTTGATAAGCGGCCCTTGCACCACCTCCAGTCAGTAGTAAGGCAATTTTTTTATCACTCGTTCTATGCTTTCTCAAAAGAGGCCATCCTGCAGTTAAATTTGCTTAATTTAAATTTGGTCTTTTTATGCGTTATTTATCTTTGTTGATGTTGCAATGCTTTAGGTGCAAAGAGTTGATAACTCCAGTAAATGCGTTATTTTTAGTAGTAAAGTGCCACTTTGCCCTTAAGCCGCTTATAGGTTGTATTATTTATTCTAGTTGAACCTAGCTAAAACCCAAGTTGTCTGAGTGCACATACCCGCGCAACATATCAGGCTATTATTTTGAAATTTAAGCACTAAAGCGCTATGGTGGCACAAACAAATTTTAACAAACTAGCGGTTTAATTTAGTCGCTAATTGGCGCGATTTTGTATTTAATAAAGTGGCAATTTAGCTTAACTTCAATGTACTGAACTTAAGTTCGGTGCTCAAGTATTTTTATTAAGATCAAATGTTTGAACAAGGTGTAGCCAGAGTTTGCACCACAACGCATTTTTTTAGGGTTTCAGCGCGCATTAAGTTATTAGTCAAGTATTTGGTGATAGTTTTACATTAACGCGTATCAACAATGACGAAGAGGGAGTCCCCATGTCAGAGAATCATCAAGAAGGTAATAAAAGACCTTCTAACAGCCAGTTGTTATTTGCCGCAGTAGTTGTACTAGCGTTGATTATTGTGGCTGTGTTTGTGCTAGCACAAAAAGACACTCCATCGACGGAAAACCAAAAGGTAAAACAAGACATTGTTGTGCCTGAACAAACAGAAACTCCACTGGTCAATACCGCAAGAGAAACACCACCTGAGCAAGTGGTTGAACCTGAAGTAACCTTGCCACCGCAACGAGAGCAAATCGAGCCAGAGCAAGTAGAACCAGTTGAACCTGAAGTAACACTACCGCCGCTTTCACAAAGTGATACTGAAATTAAAGAAGCGGTATCGAATTATCTTTCTAATCAAGCGGTAAAATTGCTGGCAGACGACGATGTGATCCGCCGTACGGTGGTTTATGTAGATAACCTGGCAAAAGGTAAAGTGGCAGAAAACCACGCACCAGTGGTGAAGCCGCAAGATAGCTTTAGCGTAATTGATGACGACATTATTATTACCGATCCTAACAGCTACGAGCGTTACACACCTTATGTCGCCATGTTCGACACCATGAGTACCGCGCAAGTGGTTAGACTATATGACCAATACAAACCATTGTTTGAAGAAGCATACGAAGAAATAGGCTACGAAGGAGATGCATTCAACGGCACGTTAACTGATGCAATCGACGAGTTGTTGGCAACACCCATTCCAGACACCGCACTGCCTTTGGTAAAAGACTCAGTTACCTATAAATATGCTTATGCAGAATGGGAGCAACTTTCTCCGGCGCAAAAACAGTTTTTAAGAATGGGCCCTGAAAACATGAAAAAAGTGAAAAAGCGTCTAGAAGAAATCAAAATAGCGTTGAACAAATAAGCGCATAGTCTCATAAAACCCATAAAAGCTTGGCAAACTGTTTAAACATCACCCAGTTAGCCAAGCTTTTTGACTTTTCCCTTGCATCCCCCTGCAATCTTCGAGATAATTCTACCCGCGCCAAACAAGGCCCTCAATGGTAGTCTTATTGGTCCTCTCGCAACAATAGTACGTGAATCTGGTCAGGTCGGGAACGAAGCAGCCACAGCGTATGACTTGTGTGCCGGGATGTGGCTGGTAAGACTGCCACCCAAACACTCCAAGTGTTGTTTGAAGTGTAAGTCTGCAAATTTGTAGTAAAACCCCGCATAAAAATTGAAATATAACCCTGCATAGCCTACTTTTAAATCGTCTCACATATTCGGTGATGGTTATGATAAGGCACAAAATAAGTCGCTCCAGAGTCAAAAACCTCTACAAGTTCGCAAGTCAAAAGAACAAAGCCACTTGCTTAGTTGAATCATCCTTAGAATTCGATGCGTGCTTTCACTTTGAATACTCTCGTGAAATAAAAGCCTTTGAGGCTCAACCGTTAGTATTTGGATATGAATTCAATGGCAAGGTTTGCGGGTACACTCCTGATTTTTTGATAACGCACCATAAAAAGCCGCAAAAACTTATTGAAGTTAAACCCTTTAGTAAAATATCAAATCCTGAATTTAGAGCTCGCTTTGCGCAAAAACAGCTGGTTGCCAAAGAACAATTAGGCATTGAGCTGATATTAGTTACCGACAAGCAAATTCGTGTTTATCCAGCTTTAGACAATTTAAAGTTGCTTCATCGTTACTCTGGCTTTCAGTCTTTAACCGATCTTCAGCTTTCCATTATTCAGTTGCTTAATCAGTGGCGAAAACTCACTATTCAAGATTTGGTGATGACCCTAAAAGCCTCCATTGGAGAGGTGCTTGCCTCGGTTTATCGCTTATTGTCATTAGGCAGTGTTAATTCAGACTTAAACACAGAACTTACTTTAGAGTCGGTGATTTGGGCTGATGGAGTTTGAAGACGAGTTTAGCTTTGAAGAAGCACCGAAAAAGTTAGCTGAAACCGCTAAGCCGGAAGAGCCTAACCCTCAACCTCGTGATTTAGAGTCATTACCCAAGGAAGTGCAAGATGCCACACTTGCTCGGCTTAAGTATATCAAGTGGCTTAAACAGCGTTTAGTTGGTGGTTGGACGCAGAAAAACTTAGCACCACTACTGGCTGAAATGCCTGATTTTCCAGGACAAGAAAAGCCAAAGTGGCGTACAGTTGCTGGTTGGCACGCGGACTATATCAAAGCCGAAGAAGACATTCATGCTTTGATCCCAAAGCATCATCGCAAGGGCAACCGCCAAGCCCGCACCGATACAGACAAATTTTTTGAGATTGCCCTCACACGTTATCTGACGAAAGAAATCCCGAATGTAGCATCAGCACACCGTTTTTATTGTGACCAAATCGTTTTAGAAAATGAAAAAGTGTTAGATGAACCACTAAAACCACTTACCTATAAAGCGTTTAAAAACCGCATTGATAACCTACCTCAGTATGAGGTGATGCTTGAACGCTATGGTAAACGCTTAGCCGACATTGAATACAACAAAGTGATGAGCCATAAAAGGCCCACTAGAGTGCTTGAGCGTGTTGAAATAGACCATACACCACTGGATCTCATTCTATTGGACGATGAACTTGATGTGCCATTGGGAAGACCAACTTTAACCTTGCTCATTGATGTTTATAGCCACTGCGTTGTTGGCTTTTACCTAGGTTTTCAGAGTCCTGGTTACGATGCTGTGCGCAGAGCGATAAGTCATGCAATGAAGCCAAAAAGCTATCTTAAAAGTACCTATCCAGAAGTCGTCAATGAATGGCCGTGTTGTGGAAAGATAGAAACTTTAGTGGTTGATAATGGTGCCGAATTTTGGTGTCAGTCATTAGAGCTTGCGTGTGAAGAGGTTGGCGTAAATATTAGCTATAACCCTGTTGGCAAACCTTGGCTTAAGCCCTTTGTTGAGCAGTTTTTTAAAACCATTAATGAAATGATGCTTTCGCCATTCCCCGGTAAAACATTCTCAAACATGCTCGCAAGGCACGATTATAACCCGAAAAAAGATGCCATATTGCGTTTTGGTACCTTTACCATGTTGTTTCATAAGTGGATTGTTGATGTTTATCATCAATCCGCTGACGCGAGATTTAGATATATCCCCCATGAAGACTGGAACAAAGGGTTTGCTGCACTGCCTCCTGCACAGTTAACGGAACAAGATACAGACAAGCTGATGTTGTTATGTGCATGGCGAAAGAGAAAACATTGCGCAAAGGGGGCATTAAGAATCTACATATTAACTACGACAGTGACGAACTCTCTTTATACCGCAAGCGATACAGCCCCAAAAAGAGCATAAAGGTTAAGGTTAAAATAAACCCAGATGATCTGTCGTATGTATACGTCTACCTAGATGCGTTAGAGCACTATATAAAAGTGCCAAGCATTGACTCAGAGGGCTATACAATGGGTTTGTCTCTGATCAGGCATAAAATCCATCTTAAGTTTCACAGAGACTATATTCAAGGCAAAGTAGATTTATTGGGGCTTGCCAAGGCGCGGCAATTTATTGATGAGCGAGTGAAAGAAGAAGCGCGACAGCTTAAAAACGTAGGGTCAAAAACCAAAGTCACTGGCACCAAAGCAATTGCTCGGGCACAGGGCGTAGACAACACTCAAGTCAAATCCATTGCTAAAACGCCTGAAACAAAGCAAGCCGAACCAACCCCCGCTGACACTAAGCCTAAAAAAGACGATGATAGTTGGGATGATTTTGTCTCAGATCTTGAGGCGTTTTAGTTATGCTGACCGAAGCTAAAAAGGCAAAACTCAATCAATTCAAAGCGGTGTTTATTGAATACACTATACCAAAGACCATCATAAATGATTTCGACAAGCTGCGTTTGCATCACGACCTTGCAGGTGAAAAGCCGTGCATGATGTTAAGTGGTGATACTGGGTGTGGTAAATCGGCATTGATTAAACACTATTACGATAACAACCCACCGCACTTTGCTGATGGTAGGCGAAAAGTACCTGTACTGCTGAGCCGCATACCGAGTAACCCATCAATTGAATCCACTTTAAAGCAGTTGCTACACGACCTAGGACAGTTTGGTGCTAAATCTAGCAAACGACTTAAACACGGCAATGAGATAGCGCTGGCTGAAAGTTTAGTTGAGCAATTAAAGCGCTCGGGTACAGAGTTAATTATTATTGATGAGTTTCAAGAGCTTGTTGAAAACAACCTCGGCAAAAAGCGTCGAGACATTGCGAACCAGTTTAAATACATCAATGAAAAAGCAGGAATCTCCATTGTATTAGTCGGTATGCCTTGGATAGATCAAATAGCCGATGAGCCTCAGTGGTCATCACGTATTTTTATTCGCCGTTTTATTCCTTACTTTAAAATTTCAGAGAAAAAAGAGCTTCAACTATTTATTCGTGTTCTTAAAGGGTTTGCAAATCGACTGCCATTTTCAGACAAACCTCGTTTTGAGGATTTGGATATCGCATTATCACTTTTTGCCATTTCAAATGGTTGCCTTCGAAAGCTGAAAAACTTCTTAGACTCAGCACTTACTGAAGCGCTAATAAGCGATGCTGTAACACTAAACAAGCAATGTTTAAGTTCCGCGTTTAAGGCATGGCGGCCAGAACTCGACAATGTATTTGAGATGAATGTTAATGAAATTCAAGGCTGTGAGGTGGAACAGTATTCCACTTTTAAACCCGACGGGCCTCAAGATGAAGACCCATTTATAGATACCCAGTTTTGTGAGAAAGTGCCGTTGGTGCAGTTGTTGAAGAAGTGAAACGCTTATGAAAATTGCTTTTTTCAATCTTCGATCTACATTTTAAAGAACTTCAGCAATAAATGACTCTACACGCGTACCCGTCATAACTGAAAGTATGGAATATACGACTCTTTTTCCATATGAATATGTAGTGTGACACCTACCACTATTTACTATACGGAAATTATAATGTTAAGAAGAATACGAAAAATTGAAGGAATTGGTAGTTATCATAGTGCGCGAGCTGGCGGTATACAATTTTCTGACGTCAATATAATATATGGTGAAAATCGTAATGGTAAGAGTACACTATGCGATATTTTCTATTCCTTAGCTTCAAATAACCCTGAATTAATCAAAGATCGGAAGGCAATACCAAGTCCTGGCATAGTAGCAAATGCTATGAACGTCGAATTTCAATTCGATGACGCACCAATCTCTGTATTTTCAAACGAAGCTTGGGGACCTGCTTTACCTGCGGATTGTGACCTCTACATCTTTGACCATAACTTCATTCATCGAAATGTAATAAGCGGAACCGTCAATAACCGAGAAAATTCAGAAAATATTTCAAATTTTATTTTAGGTGAAGATAGTACCGAACTTTTTGAAAGTCTCAAAACACAAAAAGAAGCTCTAGCCACTACAAGAACAAATTTAAAAAACGCTAAAACGGAGCTTGAAACTAGCGGAATCACAGATGTAGTAGCATTTGTTGTATCCACACTTCCATCAGAAACTATCGAAGAGCTGGATGCAGCAATTGCTGCATCTATTGCTGAGCAAGAATCATTAACAATACAAATTGGCAGTGTCACCCAATCTAAAGCTAGAAAGAATCTAAAAGAGATTTCCATTGGTTTTGATATAAAAGCGATAAGCAATGACATCAATGAATGTTTAGCAACGAGTATGGAAGAAGTTCATACAGATGCGAAAGCCTTAGTGAAAGAGCACATGGAACATCTAAAGGTGCAAAGCGGCTTTAAAGGATGGGCTTCAAGTGGTTTAACTCATTTAAATGAAAACTGCCCGTTTTGTGGCCAAGAGCTTGAAGGGAGTTCATTAGAGCTGATCAATAGCTATAAAGTTGCTTTCAATGAAGTGTTTATCAATTTCGTAAAAGACACCAAAGAACACGTTACTAAACTACTGACTATGCAATTGATTTCTATCGATGAGCAAGCCATTTATCAGCTTCATGATGAAAACAAAAGAATAATCGAATTATACCCTGAAAAATCCGTTACAGAGGAAATAGAGATGTTGACCTCACTTATTGATGATATGTTCGAAGTAATTAAGTCGACTATTGAGCAACTTATCGAGAGGCATGATGAGCTTAAGCCTCACATATTAAAACTGCTAAACATTAAACTCGAAGCAGCATATAACTCTGTCGATGTAATTGACTTTTCACCTCTTCAGTTGGCTATTGAATCATTTAATGAAGCTAAAGAATCATACAAAGTTGTAATTGATTCGATTAACGAGAAGCTAACTGAATTTAAAGATGGCCTTGATTCAGTCGTTTTATCAAGGGCGAAAGAAAATGAATATACATACCAAAAAGTGTTAGAAAATAAAAAGTTGAGACATACATTAGAAGCAACGTGTGCAATTTATAGAACTCTCGACTCTCAAGTTAAACAAGAGCAAGAAGCATATAATAATAACAAAACAATGTTGGAAGATTCCCAAGAAGCATTTTTGAATAGCTACTTTGATGAGATTAACATACTGTTTCGGAGCCTGGGGTCTCGAAACTTCAACATTAGCAAAAAGCAAAACAACGGTGGTAAGAAAATAGTTTATGACCTAGAGGTTAGTTTCAACGAAACAGCAATTCCTAGAGACAAGATGAACTGTTTGTTCAGCGAGTCTGATAGACGCGCTTTAGCATTATGCATCTACTTAGCTAAAATCAACAAGCTTTCAGCCGAGGATAAAGCTAAAGCGATATTAGTTATGGACGACCCCGTGACTAGCTTTGATAATGAGCGAATTTCTAGCATTTTGAATAAACTTTATGAAATTTCGCCATCTATAAAGCAGTTGTTCATAACCACTCATTACAGAGGTATGGCTGCAAAAGCTATAAAAAAGTTTGCAAATACAAGTGCCTTAAAGATAGTTAAAACAGCGAATGGATCGGAATTTGTCTCTACTACAGAAGCGGAGATGACAGCAACAGAACATGATGATGCATATAACGAAATTACAGCGTTTATCAATAATGAAACCCAAGAGAACAAAATCTTAATACTTCGACCATTCTTGGAAACTGAACTACGCCATCGATATAAAGATCAACTGAGAGCTAGTGGAGCAACAATGAAAAGCGATTTTTCATTTTGCATTGACACTCTTCGAGATAATGGTGTTATTTCTGAGTCAGTAGCTAATGAAATCCATTCATTTAGAACAACTTTCAACCCGCCAATGCATGAATTGATGGAAATGAGCATTGAAGACGTGCGCAATACGGCAAATGATATGATGGATTTAATTTATAACCGCATGTAATCAGGGGGCTATTAAGTTTCACTTTATAAGACTATTAAACAAGCTCTTCATTTCAGTGTCAGAAAAGCTCTTGAGCATATGATCCGAGCGTTGGACGTTTGATGATTTCTTCGTTGTATTCTCAGCTTCTTCCATTTCAACGGCCATAGATTCTAAAAACGTGATGATATCATCTGTATTGTATTTTGTTATATCAGTTATTTTTTTGAAACTTTCAAGGTATAGATCTACATCGTACAGATCTTCCAAGTATGCATGGCCGTTTTTTACGTTTAGTATTTCATCAGAAATTAAACTATTAATGGTTACTTGGACTTTACTGGTGAAAGACTCGGGCATGAATTCATATAAATACTCGATAGTAGATACGAGATCTTCTATGTCCATGTTCAAACTCAACAAATGGCATATTTTGTTCTCAATTAAGTTAAGTAACGCTATTTTCTGTTGGCTACTGATATCTTCCATTTCCAATATGTCAGCATGTATTTCTGGAAGGTTTCTAGAGTCACGGGAAACATCTAGAGCTAGACTGTCTGAAAGTAATAATGATGTGATCGCGTCGATGATCTTTATCTCTGAGGTGTCAAAAAATATATTAAGAAGTAGGCTAATTCTATCTGAAAGATAGAGATCATAGTTTTTATAGGTAGTGTACTCATTTTCTTGTTCTACTAAGGAAACAGGTGATGAAAGAAACAGTGGGAACAAGCTTTCATACTTAAACGTACTAGCTTTTAGATTTAGTAGGTTCTGCGTAGAGAGGAAATTAATGTGGTGCCATACCTTTTGCACAAACCTCACGCGAGTAGCGCTGCTTAAAACGAGAAATATTAGCTCATCGTTTTTTAGGTGGGCTTTTAAAAAATCTTGAACTGACGGATTTACAAAACTTACTTTAGTATTTGAGATTGAAATAAACCCCGACTCCAGAACCTTAATTGCTTCTTCAAAGTCACCTGGTTTTTGTTGAGTGGAATAATGCTCAGATAACAATCTGTGCAGTGGTATGTAACAACCTTTTAAATCTTCTATTTCAGTTCCGAGGTACTCATCACAAAAAAATAACGTAATCAATAAATGTCGACAGTTAACAGGTAGCTGTTTGAAAGCCTTTTCCCAAATTAAGCTCGGATTTTCAAGTGCTGACAAGATTGATTGTGGATAGTTTTGAGGTGAAGGTAGTGCAATGTTCTCACTAGACATGTGAGAAATAACACGTGGGTTATAGTTTTCGTGATCGATAATTTGGCGTAGCCAATCATCCTCTAACAGCTTAGAAATATGCTCCGAGCTAACTTCAGAAATAGATAAATGATTGAATAATATATGTGCTTTTATCTTTCTTGTATAAAGCCCTACATTGAGAACAAACTTTGATAGTTCAAACCTCTGGCTGTCTATGTTGTCAGATAAAGTTCTTGCTTCCTCGTAAATATGTGACCTTGTGGTCAGAACAAATTTTGAGTTGTTAGACCTTTGGATTTTTCTGACAAAAGTTGCTAAAGCTGATTCGTGGGTAACTAGGGCTTTCCTATTGAGTTCAATTTTGCCAAGAAAGTCATCAAAGAAGAAAATTGTCGGCTCTGTTTCATGAACTCTCGCATATCCTTGTTCTAGAGAGTTTATTGCTTGAAAGGACCAGCCGTCTTTAAGGTATTGGTAACATACCATTTTTGCCAAGGTCGTTTTTCCAACACCAGGAGGACCCGAAATCACGAGGGTATTTTTGTCGTTTAAAATAGTAGATGCATCATCGTAGCTTGGGTTCACCACATAGACTTTTGACTCTTCGATAATTTCTTCTTTAGTGATAGCGGTAAAACTCTCTAAACCCGAATGAAGGATCTTGTCCAATATTGCTGAGTCAGTGAGCCATAATTTTATATGTGATTTAAGGATATCTGGATTCTTTCTAAGAGCACTCTGAATATCTTCAGCACCCCAGATTTCGACATTCTCAATGTATGGAGAAAATAAGCCCTGAAGCCTATCACTTAGGGCGGGAGTCAATGAATATGAGGTTAAGAAAATATATTTATTAGCTCCCAATTTATGGATTTTTGGTAACTCTTTTGCTGCGGCTCTTATTAGGTCGGACGAGTTTGAGCGTATGTAATGCTTACACTGTATAATAGTTAAGTTATCGCCTTTTGAATGTCGGCCATCAATGCCACCATCAGCTCCTGGTCCAAAAGAAGAAAACCTTTCTTGAGTCTCTTTTTGGATGATGTCGATGCATAATTCCTCAAAATCAATATGTGATAAATTAGCAAGGTTTGTCATCTGGTAATACTCCCTTAGTCTTCGAGAAAACGGCCGCAGACTAACTTTATGACATCGACCTTATGATTTTACAAATAAAACTAGTTAAAAGAAGGAAGTAAATCACGCTGTGATGTAATTTGTATTTTCAAATATGCACGGTTTCTTTCTGGCATTAATCAACCTAACTTTATTACTGGTAGCGATTTGTTCTAAATCTTACGTGGAGACATTGCAACTAAACTAAGTATTCCTTAGTACCAAAGTGGCCGCTATACTAAGAGAATCTTAGCTATTGAAGTTAGTAGCTAAGGTACTCATGGAATCACCAACGCCCTTACGCCTAAAAGAAGCCCGAAAAGCCGCTGGGTACACGCAACAGCAGCTAGGTATTGCTTTAGGTATGGAGCCCAACACGGCCAGCGCAAGAATGAACCAGTACGAAAAAGGTAAGCATGCACCAGACTTTACAACCATGAAGCGAATCGCTGATGAGTTAGGCGTGCCGGTTGCTTATTTTTATTGTGAAGATAATACTTTAGCTGAGTTAATACGTGCACTCGGTAAACTTACAGAAGAAGAACAAAAAGAGTTACTCAAAGCTTTAGGTTCTAAAAAATAATAGTGAATCAAATTGAATATGGAAATCAATACAAATTTAATAGAGAGAATCGGAAAAGTTGATGAAGAGCTTTGGCAACTGGAAAATACCCGTCAAATTAACTTCTTTATTGGTCCTAACAACTCAGGTAAAAGCCGAAAACTGAGAGAGCTTTTTACAGGAGCTCGAGAAAGTTGGACTTACGATATCTCAGAACTAAACATAAGGTATGTAGCCGATGAGCTTTTAGACTACTTAGAAAAATCTTCTACAGCTCATACGCCATTTACTCTCAAGTATATTCATTTAGGCAAGTTAAAACATTGCCTTCAAAAGATTAAAAGCCAGCCAAATAATTTTGAGACTTTGATTGCTACTGTGTATTCAGAATCAAGGCATAATTCAGCCTATACACGAAGAGTTGATGAAGAGGAATTTCGATCAAATTTCATCAAGTGGGTTGACTCACGTTTTGCTTTGTCAGTGGAAAAATTCACAGTTGAATATCAAACCAGAAACTGGCCTAAAGTTTATATACCGACATTACGAAGCTTGAGGCAAGTAGCAGAGGAGGACATCTTTGAGGCTCGAACCGCTAAAGATTATTTTTCAACATCATCTAAAGGTGGAGAGATATTTACGGGGCATAGTTTGTATGAGGATTTGAAGGAGCATTTGCTAGGTTCTCATGACAAACGACAAAAAGTACGTGATTTCGAAAGATACCTTTCTGAAAACTTCTTTTTCGGTAACGACATATCGCTCGTACCTATGGTCGATAAGGATGTTGTTTATGTTAAAGAGGGTGATGATGAAGATAGACCAATCTACGATTTAGGCGATGGTATACAGTCGATAATCATCTTGACGTTTAAAGTGTTTATGGCCGAAGAACCGACTATGTTCTTTATAGAGGAACCTGAACATTATCTTCATGCCGGATTGCAGCGCACATTGATAGAAACATTTGCTAAGCACAAAGAGCATATGTTTTTTATGACTACTCATTCAAATCACTTTTTAGACTTAGCTCAGGAGCGTGATGATGTTTCAATACAGCGAGTTTCACGCATCAACGGAGAAACGAAAGTTCAACCAGCATTGGAATTAAGTGATGTACTGTCAGAGTTGGGAGTGCGAGCTTCCTCCGTGCTATTAGCTAATTGCTCAATTTGGGTTGAAGGCGTTACAGATAAGCTTTATTTGCGAACATACCTTAAAAAATATATTGAAGAGCTTGACGATAAGGACCGAGCTAACAAGTTAAAAAGTTTGCATGAGAACCTGCACTATGTGTTTACCGAATATCAGGGAAGCAATATTACTCACTGGGATTTTAGCTCAGATAAGAGTGGAAGTGATGCACAAACACCAGCAAAAAAGTTATCGCAAAATATACTGTTAATCGCTGACGCTGATATTGATGGCAAAGGTGATAGAGTTAAAGCACTTGAGTCTAGCTTAGGCGACAATTTCCTTTTATTAGAATGGAAAGAAATTGAAAACTATATACCGTTTAACCCATTTGTAGAAACGGCCAAACGGCGTTGGGGAACATTTAGAGGCAGAGATGGATGCCATATTGATAACTTCAAAAACCTGACAGAAGATAAGCTTAAATCTGAAACGCGTGGGGTTGGCGCTATTTTGGAATCGTATGTTACTAACAATAGTGGTACCAAAAGAAAGTTCTATAAGGACGATTCGGGGACTATCAAAGACAAAGTTAAGTTTTGCAATACAGCAATTGAAGTGATGAATGAATCTGATGATTGGCAATTGACTCCAGAATTAAGAGACCTTTGCGATAAGATCTGGGCGTTTATTGAGGCACACAACTGCTAGTTGGCATAATGAGTACAACGATGAAAAAAGTGGTAGTTCTAGACGAAGAGCATATGTCTTGGCTCTTATTTCGGTGCGGTGATGAGCACTTTATATCTGTTATAGCTGGAACGGTTGGGGTTTTTACCTTGGAAGTTAAGTTATCAAATGCAGAAGCTGCTCGTTACACTGAAAATGGTAAAAAATATATCGATGAGCTTGCGGATAGTATTCGGTACAACCCTAAGTACTTTGAAAGCCGGTGTATTAAAGGGTTTAGACAGGCATATGATGTTCAATCAGCATTAATAGAGTGGCGAGAACACAAGTAACTTATTTCCTTAATTAAAGTGACATTTCGACTTGCAATAAATAAGTATTCAGCTAAACCTAAACTAAGTTTTCCTTAGTTTAGGTTTTAAATGCAATTCCTTTCTCAAACAACTCCTTACTCTGATGAAACCATTGAAAGCTACTTGTTTCGTTTGTCACAAGACAATGGTTACCTTGGTTTTGCTGATATGGCCGATATTTTGTGGGATTGGTTGGTTACGCAAGATCACGAACTGGAGGGGGCTTTTCCAAACGAGTTGCAATCGGTTGATGTATATAAGGCATCGCAATCGAGTAATTTTCGGGTTCGAGCGCTGCGGTTGGTTGCGCAGCTAGCAGGGGTTGAAGCGTCTGAGCTGCTTAACTTGTGTTGGCTCCGCAGTAATACACAGTTTGGTGCTATTACGGCGGTTTCTCGTGGTGGGTTATTGGTGCCTCGTCAGTTGCTTCGTAAGTCTGGGGTTCCTGTTTGCACCGAATGTTTAAAGCAAGATGCGCACATACCTTACCTTTGGCATTTAAGAGTCTATAAAGCCTGTCATAAGCATAATCAGCAATTAACTAGAATATGTGCAATGTGATGCTGAAATTGATTACAGAGCGCCTGAGGCGTTTTTAGAGTGTGAGTGTGGTGCTGCAATCAAGCAAGGCCCAAAGGCAAATCAAGCAGATTTAAAATTGGCAAATGCCCTTGCAAGTCATGCTGCTGCAAAGCTCGTTGGGCTTCTGGCTTGGTTTAGCCAGTGGCAATCTATCAGCTATGATGACGATGAGTTTAGCGAGTTGTTTGTAAGCTACTTTTCTAACTGGCCCAGTGGGTTTGAGGATGAACTAAGTAATACCGCTGAACTTGCTAAAGTAAAGCAGCTTAGACCGTTTAACCACACACCATTTAATGATGTATTTGGTAGCTTGCTTAAAGACAGCAAACTGGCCTGCGCTGGCTCGCAAGGCTACAACACGGTGCAGTTGGCCATCATTGCATTTTTAACCAAGCTCGTTGAGCAAAACCCAAAGAAAAAACACCCAAACTTAGGTGATCTACTACTCTCAATGCTCGATGCGGCCGTAATTCTTGGCACAAGTACCGAGCAAGTATTTAGGTTATACGAAGAGGGCTTTTTGGCAGTAGCTCAACCACCTAAAAAGAATACGTTTTTAAAGCCGAGCGATAACGTGTTTTACCTCAGGCAGGTTATTGAACTACAGCAGTCTTTTGCACCGAACATGCCTAATAATCAACAACAATTTGTACCACCATGGTGATCAATGGAACTGCACACACTACTTCAAAATACCTCAAGCAAAGAGCTTACCCAAACGCTACGAGCGGCATTTGCCCCATACTCTGAACATGTTGATATTACAGGGAGTGAGCCTCAAGCGTTGGTGATTTTAATTAACCTCACCTACAAGAGAAAAGACATAAAAGACTTAATGAGTGTAAGTGCCGCCAAAGCCGCATTGCGTGATGAGCAACACCTTAAAACCTGTATTGATGAAGTAAAATGGTATCACACTCATAATTTAAAATACCCTGATATTCGAGTCAGCCACCAAAGGCTATTGGCGCAAGTAGTTGATGGTGGGCTTGGGGTAGTCAGCAGCGCCAGTTACCCAATGCAATTAGGCTGGTCGCACGACAGCGGTAAAATCAATAAGGCGAAGTTGTTTTTAACTGGATTTATTTGGCATGGGGAGCCTGTATGTTTGGCGCAAATGCTAGCAAAGCAAGAGCGCTTATGGATAGCGCAGTTTAGAGAGTTAGGGTTATTGAAAAGAGATGTGGTAGCAGTTTGTGAGGAAATTTCTGCACTGCTCCCCAGTGAAGAGCTCCCAGATCAAATTAGTAATTACACCCCTCAGTTGCTTATTCCAATTGAACATGACTATTTGAGCGTATCGCCCGTTGTGAGCCATGCCGTTTTAGCTGCGCTGCAAATGGCAACGCGCAGCGGTTTGCTTAAACGTGGGATCATTGAACACAATCGCTCTGCAAATGTGGGAGTGCTGCCAAGCGCACAGGGCGGTAGAGTGAACGTGCTTAAATACTTTGCCAAAACCTACAGCTCTGCAACCGTTAACGACTACTACAGCCAAGATGAGCAACGGCTTTTTAATGTGGCAGCATTTAATAGCAAAACAGTGAGTGAGGCTTTGCTGGTGCTATCAAAGTCAAAGCCGTTTAATACGTTGAGGCAAAAGCGCTTGGCACGTATTGCGGCAACTAAAGCGTTACGAACAGCACTTTATGGCTGGTTAGAAAAGCTCATAAAGTTGGCGCAAAACGAAACGGTAAATGACTCAGACTCTGAACCAGTAAAACTTTTAGCCACGCAAGAATACAAGCTGTTAGAGCTTGTTTTAAGCCAAGAGTTAAACAGGCAAATGAGTGGGCTGAAATACTTAAAGCGTTACGCTTATCACCCAGAACTAATGCCTATTTTAAAAGCGCAACTTAGCTATGTGCTATCGCATCAAAATAACCAAGAGGACGAGCTTGAGGCCGGGCATATTCAGTACGTGCATTGTCAGAATTTGCGAGTCTACAACGCCGAGGCAATGCCGAATGCTTACTTAATGGGTATGCCGTCAATCACCGCGCTTGAAGGTTTGGGGCATCAATTTCAACGCAAGCTGCAAAAGCTGTTAGGCAGTGGCGTACATGTGATTGGTGTGGCTGTGTATATTCGCTCGTATCAATTGCACAACAACAAGCAGTTGCCAGAGCCCAACAAACTCAAAAAAGACGGTCAAAAGCGTGTGCCGCTGCGTTCAGCAATTATGCAAATACCTAAGTGCGATATATGTTTTGACTTGGTGTTTAGGGTGCAAACCAACAATCAAGCTGTTGCCAACGACTTGTCTGAAAACCTGCTGAAAGCGGCATTTCCATCGCGCTATGCGGGTGGCACGCTCCATCCACCATCGTTATATGATCAAGTTGATTGGTGCCAAGTCTATGCAAAACCACTGGCATTGTTTGAGCGCATCCGCTCGTTACCTAAAGGTGGTTCGTGGCTTTATCCAACCTCGGTCGAGGTAAGCAGTTTTGAGGAACTGGCTGAGCAGTTAACGCTGCGACCTACTATGCGGCCAGCTGCACTGGGTTACTTAGCTCTTGAAGAACCAAAACCAAGGCAAGGCTCAATCACCCAGTTACATTGCTATGTTGAGCCTGTTATTGGGTTGCTTGAATGTGTTGATGCGGTCACAGTTCGGCTATCTGGCGCTCGGCATTTTTTAAATCACGGGTTTTGGGCCATGCATTGCAAAAAAGCATCTATGCTTATGAAAAAAGCCAAGTTTGAGTACGACTAATGAAACTCCCGCGCCAGCTCTCATACACCCGCTCGCTCTCGCCAGGTAAGGCGGTATTTTTTTATAAAACGCCAGAAAGCGATTTTGAACCATTACAAATTGAACGGCAAAAGATCCGAGGTCAAAAGTCAGGGTTCGCCGAAGCCTATAAAAATGAAGCCACCCCCAAAGAACTTGCCCCGCAAGACTTAGCCTTTGGTAATCCACACACCATAGAACTTTGCTATGTGCCGCCCACGGTGCAACAACTCTATTGCCGATTTTCACTCAGAGTAGAAGCAAACAGCCTAGAACCTAACGTATGTGGTGAACCAAAAGTAAGTTACTGGCTAACGCGGTTTATGAACACCTATAAGCAGCATGGTGGCTTTGGGGAGTTGGCAAAGCGCTATGCTAAAAATATTCTCATGTGCGAGTGGCTATGGCGAAACAAAGCATCACCTAATGTAGATTTAGAGATAGTTGGCGAAGGGTTTGAACCTATCAGCATCAGCAAAGCCAACCGTTTGCGCTGGGATGGCAAATGGCGCGAGGCTGAAGACGCGTTGCATACACTCACAGAAGTGATCCAAACAGGGCTAGAAGACCCATATAGCTTTTGCTTTTTAGAAGTAACCGCCAAGCTCGGCACCTACTTTGGGCAGGAGATTTATCCAAGCCAATCGTTCGCAGAAAACGATGACGTAGCAAGAGCTTACGCTTACACCCAAGTAGCGGGTAAAGACGCAGCCTGCTTTCACTCACAAAAGGTGGGGGCTGCCATTCAAATGATTGATGACTGGTACGATGAAGACGCAAACAAGCGGCTAAGAATTCACGAATACGGCGCAGATTACAAAAACGTGATTGCCAGACGCGCACCAAGCAACCGTTTAGACTTTTATTCACTGCTGCAAAAAGTCGCGCTATACGTAAAAGAAATGGAGCAAAACGGCCTAAAAAACCAAGAGCAAGCCAGCCATATTCACTATATAGCAGCCGTTTTAATCAAAGGTGGATTATTCCAAAGGACCAAAGAATGAGCCGAGCATATTTCACCATTACTTACCTACCAACAAACTGTGATGTAACCCTATTAGCAGGCCGCTGCATTGGCATATTACACGGATTTATGAACAAACGAAGCTGCAACCACATTGGTGTCAGCTTCCCCAAATGGACCGACAAACACCTAGGCAATCAGATAGCTTTTGTAAGTGAAGATAAAGCCGCACTTAAAAACCTAAGTCAGCAAAACTATTTTGAAATGATGGCCCACGACAAGCTGTTTGAAATATCTGCTATAAAGCCAGTACCAGTCGATGCCCCTGAAGTACAGATTATCCGTGACCACAGTCTGGATAAGTTATTTATGGGCGAAAAACGCCGCCGAATGGCACGCGCAAAACGCAGAGCCGAAGCCAGAGGTGAAGAATACATACCGCAGTACGTACCGGACGATAAAGAAATTAGTGCATTTCATAAAATCCCTATCGCCAGCAAAAGCAATCAAAACGACTTTGTACTGCATCTAAGGTTAGGGCCAACAGTCTCAATACAAAACACTTTTAACAGCTATGGCTTTGCAACAAACGAAGAGCACAAAGGCAGTGTTCCGTTGTTAAGCTTTTAAATATCAATAGCTTTAGGAGTGCTGCTGTATATCAAAGAGTTACGAGCCGTTGGTAAAGCAAAGGTTATTAGCCGAAAGTAGGTTTAATCGTATGGAATTTATAAAGTTTTGGTCTAACGTTAATAGTGACCTGCCGCATAGGCAGCTGGAAATTGTAACCTGGTACTGCATCTGCGTGATGTATTGTGACCTGCCGAATAGGCAGCTGAAATTAGGCCAGGAAGTAAACAACCACATCGAATGACATATAACTGCCGAAAAGGCAGAGGCCAATTTAAAAGCCCCAGAATTTACTGGGGCTTTTGTTTTACATACAACTAGCGCGTTACAAATTCGTGCTTTTTGGTTGCCATATTTGTTTTTTATGTAAATATGGTGTTTTTTAGGAGCGCCCGCCAATGTTATGAAGCTTTGTATATGGGTTGGGGTTGCAGGAGAATCAATGGAAGTTGATGGGAAAATAATTGCTGCTTTGATAACACTCTTTGGGATCTTTCTAACAACCTTGTTTGGGGTTGTGGGGTATTTTTTCAAAGTAATGCAAGATAGGAAAAAGAGCGCTAGAGTAGTGTTGTATCTATTACTAGAAATTAGATATTCACTACTAAAGACCGTTTTTAACCCTCGCACTATTGCTAAGAAATACATGGTGTATTCGCAGAATAAACTAAGGAAAGTTAGCAACGAAACCGGTTGGGAAGATCACAGCCTGAATGAGCAATTTGAAAAGCTTATAATTCAATATTTAACCAATTTAATAAATTCTCAAAAACTAGATATCAAGGTTAGGCTATTGGAGCCATATGAAAAGGCTTTAAGTGAACTTGCTACTATAAACCCTATTCTTGCGTATAAGTTGAAAGGGCATGATCAATTGGAACTGCTCATTCCTCATGTCGATGAATATTTAAAAAACCTAAATGTTCTATCAGATGAAAATTTAGGACAGGAACAGGAAAAACAGCTAGTTCAAGAGTGTTCAAGTATGATGAACGAAGAAGCTCTAGACATTGTTTTTGAAAGACTTGAAGCTGATATTTTATTAGTTGCTAGAAGTTGCTCAAAAAAAGACTTCAAACAATGTAAGGCGCTACTTGATGAGGGGGCTAATCGAGATAACCTAGTCGACTTTGAGCAGTTAGATGACTTCTTAGAGCCTGTATTTTATAAAATTAACTCCGAAATCCTACAGAGCGAAACCTTCTCCCAAACGCCCACTAATTCATTGGGTGTGTAAAGTGATACGATCAATAGAATATTGGCAACGATACCTTGCTACGGTGGTACACAAATTACTTATGCGATTTGTTCAAAAGATGAAGTAAATTAACTTTTAAGGAAAGTGGGTATTATCATGGCACTAGAATCTGGCGGTTATGCAGAAAAGCTAGGAAATAAATATGAAGCAAATTGGATCGCTTATCAGTTACTGCGTTTATTGGAAGAAAAAATTGCCTGGTTAACAGTAGAGCCAATAGGAGAAGACGAAATTGGTGTTGATGTTATCGCTGGTTTACATAACGGTCAGTGTGAACATCACCAATGCAAAGCTGGTAGTGGAAACCGTGAGTATTGGACTTTATCTCAGCTAAATCAGTCGAATATACTAAGTAACGCACAATTTCAGATTGAGAGGGGGGCTACTGAATTCCATCTCGTATCCCCGCTTTCCTGCAAACTAGTTTCAGATTTAAATGACAGCGCAGATAATTGTAACGGAATTCCAAAAGATTTTATTAGTCATCAAATCAACGCGAGTAAAGAACGTAAAAACTCTTTTACTTCTATCTGCGATTATTTAAATTTAAACACTGATATTGACTCAGATGTTCAAAAAGCAATTTACTTTTTACAGAGATTTAGAGTCATACCGTACAACATAAATCAATATACAAAAAATGAATTAGAAGACAAAGCCAGTAACTTGTTCTTAGGGAATCCAACAAAGCTAGTTAGCTTCCTCAAAAACTATGTCGTTGAAAATAATCGTCTAAGGCAAAAGATTACAGCACAAGACTTACTTAATGATCTCAGGTCTAGTGGATTTTCAACAAGAATCATTCCAGGTGACAGCAGAATTGTCCCCGTAATAGAGCGTTTATCGAGTGATTTTGAAGACTCAGTAAAACCATTTCTAATAGCTAATCAACTTGTCTCAAGGCTTGATAAAGTCGTTCACGTGCTTGAATCTTTAAAACAACATGCTGTTACTTTAATTCAGGCTGAAGCTGGTATGGGAAAAAGTGCTTTACTATTTGAACTCCATCAAAAGCTTTGTAAACAGGATATAATTAGCGTTCCAGTAAGGCTGGACAGAAAAAGACCAGAGAATAATGCCGATTCCTTTGGTAAGTCTCTGGGCTTTCCGTATTCTCCCGTTCTAAGTCTTAGTAAGTTTGTTAGTGAGAAAAAAGTTGTCATTATCTTAGATCAGCTTGACGTCATTAGGTGGACCGCGGGACACTCCAATAACGCACTCCAAGTCTGTCAAGAACTCGTTAGACAAGTACTGTTGTTAAGAAAAGAAGGTGTAGGCGTTTCGATTGTGCTCGCTTGTCGGAGCTTTGACTTGAATGAGGACGTTGCTTTATCTAGCTGGGTTTCAAGCCTTAAAGGTGATTTGGGAATAATTTACATTCCTCGTTTATGCAATAATATCGTGGAATGGCTAGTCTCGCCATTCGAGAAGTATGGCTCCCTAAATGAAGAAAAAAAAAGGATACTGCAAATTCCATTGTGGTTAAGTATCTACCTTACAATCGCTAATAGAACACTATCTGCTCCATTATTTAGTAACAAGCTTGAATTAATAAAAAAGTATTGGGAAGACCGAATTAGCATAGTCAAAAGCTTCGATATAGATGAACGCGATGCTATGCGCCTTATAGATGAAATAGTAGTTTTAATGACAAGCAAGTTTCGGTTAGCTATATCTGCAAATACTTTAACTATTGGCACCCAAAGAGCCTTAGATGCGCTACTGTCTGTTGGCGTTTTGACTAAGCAAGGTCAAAATATAAGCTTCCGCCATCAAGCATTATTTGATTACCAAGTTGGCTTAAAATTGTTCAATGCAGGAATAAGCTCTGCATCGGCCTTACTAACAGAAATTGGTGATAGTAGTAATCAAACATTAACCAAGAGAGAGCACTTGAAATACGCTTTGAATATGCTTCTAGATTCGGATCAGCGTGCATTTTGCGAGTGCTCGTCAGCTATTCTAAATAGTGACGAAATTAGATTTCACTTAAAATACCTAACTCTGAATACGATAAAAGAAATTAATAAGCTTACAAAGCCTGCGAAATTGTTAGTTGACGAAATTCTTGAACAATCAAATTTGCGTTCGAGGTTTCTCCACAACACTTGCTACAAAAATAAATGTATTATTAATTACCTTTCTGAAAAAGGTGTTATTTCAAAGTGGTTAAATGGTACTGACGAAGTACTAATTGACAGAGCATTAAACCTTTTAAGTTCAATCGCTGAAGACGAACCTCAAGTGGTCTTGGGAGAACTCTCTCACTTTGTTGGTAGATCTCGTACATGGAACAGCAGAGTATACAGAGCTCTGTGCTGGAACATTGAAGATGACTCCAGTGAAATGTTTAATCTGAGATTACGGCTTTTGTCTCTGGGTTGTAATGTCGGCTTTATTGATTGGAAATCTCTATCGAAGAAAGAACCTGAACGAGCGTTAAATTTAATTGAATTAATGCTAAGTCACTATAAAGATGTTCTTTGTCTACCTAGTTACTCTCAAGGAGTAAAGAAGTTAGAGTCATTTTCTAGACGAGACAATTGGTCATCGATGGAAATTGATGAAATCTCAAATATTGCCAAGCTAATCCCTGAAACAGCACTTAGCGTTTTATTGTCATCAATCAATCAGTGTGTGGGTGACTTAGATGGTGGAGATATAGTTTATCAGTGGCTACATAAAGAACGGTACTCAAACTATGAACCAGCTAGTTGCCTTACACATGGTGTATTTTCAATTGTTAAACTATCTGGACAGGAGTTAGCGCGTGAGCCAGAAGTATTATTTGATCTTATGCGCCCATATTTGAATAACACCAGTCCTGTAATGAACTATTTATTAGCCAACCTTTTGCTAAACCTTTCTATTGAGTATTCAGACTTAGCTATCGAATGGCTGATGGAGTATCCCAAAACTCGACTCAGTTGTGGTAATACCTACACAGAACCAAAGTGGCTATTGCCTGGTAAGTTGGTAGAAAAATTTTCAGAACATTGTTCTTATTCTTCGTTTAACGCATTGGAAAATGAAATTTATTATTTTCAACCAAACTTAACGATAGACAAAATCAAATGGCGGTTGGAAGCTAGACGCGAAGGATTGTATTATTACTACTGGGGTGAAACCCAATATTTTTTACTGCCTAAATTATTTTTACAAAGGACGAATGATAAAACAAAACAACTCATATCAGTATTGAATCGTAAATTTGACTCGTATTCGGAAGACGATTTTTGTATACGAGAAAGTTCATCCATTTATGCGGTAACGTCACCTATTTTTCACCCGAATAATCTATCAGACAAATCTTGGTTTAACCTAATTACAAGCCCCCGAGATAGTATCAATAAAAATAGGTATAGGTTCAAAAATGGGAAAAGATGTACAATTGAGTCCAGTACTGAAGAGTTTGCTAGAACGCTGGATAATGCTGTAAGAAATGAACCGATTAGATTCGCCAACCTGGCATTAACACTTCCTTGTGAAATAGATAAAGAGTTCATAGAAGCTTTTTATTGGGGTCTGACTGAAACAAATCAGAGTAAGATATCAGAAGGTTTTCGTGAACATTGGCAACAATGTCCCATGGAGCTGATAGAGAGAGTGATTGAGCACTTTGGAAGTAGTAATAATGAGCGCTCTCTAGCTCGCTTAATTGAAAGCAGATCTGAAGATGGTTTGTCGGAAAGTACTATAGCTCTATTAGTTAACATTGCTCAAACTGCTACAGATCCTTGTTTTGATAAGCTTAATGTCCGAGAAATAAAGAAAAGCGATAGTGCTGCAGAAGCTGATGTTGATACATTATTTAGTAACGCTATCAACTGTACGAGGGGAATAGCGTATAGAGGCATTTCACATATTTTTTGGGAAGATAAAGGCTTTGCTATCAATAACAAGAATTTAATAGAGGCAGCTATTAATGATTTTCATCCAGCTGTCAATATAACCGCGATTGACTTATTACTGTCTATGCTTAACTACGATAATGGGTATGCAAATGGCAAATTTTTAGAGTTGTGTAACAAAGACCTTCGCATGGCTTGTGCTCGTGGTGCATTCAACTTTTTTAACAGTGGATTCGAGGAATAAAGACAATCGGAATATGTTGATTTGGTTTTACGGATGATTAAATCACCATACGGTGATGTAAAGAAAGAAGCCGCACGTCAGATTTATGCTCGTTGGTTCTTCGACGATTTATTTCAAGAAGAAATTGATTTAGTTATCAATGGTGAAAACATCCTAAAAGAAGGCTGTGCATCAGTTATTCGGCAGTTTCTAACAGAGGATAAGTATCACGATATAATAGATAAAGTAATAATAGCTTATACAGCGTTTTTAAATTGTGATAGCGAGGATATACTAAAGACTGTAGGAAGTTGTGTAGGCGCAGAACACTATTGGACAAAACATAACACAAGAGATCTCTTTGAAATATTTGCTCAATCAAGTGCTGCCAAACATTGTTTATGGGAGCTGTTTAATCAATTAGAAAACCAAGCTGGCTCTATAACTGAATATAGTGATCACTTATTAAAGCTTGTAGTTAATTTAACAGAGGGTAGCAAGCTTAAGAGTTTAAGTATTGATTATTCTTCGTTAATTAAAGTTCTTCAAAGGCTTTATGATGAAGCGACTGAAGATGAAGATAAAGCTGCCGTAAATATTTGTTTGGATATATGGGATAGGTTGCTAGAATCGGATGTCTTTGACGCAATAAGTGCAGTAAAAAAACTGGATAAAGGGCTTTTAGGGTAGGCTGACATGTAGTATTAATTATTTAAAGTCACTCATACTTATTCTGACCGATTATTCGGGTGAATGTTGGTAAACAATAACCTTACAAGGTATGCTATTTTACAACCCCTCATTGTTTAGCGGCCTGGTGTTCCATGAAATTGAGCAAGTCAAAACAGTATGAATACTTGGATAAGCTTAGCTATCGCGAGCTATGCGAAAAGTATGGAGAAAGTAATCTTGTTTCTATGTTCGATCTATCCATGGAAGAGTATGTTGAGTGGGAGTCAAAAAGGCCTATAGGTAACTTCGTAAATACATCTCGGGATGGTTATGATGGGCTATATTTCCTCCATGAAAATAATGTCTGGAAAGTGTTTTGGCAGGAACGGAAGATAGTACGTGATTTTGATATTCAAGAGTTCAATGAATATTTGGACGCACGTAAATATCTAGCAGAAATTCAAGCCCCAATCTTTATACGTCGTCAAGCAATACAAGCACCTAACCAAACAAATAAGGATGGAGAAGCAGGCTGGCTCAGTAAAATAGCTAGACTATTAAGCTTTACTAATTAACGTATTGGACGGATGTGGTCACTTTTTACACTCTTTTACTTCAATTTTATGCAAAGTTATACTTCCATCAAAATGCTAAGTCATTGAAGTAAAGGTGACGCCTTTATGCAAACTTATACTACAAGCTCCAATATTTGCTGTTTGAAGTATAAGTCTTATTCATAGTTACCAAAACTATACTAATTCCTTTATAAATCCAACTAAATGCTAGATCTCAGTTAACTAGATCAAATGGTACTTTCTCTACTAATCTTCTAAAACTCATACGTACAAGTTGGTTTAGTTGCCGTGTTAGCCACGCCCGCAAAGACAAAGTGATTGTGCTTGGCTCCGCGCAAGATATATCACCATTTTTAGTTTTTAGACACAGAACCTAAATTTAGGCAGCTGATCCTAATTTGCGATGACGTAGAAGTATTTGCAGACTTAAAAGATGACTTAAAGAAAATCACGGCCATTAATCACAGATCAAACATGAGCGATACTATGTCGCTGCTAATGGGCTATCAGCTAACTTGATGGTTAATGCCAGCAAAGAGCCTTGCAAAAGCCATGGCAATACTTTAATTGTGTAGAACTTAGAGCTTGAGCAACAAAGTAGAATAACACCTCTCGACTTCTCCATGGCAACGATCGGGCGGTTGTCAAAAGAACAAGGCGGTCCATCAACGCAAACCATCCGTAATCGCACAGGAAAGCATTTTCAGCAATTAATTGAGGCTAGCAGGCGCGACGTGTAAAAAGCCACTCTCAGTGCGCCAAAAGCCGTTATTGAACAGCAACGACCAACATATTCTCGATGCTATCGACGATCCAGTGATTAGAGCTGTTGTAGGCTCACTGATTGCCGAACGTAATAAATACCGTGATCAGCTCAATACATTAAAAGCCAACTCTGACTTATTTATAGACAGAACCAAAAGCGATAAAACCAACACCACACTTGAAAACAAACAACTGGTACCGCTGGAAGTTGAAACTATTAAAGCCGCAATTTCTGATGCGTTTTTCAATAAACAAGACTGGGAAGTTATGCCAACTGGACAAGTCAAAGATGCTGAGGGAAACGAGATCTATAAGCGTGGGTATGTGAATAGGCTTAAAAAGATACTTTGAATTTAGCTTTCATCCCAATTTATACATTTTAATTACGGCACCTAAAAAGATTGAAATAATTACAAGACAAGTAAGTAGCTGAATGCTCACTAGAAGCTTGGTTAAATAATCATTCGCTACTAGATCACCAAATGTGGTCGTTGTGGAGATCCCTATGCTGAAGAACGCAAAGTCGACAAAGCTAACCCTGCTTCTCACCAATTGAATATCATCCCTTAATGCATCAATTGCTTTTCTACGAGTTTCACTAATGATATTTTCGTAGTCATATCGTTTCTGAAAAAGCTTCTTTTTGGTATCAGATGCTTTTCTATATTCATCCCAAGTTTCATTGGACATAAAGCCTGCCAAATTTTGAAGGAGGTTCTCGGAGTTTAAGTATGCTTGATTCGCCGTCTTTGATTTTGCTTGTGCGAGTTCAACTCTTTTCTTTCCTAGTTCTTTTAAAATATCTAAATCAGCTTCTGTAGTTATTTCTTTCGGGAGCTTTTTCTCAAGAATATCCAACTGAACTTGGATAGCTTCTTCAGTATTTCTAAACGGTTTAAGCTTCTTCTCATCATAGAGTCTGAAGTTGTTATCAATTTCAGAGTTTCTTTTGTTATCTAGAGCAACTAGGCTGTCTTCCAAAATTTTCAGTTGATGTTCAATATCTAGGATTTGCAGTTCAGCTTCTCGTAACTTTGTATAGAAAATATCGTAATTTCTTTTATACGTATACAAATCAACTTGGAAGCTAGTTTGGTAATGTGGTCTATCTTCCCAAAGGAAGCTTTCAATATTCTGAAAGGGATGCACGTTTAGTTGGGGGTTGATGATGAATCTATCTGGCTTTTGCAACCACAGCAGCCAGTAAACGACCGCAAATAGAAGTACACATATCAGATAGTAGCTAAACCAACGTATAGGACTTTTCAATTAAACACCTTTAAATACTAATTATAGTGTGGGTTTGATATTTTTAACTTTTGTATGATTTAATGCTTTTTTTGAATTTTTCTCATCCCAGCTTTCTATAATGAACACGGCTGCGGTATGTGCTGCATGTACTGCTAGTCGAGCATGACGAGGTTTTATATTGTAGCGAGTTCTTCCCTCAGCATGCGCGGCACTTGCATGAGTTCGTAAGGCTCCGATACCACTAACTGTCGAAAATAACCCACTCAGGATTCGAATTAGGTCCTCGTCCTGAATCTGCCTAATATCAAAGCCAAGTTCATCTTTTATGACTTTCCAAACTCCCTGTAGGTCTTTTTTAGCAGGCATAGCTAAGCCCGCATCTTCGATAAAAGTCTTACAGACTGCTTCAAGTATGTTGCAAGCTGCCAATATTGCTTCTCTTGGGTCACGAACTAAATTTTCTATAGCCCTGTCGAATTCTGCATTGATAGCTGGTAAGTCTCGGTTTCTGATGATGGTAGATAAAGACTTTATCGGAGCACTAGCCCCATCTAAAATAAGACCACCTTGATGATATTCAAGTCCATATTTAGACAAACATTTCCTAATATTTTGAACATACTTGTAAGCTTTATTTTCAACTTTTTGAAGCATTACCTCGGTGTATTCTGATTGATAATCAGGGTTTTCCATATAATTTTCTATGAGCTTACCCAGAATATCTAAAGGTTCATTGGACTGGTTATTGACTCTTCTTAACCACTCAAGGGCTTTGACCGACTTACTACCTTCAGGCGGTTCTCCAGGAGCGTTGGAGTACATGAATAGAGAATCCATAGATGCGTGAGTTTCTAAGTTTGACAGAGCATCTACTGATACAGCGATAAGCGGGGCAGGTATCTGTTTGTTCATTTGGTATAACGCCTTGAGTTTGTAATGTAATTAAGGCTGCCAGAAGTTAATCTATTTTGACAGATGAAGTGCAATGAGAGCATTCAGTTAGTTTCTTGGAGTATGGCACATCTTCACTTGAACGGCTCCAAACATGAAAACAAAATGGACACCTAAACCACCTTGTTTCGTATTGTTTTGGCGCGGGGTTTAGGTCAATAAAATCCCTAAAAGCCCGTGTCGGTTTTCTTTTATAGCGTGGGTTTTGCTGAAATCCATAAACTGGGTCATATAACGGCTCGGTCTCTTCTGCCAATTGCTGTTGTTCCTCCCACTTACTCGTTTTTGTCCTAGAATAAGATTGTAGAGTGAATGTAAACATTGTAAAAGTAATTATTTAGAGCAAATGGTAGAGGTATAAGATGGATGGAAACAAGACGATTTAAAGATAGATAATAGCCCAATAGCTCGTTGATTACGGTTGTTATGCAATCAAAAACACTTCTCAATAGTAGCTTTGGAGCTACAACAGGTGAATAGGAATTTATGGGACCAACATGAAAAAATCACTCGCAATTGTTGTTTTTATAACCGCAGTAGTTGGCATTGCTGTTTTCGTTATTGGAGATATACAAAAGAAAACATTAAAGGAAGCAATTGCCTCTGCTGTAAATGTCGAACCAAGCAAATTATTGTTAAATCTCCCTCCAAAACATGCTCGCTTTCCGGGCTCAATACTATCCCCAAGCAATTCATCATTTATGGTTTACAGCTCGGGTGATGCTGATGATGAATCTATTTTGAGAGGTGAACAATTTACTATAGAAGCAGTTGTTAACGATATGTCCAATGTTCAGGCTGGTGGAAAAAGCAGCTTGTTTAATAATACGTTTTCTAATGATGGACAATTGGAAGTAACTCTTAATATTAAAGATGCATTTATTGCAGAATTACCAATTGGTGCATTGAAGGAGAAAATTGCAAAAAATGTTTTAGTGCAGGCGGCTATGGAAAATAATATAGAGCCAATTATTGTAAGTCGCGCGTATGTTGGTGTCGTTGAGTACGTGGTTCGCGCGCTAAATGAGTCTGGTGTCAAAACGCTAGTTGATATGTCTAAAACTGGATATAAAGTTGAGAAAGCAAGACTTGGCTCATTTAACTTTTCAGATAATATTGAAGATAGAAAAGAAATATCATTTTCTATTAATTCGCCTATCGTATTTGCCTATGAAGTGATGGAAGCAAGTTATGTTGCTACTGATTTATCTGACAAAGGTGCGTTAGTACTAAATGAGTTGAGCTCTAGAAGAGTGGCAGAGATCGGTAATGAAAACCCTGTTCAAGAACGAAAAACGAACAATTCATTTGGAGTGGTTACAATTGCCAATGCACATTACGCTAACTTTCGGTCGTTAGATATACCGCAATCTACAGAAGCTTCTCTTTTGATGCGGCAATTCTTTGAATCTTATGACCCAGTTTTTGTAAAGCAACTGAATAGCACCAAACAAATGCCGATCAGTGATGATAAGTTATTGGATTGGACGGTGGATCTGACACTAGAGCTTCTTGAGAATCCTGTAGAGCACCTAGTGGTATATTACACAGGGCATGCCCTTTCTTTACCTAATGGAGAAATCGTACTACTTCAAGGTAATGTAAATAAAGACTACGCGGAACGAGCTGCACAGAGCTATAGCCCTTCACTTAGTGAGTCGGGAGATGGCCTTATTCTTGTAGAGCAGCTATACAATGCGCTGTCAATGGCAAACGTACCTTTCACACTAATGATCGATGCATGTTACCCAAATGATGAGATGGCTGATGCCCTTACTAGGGTTAGCATGCTATTAGGGGATAAGGAAGGAACTGAACTTTACTATATTGGTGATAGTGCGCTGATCACAAATGAGCTGTCAGATATTGGGAAGGTCATGCGGCAAATTGGGAGCAGATTTGAGTACCGCCAACAAAACAATGCTGTGATATTTTCATCGAAACCTGGTGCCAAGTCCGTATTTAAGTCTAACCCAGTTAACCCATATGGCTTTGAGTTGCCACCACTAGCTGCACGAATATTAAAATTTAGTGACGTAGTTGATTCTAATAATAGAAAAGAAAAACTATCTAAAATTGTAAGAATGAATATAGATTCATTGAATGGTGTCGGAGAAATTAGTCTAAGTGGTTCAGTTACATGGAGTAATCTTGAAACCATGATGAATTCATTGTAACAAGTAAAGCATTGTCGTGGATCATTTAGCTAATATCCAATGTAAATTTAGAACTCAATGGCCCAGAGTATATAGCATTCAATGGGACTAACTAGTCGTTGTTTCGGGCAATTTTCAGTCAGCCTATTTATGTATTTCGCGTTGTGGCGTTGTTGTACAAATTTGTTATCCGCTTATCACTGGGTAAAAAAATGGCAAAACCCATCAGTATTTTTTGTAATGCGCTGTAATGGCCTCACTCATTTTTCGTTTCTATACTTTGTACGCAGCTTGAGGGAAGGCCTTCAAGCACAAGTTCGAAAGAAGGAGTTTGTTTATGTCCAGTCCAGCGAATGTCACAATTAAGAATAGAACAAACCAATCAATTACTACGAAAGTCACTCGAGACTCTTGGGTTGAGGGTGATGGCAGTTCAATTGATGGTAAAGTAATCCCTCGAGGTGAACATGGCGTCTTTAAGGTGGTCGCTAAAACAGGCCACCATGGTGAGTTAGATATTGATTTTATTGGCGGAGACAGCGGTAACGTACTCGGTACTTTGGAAATCTTGAGTATTAAAGATCCTCAGGAAGGTGTAAAGAGCCTTGCAGTAAATGCTAACCAAAGCGAAATAGATGTGTCAGCAATGGGATATAGAAGTTCGCCTAATGATGACGAATTACGAAGAATTAATTTCTTAATTGTCTAGTCGTTAATATTGAAAAGAGTAAGGCAGTTTTTTGTCACCAAAATCTGGTTTGTGTAGTGAAAATATCATTGCTGACCTATACCTTAACTTCCTCATTAAAGTGGCATAGAGTTAACTTTCTCTATGCCAGCATGTCTTATACAGTATTTTAGTCTTTTAAAAGCGGTTACAAATGTTGTTTTCTTTTCTCCTTGAGAAAATCAACACAAATGTTAATGTTTTCTACATCAGACATTTACCACTATCAAGGACTGAAACAGTGAAGATTAATTCACCACTAGTTAATTCGCAGGTCAATTTAGCCAGTAACTTAACCGCTAAAAAGGAGGCTAAGGCGCATAACATCGAACCTCAAGCACCAAAGAAGGAGATGAACGCTGCGGCATTGTCAGCCGAAAATACGCCAGTATTAACAGAAGAAGAAATCCAAAAATTAAAACAAGAAACTTTTGAGATTAGCAAACAAAATTATAAAGTGATGGGAGAGACGCAAGAGGCGTTTGCAACCACCTTAAGCGAGTTTGAAAAATTTAAAAAAGAACAAAGTAGCTTAAATCCAAGAATTGATTTGAGCTCTTTAGATTTATCGCAAGAGGAAGATGGCACACTAAAGCTCGTTGGTGGAAGTGTAGACGGTAAATTGCGTGAGGATCTTGAATCTATAATTAACGAAAACAATAAGCTAAAAAATGCCTATGAACAGGTACATGAAGGACTTGCGCAAATTGTTCGATTCTCTGGTGCAGATCGGCAAGGCATCGAAGCAAAGGACCTTTATGGCAATATTAGGTTGAATGAGTTAAGTAAAAGCTTCGAAAACCAATTCCATGATACGGGCTTTGGTCAGGATTATCATACACTTGAGGACAAAGTGAATAGCCACCCAATGCTGTTTGCAATGAAAATGAACGAGGCAATATATCCTAGAATTAACATAAATGTGTAATTGAGTATTGATAGCGTGGGTAAGTCTCACATTTTGCATGACGCTCAAAAGTTGAAGATAGTGATGAGCGGACGCACACTACAATACTTCAGAGTCTAAAATATCAGAGACTGCTTGTTTAAAGTCAATCGGCAAAAATTCGTTAAAATGAAATTCACTTATAAACTATGACGTTAATAAACTTTGTAGCAGAATCTAAAGCTCTATAACCATGCTTTTGCGCAGCACTAAACTTGGTTTTCTGATCAGTTTTAAGGAGATGCCAAACACCGTCATAAAAAACTTCAAGTTGACCCTCTAGAACATGAACAAGTTCTTCGGCAACATTATCATGCGGCTCTCTTAAGTGTTCATCATTTGGAATGAGAGAAATGACAAACACCTCGGTATTTTTGCACCCGTTAGATGAATAAACAGGAGCAAATATAGAGCCTTCTTGGTTGATAGAGTTATTCGAATTCTGCGGGTCGCTCGGATCAAGTAACACTGTGTACTCTATGCCAATACCCTGCGCCAACTTCCACAATAATTCAACTGTTGGACTAGACTCAAACCTTTCAATTTGTCCTAACATCGCCTTGGAGATGCCGGTCATGTTGGCCAATTTATCTAGGCTTAGGCCTCTCTCTTTTCTGATGTCTTTTAATCTAACACCTAGGTTTTTGGAAATTTCCGATTTAACTTTCATTATGTTGTGCGTTATTGCGTACAGTGATATTGTGTACACTATAACGCACAATGCAGTACTTATCTATTCAGAAGGGAATTACATGGCTAGTAAAACTTTTTTTTGCTTAGTTTATTTACTTTGTTTCATCAGCTCGGTCAGTGTAGCGTCAGAATATACGCCTTTAGACAACTTTATTGTTAAAGCCAAATCCATGACTAAGTCGGTTTCAGGAACATCCGTTGTATTGATTAAGGATGGTCAAATTACTCACGAAGTTCACGTTGGTATGGCGAATGTTGAAAAGCAGATCCCTGTCGATACAAATTCGGTTTACTACTTCGCTTCGACAACTAAAGCGATAATGGGGCTGGCGACATTACAGGCTGAAAAAGAAGGTTTGCTTTCTAAGGACTCTACCTTGAGGCAGCTATTTCCAAACGTTAAGTTTTCTTATATCAATCCTGACAACTACTCAGTCAGAGATTTATTGTCTCATCGCTCTGGGTTAACAAATGACGCGATGACATGGACTTTTTCTTACACAGGAAACCATGACAAAAAGCAACGACTTCATTTTGTTTCCTCGCTAAAACCGCACCCGAAAATTAAAAAAGGTGAGTTTGGTTACACAAACCTTGGGTACAATCTTTTAGCAATATGGTTTGATGAGAACTATGAAGGAGGATGGCCCAACGCGATTAAAGAGCTAGTGCTTTCACCTGCAGGAATGAAAAATTCAACAGCAGATGTTGACCAAGCGAGATTGCAAAATTGGCCTATTCCAAGCTCATATTCATATAAATTTCGAAGTGGTCAATCTGAGATTTATATGAATAAAAACAATGCGACTTTGTATTCAGTGGGTATCTTTGCCAGACCAAATGATTGGGGTAAGTTGATAACCCACTTGCTACCAATAAATGTAGAGCGCTCAGCGTTTCCCAAGTCGGTTGTAAGAGCGTCTCAACAACTACTGGTTAGTGATATTGATAGCTATTTTTCCGGCTATGGATGGGGATGGATGCACTCAAAAGTCGCTGGTGAAAGTGTGTTAATGCACACAGGGGGATTTGATGGCGCTTCTGTTCAAGTATCTTACGCTCCCGAAAAAAATCTTGGTGTCGTTGTTGTTCATAACGAAAGTGGGCTCATTGCAAATGAGTTAAATGGCAGAATAACTGAAATCGCTTATAAAATGTTAACTAATCAAGATGTGAGTAAGCTTATTGAATTCCATCAAGAGGAGATGACTGATCTTGCTGTTTATGTCGAGAAAGCAAAGGCAGAAATTGCTGCTAGAAGAGAAGACTTGTCAAAACGCCGGAGCATATCACCTTCGCTTAAGTCATTACTTGAAGGTGTATACGAAAACACGGAAGTTGGACGGTTGACTATTAAACAGAGAGACAGCGATTTACATCTTGCTTGGGGGGATTTACAGAGCAAGATTTACAGTGGACAAGCAGATAATGAATTTATAGTAGAACTTAGACCGGGTAAGTTCTACGAACTAACCGCTGATAAAAGCATGTCCGTTATCGAATTAAAGGATTGGCAATTCCAAAAAGTTAGGTAATTCAGAGGCAAGGTTAGTGGCAATCTAAATGCAAATTGGTGTGACAACGTCAAAGTTGTGTAGCGGATATGCCAGCAGCCCCTTTTGGGGCTCACATTAGCGTAACAGTATCTCTAATTTCAACCCCAAAGCTTGTCATAGAAATACTATATATAGTCATCAATTAGCTGGCGCCAAGCATCGGGCTTACCGTAATAGGCAGTATGCGGAAGCTTTACGAACGTATCATGCTTTTCAAGGATAAGGGTTGGGTAGCCAGTAACTTGAAGCTTTTGCATTAATAGGCGGCTTTGCACGATTTTTGTTTGCTCAGCCCCTTGGTTTGCCAGCATAGCTCGTTGCCAGTGGTTTTTATCTAGCCCAAGCTCTACCGCGAGTCCTTCTATGACTTCAGTTCGGTTAACCTTTTTGCCCTCTACATAGTGGGCATGCTGAATAGTTTTAAGCATGTTAAGTGGCGCTATGCCCAATTGCTCAGCGGTTATGATGGCACGAGCGGTGATGTATGAGTCAAGGATCATCGGATCGTTACTCTTCACTCTTTGGGTGTAACCTTTGCCAAACTGCGCGCCTGTTATGCTGGCTATACGCGCATCACTTGTGAGAATGTGATTGCGGAACGCTTTCTCTATAGATTGGTTGGCAATCATACCTCCAGGATGCAGTTCAAGCTTGAGGTCACTGTTGGCTGCAATCGCATCCAACAGTGAAGTCGCACCGTAACACCAGCCACACATGGGGTCGAAGAAGTAGTGCACTTTTACCATTTCATCTCTCCCATATGTACCTTAGCACCAATACCCAACGCCATAGGTAATCCTGCATCAGGGTAGCGTGCAGACATACTATCAATCAGTTCAGCGCTATTTTTGCTGCTGCTTTTTGCCTGACTAAAGTCGCTTAAATACTGCTGCGAGTAGCTTATGCTACTTGCATCAAGTTTGGTGCCTGCTTTCATGTGGCCAGGTATTACAACCTCTGGCTTCAATGCTTTTAACTCTTTTAATTGGCGACTCCACGCTTGTTGACTGCGTTGGGATTGCGCATCGGCCATCCATAAGTGCACATTACCGTAGACTGCAACATTGCCCAGAATCGCTTTACTTGACGGGATCCATAAGTAGGGGCGGTGTGCCAGCTCAAATTGCGTGCCGTGGATCTCTATTTTGTGCCCATCTACAAAGAGTGTATTTCCCTCTACAACTGTGGGGATGTATGGCTTAACAGGTGCATTTTCCCCCATTTTTGGTGTCCAAAATGCTAGTTTACCCGCGAGTTTTTCTTCAATCACTGCTTTTACGGCCGCTGTGGTTAGGATCTTAGCTTCAGGGAATAAAGTGTGTAGCACTTCCGCGCCAAAATAATAATCCGGATCAGCTTGGCTGATAAAAATCGTCTTTAAGGTTTTGCCGCTGTCGAGTACTTTGGCTGCTATGCGTAGAGCATCCGCTTTGGTAAAACCTGTATCTACGACCATTACTTCACTCTCACCAATCACCAGCGTTGAGTTAACGTGGAAGCTGTTTTTGTCAGCGTTATAAACATCCAGTGTAAGTGGGGCGGTGTTTGCTGCCATCGCATTGCTTGCTAATAAAGTCGATGCTGCTATCAACGTTAGGTGTTTCATATCTTTTGCCTCAATAGGTTTAGTACGGAGCAGATAATATGAAATTGATAGGCTCAGAAAAACATGCCAAACTAAACATCATTGTTTCATAAATCGAGCAAATGAATGGATAAACTCATCGCTGCTAAGGTCTTTGCCGACGTTGCAATCACGGGTAGCTTTACCGCGACGGCTGACAGGCTAGATATGTCTCGCCCTATGGTAACTCGGTACATTGAAGCAATGGAGAGCTGGCTAAACATTCGTTTATTACATCGCACCACGAGAAGAGTGTCTTTAACGACAGCTGGGGATGTAACTCCACCCAATTTAGTACAGCTATTTCATAGAATTTTATGCAGCCTCAAGATAGCCAATTGGTGTCATATCGCCAAGTGAATCATGAGGTCGCTCATAATTATAAATATCTAACCACTCATCAGTGATTTCACGTACTTCTTGCAGTGACTCAAACAAGTATAAATCGAGCACTTCTTCACGGTAACTTCGGTTAAACCTTTCCACAAAACCATTTTGGTAAGGACTGCCTGGCTCTATAAATTCCAACTTGATGTCATTTTTCATTGCCCAATCTTCAAGTGCCGTTGAAGTAAATTCTGGACCATTATCCACTCTAATCTGCTTTGGTTTTCCTCGCCAAGCAATAATTTGTTGTAGTGTTCTAATAACTCGTTCAGAAGTTAAGCTTGTATCGACCTCAATCGCCAG